>SVGV01000010.1 GCA_015056185.1 Clostridiales bacterium | reverse complement strand
CAGCAAAGCGGCTTAGCAAGCTGGAGGAAGTGATCATCCTCTGCGGCCATTACGAAGGTGTGGATGAACGGGTGGTGGAAAACCTCATCGATGAGGAGATCTCCTTAGGGGATTTCATCTTAACGGGTGGGGAGATCCCGGCGCTGGCCATCATCGACAGCACCGCAAGGTATATTGAAGGGGTACTTGGCAACGCCAACTCCACCGAAGAAGAATCCTTTAACATGGGCCTTCTGGAACACCCCCAGTATACGCGCCCCGCAAACTTCCGGGGAATGGAAGTACCACCGGTACTGCTTTCCGGCAATCACAAAGAGATCCAAAAATGGTGCAGAGAGCAATCTCTTACACTGACATGGCGTTTAAGGCCTGATTTATTAAGCAAAGCTGAACTAACCAAGGCCGATCTTGAATATCTGAATCAATTAGAAGAATATTGTCCTGAAGATAACAGCATGTTATAATGACAACGCCACATCCGAGGGAAAGTTTGGAGGAATAGGCAAATGAACGAAATCATCAAAAGCATTGAGAAAAAACAGATGAAGGATAACCTTCCTGTTATTGCTATCGGCGATACCGTACGCGTATTCGTTAAGGTAGTTGAAGGCAACCGTGAGCGTCTGCAGGCTTTCGAAGGCACCGTTATCGCCCGTAAAGGCGGCGGCCTGAGCGAGACCTTCACCGTTCGTCGTGTTAGCTACGGCATCGGCGTAGAGCGCACCTTCCCCATCCACAGCCAGCGTATTGACCACATTGAAGTGGTACGTCACGGCCGTGTACGCCGCGCTAAGCTCTACTTCCTGCGTGACCGCGTAGGCAAGGCCAGCAAGCTCAAAGAAAGATAACTCAATTAAGGGGCGCCTGATGGTGCCCCTTTTTTATGTTGATACGATGGATCTTACGCCGTGTGTCAGATTGGCTGCTTGCTAATTTGCATTGGGATCTTGCCGATTTCTTATGCGAAGGAGAAGGGGCCTTTGACGAACGGCGTATTTCGTTGTATTTTACTATAGAGGAAGTTTATTTTCTGAAAGGTTATAATCTTTATAAACCGTGAGGGAACATCAAGCGGTGATGGACCCAAAATGCGTTAACAGGTGAAAGAATTATGGAACGTAACCCAAACCAAATGGCGATCAACTGGTACCCAGGGCATATGGCAAAAGCCAAGCGGGAGATGGAGGCGAACATTGGCCTCATCGACTGTGCGGTGGAATTGCTGGACGCCCGTGCACCTCTGGCAAGTCGTAATCCGGACCTTTCCAAAATGCTGGGCGGCAAACCCAAAGTGGTGGTGCTGAATAAATCTGACTTGGCTGATGCAAAGCGCACCAAGGAGTGGATCTCTTATTTTAAAAGCCAGGGGGAAAGTGCTGTTGCATTTACCGCCAGCAGAAGCGGTGGGCGAAAAGAGGTGCTTTCCGCCATCGATGCCGCCACGAAAGAGATCGTGGAGCGGTGGAAGAAGCGCGGGGCAAAGAAGACCATCCGTGTGATGGTGTGCGGCATCCCTAACGTGGGCAAAAGCAGTTTGATCAACAATTTAAGCGGCGCCGGCAGAGCGAAGACGGGTTCCCGCCCCGGTGTGACTAGGGGCAAGCAGTGGGTGCGACTGACCCCATATTTGGAACTGATGGACACCCCCGGTGTATTGTGGCCCAAGCTTGAGGATGAAGCCGGTGCGAAGCTGCTGGCATACATGAACGCCATCAACGACGATGTCCTGGCCTATTATGAGCTGGCCATTGAGCTTTCTAACCTGTTGTTTGAGCTGCAGCCCGAGCGGATCGTGGAACGGTACGGTGTACCCATGGGCGATGATAACGAAAGGGTATTGCTTGCCGTTGCAAAGGCCCGCGGATTTTTGCAGAAGGGCCAGGATTATGACCTGGACAAGGCCGCACGGGTCTTGATGGAGGAATTCCGATCCGGGAAGATCGGGCGATTTACGCTGCAGACGGTGCCCGGGGAGGGCGAAGCATGAAGCCCACGGCAAAACAGATTGAACGCATCGGTCTGATGACCGCTTTTGATGGAGAATATATGGAACGCTATGGTGCCATCTGCGGCATGGACGAAGCAGGTAGGGGACCCCTTGCCGGGCCCGTCTGCGCTGCGTGTGTGATTATGCCCATGGATGATGATTTGATCTACACCATCAACGATTCCAAAAAGCTCAGCGAAAAACGACGGGTGGAAAGTAGCGGTTTGATCAAAGAAAAAGCCATCGCCTACGGCATTGCCTTTGCCGATGTGGAGGAGATCGAACGGATCAATATTTTGGAAGCCACTCGCCTTGCCATGCAGCGGGCCTATGCCGCCATGGGCAAAGATGCTTATTTGTTGTGCGATGCGGTTCAGCCTAACTCCCTTGGCCTTAGGGGAGAGGGGATCATCAAAGGAGATACCCTTTCTTACCACATTGCGGCGGCATCCATTTTAGCCAAGGTAGAGCGTGACCAGCTGATGGCATCTTATGGGGAAAAGTACCCGTTATATGGGTTTGATCAGCATAAAGGCTATTGCACCAAAGCCCATACCGATGCCATTAAAGCCTATGGCCCCATTAGCGGCATCCACCGGATGAGCTTTTTGACGAGGATCTTGCATGGGTAACCAGGAAAAGGGCAAAACAGGCGAAGTATTGGCCGAGGCTTATTTGCTAAAACAGGGATATGAGATCCTCAGGCGCAGGTACCGCTGTCAATGGGGCGAAAATGACATCATTGCAAAATTGGGGGAGACCCTTTGTTTTGTGGAGGTAAAGGCCCGCAAGAGCACACGATACGGATATGGAGCAGAGGCGGTCACCTTAAAAAAGATGCGCAGCGCCATCTTGGCTGCCCAAAGCTATTTGCAGCTGCACCCCTATGACGGAGAGATCCGCTTTGATGTGATGGAAGTGGATCTGAATAGCCAAGAGGTGCGTCATATCATAGGGGCATTTGATGCTTCTGCATTATGATCGATGTTTGATAGGAGCGTTGGTTTGAAGAGAACTCGGATCATTATACTGATGGTGATCATAGCATTGCTATGCTGCGGTTTTACGGCAGAAGGTAACCTTGTGCCGTCGGATGCCTATGCCCAAAATGAGAACCCGTTTTGGACGGCAGCAGGGGATGAGGGGTTTACATTTCAAACCGATGGAGAAGACCGGTTTACCTTAAGCTTAGCCCAAGAAGGGTACGGCTGTGCCACCTGTGTGTTGGATGTGCAGCCGAAGACCATCTACCGCATTACCTACATGGCGGCATCTTCCGGAGAGGATGCACTTTACTGCATCCCGGAAGAGCTGAGCGACAGTACATCGCCCATCTGTAAATCGGCAGATGAGACCGAAATCACCTTTTACGGGCTGACTTCGCCGGACCAAACCACTCTTGAGTTAAGCTTCTTTTTAGGCAGTCTTGAGGAACCCGCCCTTGGCACCGGCAGTATTGCTCAGCTTTCTGTGGTGCCTGTAAAGGATGTGCCCGAGAGCGCCCATTACGTTTGGCTGTACGATGTGGATCTTTGGCAGATGGAACATACCGAAGAAAGCTCCGATGCAAATGTAAACGCCATCGGAATGGATGTTGCTCTTGTGCTGATTGGCTCCTTGGCGTTTTTACTGCTGATCTTCAGCCTGATCCGCAACGGTTATTTTGATGCGCCTGTTTTTACGGATCACAGAAGCGGCAGAGGGGTCTGGATCATCTTAGGATTTGGCGTGCTGTTTTCTGTGGTATTGGGGTACGTTACCTTTGGCCACCCCACGGATATGGTGAATTTCTCCTCCTGGGCACTGCACGCGGGCAAAGTGGGCCTGCCGGATTTCTATATTTCCGGCATGTGGGCCGATTACCCCCCGGGGTACATCTATGTGCTGTATGTAGTTGGGCTGATGGGGAATCTTTTGGGGCTGAAAGTTGGCATGCCCCTATTTAACCTGATGATCAAGCTGCCCAGCATTTTGTGCGATGCCGCCTGCGGGTATTTTATTTACCGCATTGCAAAGAAGTATATGGGGGAGAAGGGTGCATTAAAGCTGTGTGCCCTGTATGTGTTTAATCCCCTTATCATCTTTAACAGTGCCATCTGGGGGCAGATGGATGGTGTGCTGGTATTGATCACCGTGCTGATGATGTACGCATACCTTCAGGATCATAAGCCCCTGTGCGCCTTTTGGTTTGTGCTGGGGGTACTGGTGAAGCCCCAAATGCTCATCTTTGGGCCGATGATGCTCATCGCCTTTGTTGCGGATATCATCCGTGCGCCGAAGGAAGAGGGGCTGAAAACCCTGCTTGCCATCGGCGCCGGTATTGCGACCCTGGTTTTGCTGGTGCTGCCCTTTACATTAAAGCAGCATCCTTTATGGATTCTGGATAAATACACATCGGCGGCAGGGTTATACCCCTATGCTACGGTAAATGCATTTAACTTTTATGCCTTATTAGGCGCAAACTGGCTTGCGGATTCCACCGTGATGCTCTTTGGCATCAGCTACCGGTTTATGGGCATTGCATCCATTGTCATCGTTTGCCTCAACGCGGGTGGCATGTACCTATACGCAAAAGAAAAACGGGCCCTTGTACCCGTAAGTGCTTTTACGGTTTGGGGCATCTTTGCTTTTGCCCATAACATGCACGAACGGTATTTGTTCCCTGCAGTGCTGCTGTTGCTGTGGGCCTTTTTGCTGTACCGCCAAAGAAGGCTTTTGTATTGCTTTACAGTGGCATCGGTGGTAACGCTGCTCAATGCGGTTTTGATTTTACTGTACCCCACGGGCGCGCTGCCCTATGGCGTCATTGCGCTATGCAGTTTATGGAACCTGATCGGGTTTTTCTACTGCGGTTATGTGGTGTTTTCCATCTGTCGTGGGGAAGACGCCCCTGATGACGCTTTGGAGGATCCCTTGGATGACCCGCATAGCGATGATCACGCCGGTGGGGAAGATGCCAAAGTGCGCGCTGCCTATGCATATACAAGGCAGCAGCGGCCCAATCCGGATGCCCGGCGGCAGGGAGGCATCAGTAAAAAAGATGCCCTTATTATGGCGGCCATCACCCTTGTGTATGCCGTTGTGTCCCTTACGAATCTGGGTTCCACCCAGGTGCCATCTTCCTACTGGAGGGAGCGGGAGGCCGGCGCAGAATACATTTTGGATTTAGGCAGGGAAACGGAGCTTTCTCACCTGTACTATTATCCCGGCATTGGCGATGGTGCCTTTGAAGCGGCTTATTCATTGGATGGAAAAGAGTTTACCCATTCCATCAGTGTTTTGACGAAAGAGGCCGATATGTACACCTGGCAGCGGGTGGATGCTCCGCACACTGCCCGGTACATTCGCATTAAGGTGCTGCAGCCGGAAGTATTCATCAACGAGATGGGCATTTATGATGCCAAGGGGAATCTGTGCAGTGTAACGGCATCGGGCAAGATCACAGCGTTGTTTGATGAACAGGAGCTCATCGATCTTTCCCCCGGGTATCTGACGGAAATGTACTTTGATGAGATCTACCATGCCCGCACCGCATACGAGCATCTGTTGGGGATGGCCCCCTATGAAAACTCCCACCCGCCCCTGGGGAAGATCTTCATCAGCCTTGGGATCTTGATCTTTGGGATGAATCCCTTTGGGTGGCGCATTATAGGTGCACTGTTTGGCATCGGTATTTTGCCGCTGTTTTATGGGCTTACAAAACGGATCTTCAAACGGACGGATCTTGCAGCCTTTGGCACCTTGCTGCTGGCGTTAGACGGCATGCTCTTTGTACAAAGCCGCATTGCCACCATCGATACTTACGGCGTGTTTTTCATTTTACTGATGTGCTACTTTATGTACCGGTATTATGAGATGAGTTTCTATTCCGATGGCCTGTTGAATACCCTGATCCCCTTGGGGCTGTGCGGCATCAGTTTTGGCCTTGGCATCGCCAGTAAGTGGATCGGTTTTTATGCTGGGGCAGGACTGGCCGTCACCTTCTTTTATGTATTGTTTGTGCGCTTTAAGGAATACCGCGCAGCGAAATATTTAGTGGAACAGGGCCTTGGGGATGACAGCCACTGTCACATGGTGGATGTGTTCTGGGGGCATACCATTAAAACGCTGTTGTTCTGCTGCGGGTTCTTTATTGTGGTACCCGCCGCAATCTATCTGGCATCCTACCTGCCGTACTTCTTATGTGCCGAAAAGCCCTATGATCTAAACGGCGTGATCGGTGTGCAGGAGTTTATGCTCAGCTATCATGGTAACCTGACGGCGACCCACCCCTACCAAAGCCCGTGGTACCAGTGGCCGCTGATGACTAGGCCCATCTGGTTTTACAGCGGCAGCAACGTGGCCGAAGGGATGATGAGCAGCATCGCCAGTTTTGGCAACCCCCTTGTATGGTGGGGCGGGTTGCTCTTTACCCTTTATTCCATCATCAGCTATCATCGCAGGAACCGCCATGAAAAGAAGGCACTAAGGTTCATCTTTATTGCTTTGGCTGCGGCCTTTTTACCATGGACGCTGATCTCCCGGGCCACGTTCCTTTACCACTACTTTGCATCGGTGCCGTTTATCATACTGCTTACGGTATTTGGCTTCCGTTGGGTGGAGATCCGCACAGGGTGCAAGTGGGCAAAATGGGCCTATGCAGCTGCGTGCTTGGGTTTGTTTATCATGTTTTACCCGGTATGGTCCGCAGCACCCATCAACATGGAATGGGCCATGCGGTATTTGCAGTGGATGCCATCCTGGTGGTTCTTCTAATATAAAAGGGGGCTGATTTTGTGCTTGCCAAAATAAAAGGATACGGCCTTTACGGGATCAAGGGTTATCCTGTCACCGTCGAAGTGGATGTGGCAAACGGCTTGCCCATGTTTGACATCGTGGGTCTGCCCGATGCATCGGTAAAGGAATCCCGTGAACGGGTGAGGAGTGCACTGAGGAACAGCGGCTTTGAGATGCCCAATGCCAGGATCACCGTGAATCTTGCCCCGGCAGATATCAAAAAAGAAGGGGCGTTGTATGACCTGCCCATTGCCATCGGTTTGCTTACCGCATCGGGGCAGCTGAATTGTGATTCGATCTCGGATTATATCTTCGTGGGCGAGCTTTCTTTGGATGGCAGTTTGCGTGGCGTTGCAGGCGTACTGCCCATGGTCATCGATGCCCGTCAGCACGGCGAAACGGCAGTTTTGCTGCCCAAGGCCAACGCACCTGAAGGTGCCTATGTGGAAGGCATCGCGGTATACGGTGCAGAGGATCTCAATGGGGTGGTGGATCACCTAAACGGCAGATCCATCCTTCACAAAGAAGAGGTGCGTGCATGGCAGCCCGGCATGAACGGTGCCATGGTGCCGGATTTTGCGGATATCCGCGGCCAGGAAGGGGCCAAGCGGGCCATGGAGATCGCGGCGGCAGGGGGGCACAACATTTTGCTCATCGGCCCGCCCGGTGCAGGTAAAACCATGCTGGCCCGCAGCCTGTGCGGGATCCTGCCGGAGCTTTCCTTTGAAGAAGCTTTGGAGGTGACCAAGATCCACTCGGTCAACGGAACTTTGCAGGATGAGATCATCTCCTCCCGTCCGTTCCGCTCACCCCATCATTCCGTTTCGGCAGCGGCGCTCACCGGCGGCGGTATGAAGGTAAAGCCCGGTGAAGTGAGCCTGGCCCACTGCGGTGTTTTGTTTTTAGATGAGTTCCCCGAGTTTCGGCGGGATGTGTTAGAGGCCCTTCGCCAGCCGGTGGAGGATGGGTTTGTAACGGTAACCAGGGTGATGGCATCCGTAACATACCCGGCATCCTTTATGCTGGTTGCATCCATGAACCCATGCCCCTGCGGACACTATGGCACAGACCAGTGCAGATGCACCCCGCTGCAGATCCAGCGATATTTGGGGCGCATCAGCGGGCCTCTTTTGGACCGCATTGATATGCATGTGGAGATGAACCCCGTAAGTTTTCATGAGATGACGGCGGCGCCCAAGGGGGAACCCTCTTATGTGATCAAAGAGCGGGTGGACGCGGCAAGGATGATCCAGATGAACCGGTTTTCGGATCTGGGCATCTATTCCAACTCCCAGATGGATGCAAAAGCCATTGAAATGCATTGTAAGCCCGATGCATTAGGAGAGCGGATCTTAAAGCAGGCCTTTGACGGCATGAACTTAAGCGCCCGTGCCTATACCCGTATTTTAAAAGTTGCCCGCACCATTGCGGACCTTGCCGGAAGTAAGCAGATCCTGGGTACCCACATCGCCGAGGCGGTGCAGTACCGCAGCCTTGACAGAAAATATTGGGGGGTGTAGTATATGGCAAATTGCAAACGTATGTACGCATTATGGCTCAATGCCATTGAAGGGATCGGTGCAAAACGGTATTTTGACATCTGTTTAAAGTTTGGTTCCCCTGAGGCAGCCTATCGGAACGCCACCAAGGAGGATCTTCTTGCCATCCCCAATGTGGGTGAGAAGCTGGCAAGCGCATTTATGGATGCAAAGGCGAATCTGAGCCCGGAATCCACTTTGGAAAGCCTGAGTAAGCACGGTGCAAAAGCCATTTTGCTGGATGATGAAGAATACCCCATGCTGCTGCGGGAGATCGCAGACCCGCCTCCTGTCTTATATGTATTGGGTGATATCGATTTTAACGCAATCAAGCCCATCGCCATGGTGGGCACCAGACGCCCAACCCGTTACGGCCGTGAGGTCGCCCATCATCTTGCAAAGGAGCTGGCTGAAGCAGGCGTAACCGTGGTATCCGGCATGGCCCGGGGCATCGATGCGTGCAGTCACGCAGGTGCATTGGCGGGCGGCGGCAAGACCATCGCGGTGTTGGGCTGCGGCGTCAACGTGGTATACCCCAAGGAAAACGCCAGGCTTTATGAGGAGATCCGCCAAAATGGTGCGGTGATATCGGACTATCATTTTGATGTGGCACCTCTGGGTAACCATTTCCCTGCACGAAACAGGATCATCAGTGGGCTGAGCCGGGGTACCGTGGTGGTGGAAAGCCAGGATAAGGGTGGTTCCCTCATCACTGCGGACTTTGCTATGGATCAGGGCAGGGATGTGTTTGCGGTGCCGGGAAATATCACATCGCCCACATCGGTAGGTACCAATGCTCTGATTGAAGACGGGGTTAAGATGGTGCTGCGCACGGCATCTATTTTAGAGGAGTATCCCGATTGGTGTGCCCCCAAAGTGAAAGAACCCACCATGGTGCAGCAGAAGATCAACTATGCTCATTTAGATGAAGATGAGATCCGTGTTGTTAAGCTGTTAAAAGAGGGTGACCTTCATTTTGATGCAATTTTGACGAAGTGCGCCATGACCAGCGGTGAGCTTGGGGCTGTCTTGACAATCATGGAGTTAAAAGGAATAATAAAACAGTTGCCGGGACGCATGTATTGTATTGGTTAACCCGCTGCCCCGGCGGAGGAGTATATGGAACAGGAAGTAAAGAAAGCACCGGCTAAAAAGGCGGCTGCAAAAAAGACGGCTGCAAAATCCACAACCGCCGAAAAGACTGCTGCTAAAAAAGCGCCGGCAAAAAAGACAAAGGGCGAAGACACCCTTGTGATCGTGGAGTCCCCTGCAAAGGCTCATACCATCGGCAAGTTCATCGGCAAGGGATATAAGGTCATCGCAAGCCAGGGCCATGTGCGGGATCTGCCCGCTAAGCAGCTTGGCGTGGATGTGGATAACGGCTTTACCCCCAAATACGTCAATTTAACGGGCCGCAGCAAGATCATCACCAACATCAAAGCAGAGGCCAAGAGCAGCAAAAATGTGCTGCTTGCAACTGACCCGGATCGGGAAGGGGAGGCCATCAGCTGGCATATTGCCCAGGTTTTGGGCATGGATGAAACCAGCCCCTGCCGAATCGAGTTTAACGAGATCACCGAGGGTGCCGTAAAAGGCGCGCTGGATCACCCCCGTGCCATCGATATGGGCAGGGTAAATGCCCAGCAGACCAGGCGCATTTTTGACCGCTTGGTGGGTTATAAGATCAGCCCCATCCTTTGGAAGAAGGTGAAAAAAGGGCTGAGCGCCGGCCGTGTGCAGAGCGTTGCGGTGAAGATCATCTGCGAAAGGGATCGGGAGATCGAAAAATTTAAACCGGAAGAGTACTGGAGCCTGACGGGTACCTTTACGGAACTCCTTTATAACCGTCAGTTTTCTGCCCATCTTGAAAAGATCAAGGGCAAAAAAGCTGCCATCCACAATGAAGAAGAGGCTTTTGCTTTATTAAGTGAGGCAAAGGCCAATGAATATACCATCACTAAGGTGAAGAAGGGTCAGCGTTTACGCAGGGCTCAGCCCCCTTTTACCACCAGCACCATGCAGCAGGAGGCCAGCCGGAAGCTTGGTATGACCCCGGCAAACACCATGCGCATCGCCCAAAGCTTGTATGAGGGCGTGGACATCCCCGGGGAAGGCGCCGTGGGTTTGATCACCTATATCCGTACCGATAGTATGCGCATCAGCCAGGAAGCCCAGGCAGAAGCGCGCAGCTATATTGCTGCTCGGTTTGGCGAATCTTACTTACCTGCAAAGCCCAATGTTTACCGCAACCGCCGCAGTGCCCAGGATGCCCATGAGGCCATCCGCCCCACCTCGTTGATGCGCACGCCCCAAAGTATCAGCAGTGCGCTAAACCGGGAGCAGCTTCGGCTGTATGAATTGATCTACAACCGTTTTGTGGCAAGTCAGATGGCACCTGAGGTTTCCGATACTGTCACGGCGGATATCACCGGCGGCCGCCTGGTGTTCCGCTCTACCGGTTCCATCGTGCGGTTTGATGGTTACCGTGCCATCTATACCGAGGGCAAAGATGAAGAGGAAGAGAAGGAACAGCGTTTGCCGGAACTCATCGAAGGTACCGCCTGCAGGATGGACAAGGCAGATCCCAAACAGCACTTTACCCAGCCCCCGCCCAGGTACACGGAGGCAACGCTGGTAAAGGCCCTGGAAGAAAGGGGCATTGGACGGCCCAGCACCTATGCGACCATCATCTCCACCATTATTGACCGTGAGTATGTGGAACGCCAGGGCAGGCAGCTGACTGCGACCAATCTTGGGTTTGTGGTGACCGACCTTCTGAACGAATACTTTACCAATATTATGGATGTGGAATTCACCGCCGGTATGGAAAGCACCCTGGATGAGATCGAAGAAGGCCATGATTGGCAGGGCGCGGTGGAGGACTTCTACGGTCCTTTTAAAGAGAATCTTGAAAAAGCGGAAGCCAGCATGGAACGGGTGAAGCTCCCCGAAGAAGTGACGGATACCCCTTGCCCCAACTGTGGTGCCATGATGGTAATTAAATCCGGCAGATTCGGTAAGTTTATGGCTTGCCCCAATTACCCCGAGTGTAAAACCACCATGCCCCTCATTGAAAAGACGGGGGCCAAATGCCCCAAGTGCGGCAAAGAAGTGGTGAAACGCAAGAGCAAAAAGGGCAAGACTTTTTACGGCTGCTCCGGATACCCCGAGTGCGATTTTATTTCCTGGGATCTGCCCCTTGAGGAAAAATGCGAGAAATGCGGCAGTTATATGGTGCAAAAGTGGGGCCGCAACCGCGTGCCATACAAGCAGTGCTCCAATGCCGAATGCCAAAACAGGGTGTTTTTAAACGGAAAGAAGAAGGAAGAGACTGAAGAAACCGATGAATAAAGTATTGGTGATCGGGGCGGGCCTTGCAGGATGTGAGGCTGCCCTGCAGCTGGCAAACAGAGGCATTCAGGTGGAGCTTTACGAAATGAAGCCCATAAAGTATACCCCTGCCCATTCCTCTCCCTTAATGGCGGAATTGGTGTGCAGCAACTCCTTAAAGAGCAAAAAGGAGGATACTGCGCCCTACCTTTTAAAGTGGGAGATGGAACAGTTGGGTTCCATCGTGATGGAAAGTGCGCTTTTGCATTCCGTTGCAGCAGGGGGAGCCCTCTCGGTGGATCGTGAGGCGTTTTCCCGCCATATTACGGAGCGGATCGAGAGCCATCCCAACATCCGTGTCATCCATGAAGAATTAACTGAGCTGCCCCGTGAGCGGACGATCATCGCCACCGGGCCGCTGACGTCCTCTGCGTTATTTGCCAAAATAACCGAGGTAGTGGGGGATGGGCTGTACTTTTACGATGCCGCTGCACCCATCGTGGATGGTGCAACGGTGGATCGTGAGCTCTCTTACTTTCAGGGGCGGTATGACCAGGATGCGGATTATCTCAACTGCCCCATGACGAAGGAAGAATACGATGCCTTTTACGATGCGCTGATCACCGCCCAAACGGCACCGTTGAGCGCAGAGGATGAAGCCATCCATTTTGAAGGGTGCATGCCCATTGAGGCCATGGCCAAACGGGGCCGCAAGACGCCCTTATACGGCCCCATGAGCCCCAAAGGCATCTATGACCCCGTTACCGATAAACGCCCTTACGCCGTGGTACAGCTGCGCAGGGAGGATGCCGAAGGCACCATGTTTAACATCGTGGGGTTTCAGACGAACCTAATGTTCCCGGAGCAGCGCAGGGTGTTCCGGATGATCCCTGCATTAAAGAATGCGGAGTTCTTCCGTTACGGTGTGATGCACCGCAACACATTTTTGCAATCCCCGAAACACCTGGATGATCAGCTTAGGCTAAAGGCCATGCCTAACATCTCTTTTGCGGGGCAGATCACCGGTGTGGAAGGGTATATTGAATCCGCAGCGTGCGGCATCGCAGCAGGTATTTTTGCAGCCTGTGAGATCAACCATGAGAGTGTACCGGTTTTCCCCACAACAACGGCCTTGGGGGCGTTGATCCACTATGTTTGCCATTATAATGGTGCGGATTTCCAACCGATGAATGTAAACTTTGGCATTTTGCCGCCCGTTACGGAGCTGAAGAACAAGCGTGACCGTCACAGTGCGGCAGTGGCACGTGCCAAATCCGATCTGCTTGAGTTGATCGAGCGTTTTCACCTTAGGTAAGGAGGTATGTGATTCGTGTTTACCGGAACAACTATTGTAGCAGTCAAACGAAACGGAGTGTGCGCCATCGCCGGCGACGGCCAGGTCACCATGGGGCAATCTACCGTGATGAAAAACGGCGCCAAGAAGGTGCGTCGCCTTTATAAGGATAAAGTCGTCATCGGCTTTGCCGGCTCCGTAGCGGATGCATTTACCCTGAGCGAACGGTTTGAAAAGAAGCTGGAGCAGTTTTCCGGTAATCTGCGCCGTGCCGCTGTGGAGCTTGCAAGGGATTGGCGGGGCGATAAAATGCTCCGCAATTTGGAAGCGCTGATGCTTGCCGCCAATGAAGAGGATCTTTTGTTGATCTCCGGCAATGGTGAAGTCATCGACCCCGATGATGGTGTGGTGGCCATCGGCAGCGGCGGCAACTATGCTTTGGCAGCTGCCCGCGCTCTTGTGCAGAATACGGAACTGAGCGCAGGGGAGATCGCCACAAAAGCCATTGAGATTGCGGCAGACATCTGCGTCTTTACTAACCACAACATCACAATGATGGAGGTGTGATATGGCTGATTTAGTAGCGGTAGGAACCGCAAAAACCGTCGACCGGGAAGCTGAATTGACCCCCAGCGAGATCGTTAGGGAGCTGGATAAATACATCATCGGGCAATCAGCTGCAAAGCGGGCTGTTGCCATTGCCCTGCGCAACCGCTACCGCCGCAGCTTACTGCCTGAAGAGCTGCAGGGCGAGATCACGCCTAAAAACATTTTGATGATGGGCCCCACCGGTGTGGGTAAGACCGAGATCGCTCGGCGCCTGGCCAAGCTTGTGAGCGCCCCCTTTATCAAGGTGGAAGCCACCAAGTTTACCGAGGTGGGCTATGTGGGCCGGGATGTGGAATCCATCATCCGGGATCTGACGGAAGCCGCCATCCGCATCGTGAAGGATGAAAAATACAAGATGGTGGAAGAAAGGGCCAAGCAGGCTGCCAACGAGCGTCTGGTGGATCTTTTGCTCCCCGAAAAGATGCGTGCGCCCAAGCAAAACAGCGGCGGAACGCCGTTAGCATCCATCTTTGGCGGGCCCCTGCCCAGCGCGAAAAAGGTGATGACTGCAGAAGAAGAGGATGAATACTACAGCACTCGGTCTTCCATCGCCTTCCAGCTGAACTCCGGCCTTTTGGAAAACCAGATCGTGGAGATCGAGGTGGAGGAATCCCAGGGGAACAATGCGTTGAGCGCCATGGGCATCGATATGAACATGGGGGATATTTTAGGCTCCATCATGCCCAAAAAGAAAAAGCTGCGTAAAATGAGCGTAACGGATGCCCGCCGTGTTTTGGAGGCGGAAGAAGCCGATAAGCTCATCGATATGGATGAAGTGACCCGTGAGGCGCTTTTAAGAGCGGAAAACAAGGGCATTGTGTTCATCGATGAGATCGATAAGATCGCAGGGCGGCAGGGTGCGTCCTCCGGGCCGGATGTTTCCCGTGAGGGCGTCCAGCGGGATATTCTGCCCATTGTGGAAGGCAGCACCGTCATGACGAAATACGGCCCCGTGAAAACGGATTACATGCTGTTCATCGCTGCAGGTGCCTTCCATGTGAGCAAAGTGGAGGACCTCATCCCTGAACTGCAGGGCCGCTTCCCCGTGGTGGTAAAGCTGGATAGCTTAACCGCAGATGATTTTGCCCGCATCCTGGTGGAGCCGGATAACGCCATCACCAAGCAATACAGCGCACTGCTTTCCACCGAAAACGTGGAACTGAACTTTACCCATGAAGGCGTGGCTGCCATTGCGGCATATGCTTTTAACGCCAACGAAACCTCTGAAAACCTGGGTGCAAGGCGCCTTTATACCATCGTTGAAAACCTCTTGAATGATGAAATGTATTTGGCAGATGGTACCGAACGCACCGTTACGGTAGATGAAACTTATGTTCAGCAGCGGCTGAAAAATGAATACGATCCTCAGGAACTGAAAAAATACATTCTGTAAGTATATGGGGCAGGGAAGCTCCCTGCCCCAGCTTATAGCGCTAATCGGAATGGCGCAGCCGGAGCAGGGCTCCTTAACTACGAAGATAAGAGGCAGGGCGCCTCTTGGGAAAACGCCCAACAATTATTATGAGAGGTAGAGGATTTGGAAGGAATAAATAAGAAGATCGGCGGTAAAAACCGCAAACAAACAAAAGCCGATGAAACGGCAAAGGGCAGTAAGCGCACCATCGCGGCGAAAAACACGGATCGGGTCAAACGCATGACCCGTAAAGTAAAAGCCCCTGCCTTTAAACCCACAGCACCGCTGAAGGTGATCCCCTTAGGCGGCATTGGCGAGATCGGTAAAAACGTGACCGCTTTTGAATACGGCAAGGATATCGTTATTGTGGACTGCGGTTTTGCATTCCCCAGCGATGGGATGTACGGCATCGATTACGTCATCCCTGATTTTACGTACCTTTTGGAAAACAAAGACCGTGTGCGGGGCATTTTGATCACCCATGGCCATGAAGACCACATCGGTTCGCTGCCGTATTTGTTAAAGGATATCAAAGTGCCTGTGTTTGGCGGCGTCCTGACCGCGGGCTTGATCCAGCATAAACTGGATGAACACGGCATTGAGGGCATCCACATCCAGCGGGTAAAAGATGGCGATAAGTTCAAACTGGGCTGTTTTGAAGCCACGTTTATTGAAGTAAACCATTCCATCGCCGACGCATATGCCATTAAACTGAAGACCCCTGTGGGCAATGTGATCCACACCGGTGATTTTAAGATCGACCACAGCCCCATCGACGGGCGCAAGATCAACCTTAGTGCCTTTGCAAAAGCGGGGGAAGAGGGCGTACTGCTGCTGATGAGTGACAGTACCAATGCGGACCGCCCCGGGTTTACCCCCAGCGAACAGCGGGTGGCCAACTCTTTGGACCGGTGCTTTGCCGAGGCAACGGGCCGGGTGATCGTTTCCACCTTCAGTTCCAACGTGAGCCGCATTCAGCAGGTCATCGATATTGCTGAAAAGCGCGGTCGGAAGATCTACTTTGCCGGCCGCAGCATGGCGAAGATCGTGGAGATCGCATCGGAATTGGGGTACATCCGCCTGCGCAAGGGATCCCAGGTGGATGACAAGCACCTGGATTATCTGGAGCCCGACCAGGTTGTGATCATCACCACCGGCAGCCAGGGCGAGCCCATGAGCGGCCTCGTGCGCATGAGCCGGGATGAGCACCGCTATGTAAGTCTGCGCAGCGGCGATATGGTCGTTATCTCCGCTTCGCCCATCCCCGGGAACGAAAAGGCGGTGACCGGTGTCATCGACCGGCTGTACCGCAAAGGGGTGCGGGTGGTCAACCACGATACCATGGAGATCCATGTTTCCGGTCACGCAAGGCAGGAAGAGCAAAAGCTCATCATGGCGCTTACCAAGCCCAAGTTCTTTATGCCCGTCCATGGCGAATACCATCATCTGTTGAAGCATGCGGAGATGGCACGGGAGTTCGGCATCCCCGAAGAGCATATCTTGATCGGCGAAAACGGCAATGTGTTTGAATTGACCCAGGATGAAGTGCGCCTTGCAAGTGAGGTGCCCGCTGAGCCCATCTTTGTGGATGGCAGCGGCATCGGCGATGTGGGCAACGTGGTCCTGCGGGATCGTCAGCTGCTCTCCAACGAAGGCTTGTTCATCGTTGTGGCGGCTATGGATGAGACGGGCACCCTTCTTTCCGGGCCGGATGTGATCTCCCGCGGGTTTGTGTATGTAAAAGAAAGCGAAGACTTGATGGCCCAGGCTCGTGAGGTGGCGAAGGCCGCCATCGAAAAGGCGACCGCAGGGAGCCGCTATGTGGAGTGGAGTGCGCTGAAATCCGCCATCCGCAGTGCGGTCAAAGCCTTTCTCTACAACCAGACCAAGCGGAACCCCATTATTTTACCGATTATAGTTGAGGTTGATTCAGGAGGTAAAAAATGATAAGCTACGATAAAGCCTATGAATTGGCTAGGGAATTAAAAAGCAGTGAGGAATACCGGGTTTATACCCAGGCAAAAGCCAAGGCTTTTGAAAACGAAATGAACAAGAATCTCTATAAAGAGATGAAGAACATCAGCTATGCCATCAACGCCGCTTATCTGGCGGGGCAGCAGCCCGATGGAGAACTGAGCGAAAAGTACCAGAAGCTGATGGGAGTGTTGAGTCTCAACTCCGACGTCATGGCCTTTATGCAGGCAGAATACCGCATCAACCAGATGATGACGGATGTGTTTAAGATCTTATCCGAAGCGGTGGATCTTAGGCTTGATTTTATGGCGGAGTGAGGATCAGTTTTAGGGGGCATAACAAATGAGCGAACCCAATCGCGGTGAACGCAGAAGGAGCAGCCGTGCAGAAAGTGCTGCCAGCAGCCGCAAACAAATGAATAACCGCATCCGGAACTTTAATTTGGATGCCGTGTTCAGCAAAATGTCCAGACCTACAAAGGTGTTTATCATCAGCTTTGTGATCGTACTTTTGCTGTTTGTGGCCGTGTACAAAGTGGTGGATATTATGCTGTTTTCTCCTGTAAACCCCAACTCCGATGAAAAGATCGTGGTTGTGGTAAAAACGGGCAGCGGCCCCAGCACCATATCCAACCTGCTTGAGGAAAACGGCATCATCCGCAATGCCACCGTTTACAAGCTGTATCTGGATATCAACGACAAGGCCAGTAAGCTTAAGGCCGGCACCTACGAGTTTTCTCCCAGTATGACCATGGAAGAGATCACCGAAAAGCTTGTGGTGGGCGGCACCGGCAGCCAGGTCGTTAAGCTGGTACTGCGGGAAGGCCAGACAATCGAGGATCTTGCACAGATCCTGATGGACATGCAGGTCATCACCAATAAAGAGAACTTCTTAAAAGAGCTGAAGTCCGGCGAAGGGTATAGCGATTACAGCTTTATTGCCGATGCCTCTGAGGTGAAAGATTTAAAATACACCTTAGAAGGATACCTCTTCCCCGATACCTATGAGATCTACGTGGATTCCTCTGCAAATACCATCGTGACGAAGCTGCTCAACCGGTTTGACCAGATCTACACCGATGAATACGCAGAGCGGGCAGAAGAGCTTGGCATGACCACCCATGAGGTCATCACCTTAGCTTCCGTCATCGAAAAGGAAGCGCGCACCAATGACTTTAAAAAGGTATCTGCCGTGTTCCACAACCGTTTGGATCAGAACATGAAGCTCCAAAGCTGCGTAACGGTGCAGTACGTGCTGGGCATCAAAAAGCTGAACCTCAGTGCGGAGGATACCTCTGTGGATTCTCCCTACAATACCTACAAGTACGCAGGTTTGCCCCAGGGCCCCGTTTGCAGCCCCAGTAAGGCTGCCATCGAGGCGGCTCTGTGGCCTGATGAGACCTATGTAAAGCAGAACTACCTGTACTTCTGCAGCAAGGACCCCGCCTCCGGCGAGCTGGCCTTTGCACGGACCCTTTCCGAGCATAACGCCAATACCGAAAAGTATCGCGATGCCTGGAGAGAATGGGATAGGCAGAACGGATATTGATCAAAAAAGAAAAAGCCTTAGAGGGCTTTTTCTTTTTTATGCGTCTTTCCATCGTTTTCAAGCATAGGCTTGCTAAAGAATGATGGGAGGGAAGGATATGGTGTTTTACGGTTTCACGCTGCTGCTGGATCTGCTGCCGGTATTGGGGTATGTTTCCGGCGGGATGACCTTTTTAAAGCCTTTAAACAGAGAAGAAGAGCAAAAATGTATCGAAGCCCATTTAAAGGGGGATGTGGAAGCGAAGAATAAGCTTATTGAACACAATATGCGCCTCATTGCCCATATCGCAAAAAAGTATGTGAGCAATCAAAGGGAAATGGATGACCTCATCTCCATCGGCACCATTGGGCTCATAAAAGCGGTAAACACCTATGACCCCGATAGCGGTAAGCCACTGGGCACTTATGCAGCAAGATGCATCGAAAACGAGATATTGATGTCCATCCGCCTGGAAAAGAAGCGCAGGGGTGAAGTGCCCATGGAAGAAGCGGTGGGCGCCGATAAACACGGAAATCAGGTTTTGCTGATGGAGCTGTTGGGCACACCCAAAGATCTTGTGGAAGAGCGGGCACAGCTGAGCATCGACGCGAAGCGCCTTTATGAGGTGGTGGAGCACGTGCTGACAAAACGGGAAAGAGCCATTGTGTTACTGCGCTATGGGCTTTATAACGGGAGGTGCTATACCCAAAAGGAGATCGCAAAGGTGATGGGCATTTCGAGATCCTATGTATCCAGGATCGAAAAGAAAGCCCTTTCAAAACTGTTAAGGGCCATGGAGTAGCACTTGAGAAATATGGAAAGAACCGATATACTGAAAAAAAGGATGTGATGGCATGCTGCGCTTTGGCCCTGCGGGCAATTCAGAAAGCTTTTATGAAGCGGGATATAAATCCACATTGGATCAGCCCAAATGGCTCAGCGAAATGGGCCTGAATGCCTATGAGTATTCTTTTGGCCGCGGAGTGCGTTTAAAAGAGGAAACAGCAAAAAGCTACGGTGCTGAATTTGCCCGTTACGGCATTATGCCAAGCTGTCACGCGCCCTATTACATCAACATGGCTACGGAAGACCCCATAAAGAGGGAAAACAATCTGCGGTACCTGCGGGAAGCTGCCCAGCGTTGCATTTGGCTTGGGGGAAACCGTGTGATCTTCCACCCCGGTGTGGAGGGGAAGGACCGCACAGGTGCGGTACAGCGCATCAAAGAAGGGATACTGGAAGCGCTCAATCATCTGGATGAGCTAGGCCTAGGGGAAGTTACCCTTTGCCCCGAGACCATGGGCAAGATCTCACAGATCGGTAATTTGGAAGAGACCCTGGAGTTTTGCACTTTGGATGAACGGCTCATCCCCTGTATCGATTTCGGCCACCTCTACGCACGCTCCTTAGGGGCGGATGAGGGGGATGAAGCCACCGAAGCCATCATCAAACGGATGATGGATGTGATCGGCCTTGAGCGCACAAAAAAGATGCATGTGCATTTTTCCAACATCGAATACACAAAAGCAGGGGAGAGGCGGCACCACAACTACGGTGCATCCCCCTATGGGCCGGATTTTACGCCCTTAGCCAGACAGATCGTCAAGTGGGGCCTTGAACCCACGGTGATATGTGAATCCGCCGGTAAAATGGCGGAGGATGCGAAATTGTTTTTAGAGATCCATCAAAAGATCAAGGAGGAATTCAGATGAATGCAAGGATCGAACAGCTGCTGGGCATCCTGAAGAGCCAGGATGTGGATGCAATGCTCATTGCAAGTGGTGTAAACCGCCGGTTTTTGAGCGGGTTTTCCGGCAGCAACGGCATTTTGTTTATCCACCCCGAAAAACGGCTGCTGGTGACGGACTTCCGCTATAAAGAGCAGGCGGCAAAACAGGCCAAGGAATATGAAGTGGTTGTGACATCCCAGTTCCTTAGCATGTTTGGCAGCATCAAGGAAGCGGCTGAAAAGCTTGGCGTCAAACGCATCGGCTTTGAATCCGACCGGATGACGGTGGATTGGCTCAGCGGCGCAAAGAGGGACCTTGACGGCATTGAGCTTGTGCCCTGCGGCAATATTGTAGAAAAGATCCGTGCGACGAAATCCCAGTATGAGATCAGCTGCATCCAGACGGCCCAGCGTACCGCAGAGCTCGCGCTGCAGCACGTCCTTGGCATCATCCGCCCCGGCATCACCGAGTTTGATGTGGCGGCTGAGATCGGCTACTTTATGGCCAAATGCGGCTGTTTGAACTCCTTTAACACCATCGCTGCCAGCGGCCCCAACAGCTCCATGCCCCATGCAGTGGTGAGCAACCGGGTGCTTCAAAAGGGTGACTTCATCACCATGGACTTTGGCTGCGTGTATGATGGCTATATTTCCGATATGACCCGTACCGTTGCCATCGGCCAGCCCACCGATGAAATGGTGAAGGTTTACAACATCGTGCTGGAAGCCCAGAAGCGTGCGTTGGACCTCATCGCCCCCGGCGTCAACTGTTTGGATGTTGATACCGCTGCCCGGGGCTATATTGCCGAGATGGGCTATGGCGATTACTTCGGCCATGGCCTGGGCCACAGCTTCGGTTTGGAGGTTCACGAAGAGCCCAGGTTCAGCCCCCAGTGCCGTGAAGACCTTGTCCCCGGCATCTGCATCAGCGTGGAACCCGGCATTTATCTGCCCGGCAAGTTCGGCGTCCGCATTGAAGATACAGTTTGTGTCACAGAAGATGGATATATGAACTTTACGAAAGCACCAAAAGAGCTTATAATACTGTGATGGAGAGTTCCAGTATAAAAACCCGACTTGGAGGTATAATATGATTTCAGCAGGCGAATTCAGAAAAGGTATCACCGTAGAGATCGACGACGCCGTATGGGTGATCGTGGATTTCCAGCATGTAAAGCCCGGTAAAGGCGCAGCTTTCGTACGCACCAAGATCAAGAACGTGATCACCGGCAGCGTTTTGGAGCGCACCTTCAGCCCCACCGATCGGTACCCCCGCGCTCATGTAGAGAGCAAAGAGATGCAGTACCTCTATGCTGATGGCGACCTTTACTACTTCATGGATAACGAAACCTATGAGCAGCTGCCCCTTTCCCGTGACCTTGTGGACTATGCCCTCAACTTTATCAAAGAGGAAATGAATGTTCAGGTCAAATTCTTTAAAGGCAGCGCCTTCAGCGTAGAAGCTCCCAACTTTGTTGAGCTGCAAGTTGCCCAGACTGACCCCGGCTTCAAGGGCGATACCGCTACTGCCGGCACCAAGCCTGCTACCCTGGAAACCGGTTTTGTGATCCAGGTACCCATGTTCATCGACGAGGGCGAGATCATCCGTGTGGATACCCGTACCGGCGAATACATGAGCAGGGCCTGATCACCATAAGGAGGATACAAAATGAGCTATGTTTCTGAAAAGGTTGCATACCTGAACGGCTTGATGGAAGGCCTTGGCATCAAAGAGGACAACCCTGAAGGCAAGATGATCGCTAAGATCGTGGAAGTGCTGGAAGAGATCGCTGATTCCATCGACGAGATCGATGAAATGGTAGCCGAACTGGACGAGCGTGTAGACGAGATCGACATCGATTTGGGCGCATTGGAAGACGAACTTTTTGAGCTGGATGAATGCGACTGCGGCTGCGAAGATGACGATGAGGACGATGAAGACGAGGACTTCCTTGAGATCGTTTGCCCCCACTGCAACGAGACCATCTATTTTGACCAGGATGCCATCATCGATGGTGAACTGATCTGCCCCGTTTGCAACAAAGACATCTTCCCCGATGTAGAAGAGTAAATAAGGGTAAAAGCCCGGCGTAATGCCGGGCTTTTTTATTTTGCCTTTGTTGTGATAATCCCGCCCCTGTGTACATATAAATGAACCGTACAAAGGAGGGCTGAACGTGAAGATGACAAAGTTGCCGGATGAGATCCTGGCGCTATTACCAAATGAATTATCAGAGGTGTTTTCCCGCTGTGAAAATAGGGTGATCAGCCAAATTACCGAGATCCGCCTTAGAGCAAATAAGCCTGTTATGGTGACGCTAAGCGGGGGAGACCTGTTTTTATTAAAGGATGGAACTTTTTCTACCGTACCACGGGGAGCGTATCTTACAGGACCTGATGAAGTGGAACGCTTATTTAGCACCCTGAGCAGCCACAGTCTTTACGCCCATGAAGAAGAATTGAAAGAGGGGTATTTAACATTGCCTCATGGGCATCGGGTCGGGTTTGCGGGGCGGTTTGTTGCGGAAGAAGGCAGGATCCGGTCCTTCGCCGGGTGTGCTTCCATCAATATCCGGTTAGCAAAGCAAATAAAAGGCTGCGCGGATGGCGTAATGCCTTACTTGACGCGGGATGGAAGGGTACTATCCACCCTGATCATCTCACCACCCATGCTGGGGAAGACCACTCTTTTAAGGGATATGGCAAGGCAGATCAGCGATGGGATCTTTGGTGCAGGGGGAAAACGGGTGTGCATCGTGGATGAACGATGTGAGATCGCTGCATGTGAAAAGGGCGTCCCCCAGCTGGATGTGGGGCTAAGGACGGATGTGCTGGACGGCTGCCCCAAATCCATTGGGATAATGATGGCGTTAAGGACCCTTTCGCCCCAGGTGCTCATCACGGACGAGCTGGGCGGGAAGCCGGATGCCGATGCGGTGCTGGAGGCCATCCACTGCGGGGTCAAGGTGATCGCGACGGTGCATGGGAATCACATGGAGGATGTAAATAAGCGCGGTTCCATCGCAAAGCTTATGGAAGAGGGGGCGTTTAGCCGGTACATCGTGCTTTCTGGGAGGCCGGGGCGCATCCATGGCATCTACGATGAACAGTTTAAACCGTTAAAAAGGGGCGGACAGGGATGAAAGGGTTCCTGTTATGTGCCATCTTTTGTGCTTGCACCTATGGTGGTTACAGGTTTAGTGCGCCCTACCACCAACGGCCCATTTTGCTGCAGCAGATCGTAGATGAAGTTTCCATGGTGGAAGGCAGGCTGCTTCAGTATAAAGAGCCCCTTTCAGATGCCCTCATTGCAGTGGGGAACTTGGGTGATTCAGAGATCAAAACGCTTTTTAAAAGTACAGGGAAGGTCATGCAGGAAGATGCACGGATCATCCCAAAACAGGCGTTTTTAACTGCCTTTGAGGGCTTTTACAAAAAAACATATCTGCACCACGAGGATATGGAAAAGCTGATCCGCTTGTTTGATGCCTTTTCACAGGGGGAAAAGGTGCGTCAAGCATGTGTAAACAGGGTGCTTCATGAATTAAGTACCACGATAGAAAAGGCCAAAGAGGAGCAGGCAAGGTACACCAAGCTGTACCGTACCATGGGAGTGCTGCTGGGCAGTGCCTGTGTGGTTCTGCTGGTTTAACGGAGGATAAAAATGAGCATCGATCTTGTATTTCGCCTTGCGGCCATCGGCATTATTGTGGCTATCTTAAACCAATTGTTAAGCCGAACCGGCCGGGATGATATGGCAACCATGGTCACCATTGCGGGGCTGATTCTAGCGCTGTTTATGGTGATGGACCTGATCAGCGAATTGTTTTCCTCGGTCAAGCGCATCTTTGATATTTACTGAGCCATGGTAAAGCTGATCGTTTTAGGCGTCATCGGCACGGTGCTGGTGCTGCTGATCAAACAATTCAGGCCGGAATATGCCTTGATCCTCTCTCTTTGCGTATGCGCCGTGCTTCTATTAATGGTTATGCCCGAACTTGGAGGGATGATCCGGGAACTCACCCAATTGGCAGGGCAATTCCATATGGATGAAAGCATGGTCAAATCCGTCTTTCAGATCACAGCGGTGGCATACTTGAGTGAATTCGGCGCATCGGCATGCAAGGATGCAGGGGAATCCGCCATTGCAAGTAAGATCGAGCTTGGGGGGAAGATCGCCATCTTTTCCCTGTGTGTGCCCATCATAGGGGAGATCATCTCGGTTTTGCATCAGATGGTGCAGCTATGAAGCGCTGGCTGCTGCTGGTGATGGTGCTCTTTATGGTGCTGATGCCCATCCAAAGGGCAAAGGGGGAGGATGCACCGGAGGATGAAAACTGGGATGCCGTGTTTATGCAGGTACTCAGCGGTCTGGATTTTTCAAAGATGGAAGAAGCTTTAAACAACATGGGGGATGAGACGAAAGCTTTGCTTGGCGGCAGCGTCCGCCAGGGGGTAGCTTTGGCCGGCAAAGGGGAACTGAGGCTGGATGCCTGGCAGATCATACAAACTATCTATTCCCTTACCATGGAATCCATCAGAGAAAACGGAGGGATGCTGCTGCGGATCCTGCTCCTTTCAGCCATCAGCGCTCTTGTAGGGGTATTAAAACCTTCCCTTCACGCAAAGGGGGCGGCAGAGGCGGCATCCATGGTGTCTTATTTGATCATCCTCACCATGCTGTGCCAGGTGCTGTACTCTGCTGTATCCACTGCAAGGGATGCGGTCTCAAGCATGAGCGGTGTGATATCAGCAGTGTTCCCCGTGATGCTTGTGCTTTTGACTGCCATGGGGGGCAGCATGTCCGGTGCGGTGTTTTCCCCCGCCATGGCGGTACTTACAAGTGGCATTGGGGTGTTCATCCAAACCACGGTGCTGCCCATGGTGCTAACAAGCGGGGTGCTTGTTTTGATCAGCTCCATCAGTGAGCGGGTGCAGATCAGCAAAATGGCGGCCTTTATAAAGAAGATCGCTGTTTGGACCATCAGCGTGATCTTTGTGGTATTTTTAGCCGTTACCACGTTGCAGGGGCTGAGCGGTGCAGCAATGGATGGTGTTACCCTGCGTACCACCAAGTTTGCCATCGATAAATTTGTTCCCATCATCGGCGGGATGTTTTCCGACACGGTAGATACCTTGCTGGGATGCTCTCTTGTGATCAAAAACGGCATCGGCATTGTGGGCACGGTGCTGATGGCGGTGAGCATTCTGACCCCGGTGTTATCCATTGCATCCTTGGGGCTGATGCTCAGCTTTGCGGCAGCCATTGTGGAGCCCTTTGGAGAAAAGCGCATTCATAAATGCTTAGGGGATGTAAGCGGTGTGATGACGCTGTTGTATGTAACCATACTGGCCCTTGGTGCCATGATGTTTATTCTGCTTACCCTGACGGTGGCATCGGGGAATATCAACATGATGCTGAGGTGAACATGAACGGGATTTTGCAGTGGGGCTATTCGGTAGCCCTTTGTGCGGTGATCATCACCATGGTGGAGGCGATGCTGCCTGAGGGGAGCAGTAAACAATATGCCAAGGTGGGCCTGGGGCTGGTACTTTTACAGCAAATGATGATGCCCCTTATGGATTTGCTGCATTCTTTATGAATCGAATCAGCTTGCCCTTAATATGTATAGGGTGTGGGAGGAAGTAAATTGGAGCAGGAAAAAAGCTTTATAAAGGCAAAAGATAAAATGGTACGCACCATGGATCGAAAGAAGCTGGAACTCATCATCGGAGTTGTGATCATCGCTGCGATGGTGCTGCTGTACCTTTCCACCTTTCATAAGAGCCCGTTAGATGGCCTAGACACTTCGCTATCGGCCATGAGTGAGTACAGTTATGTGGAGGAAGAACGACGCTTAAAAGAGATTTTAGGGCGGATCAGCGGCGTGGGTGATGTGGATGTGATGATCACCTATGCAGGGGGCAGCGAGCTTGTGCCCGCATATAACAGCGACGTTACGGTGCAAAGCACCGATGAGACCAATCCATCCGGCACGGTGCGCACCACACGCAACGAAACCGAAAGTTTAAAGCCCGTGACCGAGCAGGACGGTACGGTGCTGCTGAGCGAAAAGCGGCCGGAGGTCATCGGGGTGATCATCGTGGCGGAGGGTGCAGGGGATGTTGAAGTGTGCATGGCTTTGCAGCGGGCAGCCCAGGCGGCTCTAAATGTGCCCGTGAGCAAGGTGGAAGTTTTTGAAATGTCAAATTAATGGGGGAGGAATGAAGATGAAACTGAACATGAAGAAGATCCGTTTGGAAAAGCGACATTGGATCTTTTTAGGGCTTGTTGGTGTGCTGTGCTTAACGGGGGTCATCAATATGCGGCTTAACGCCTTAACGGGGGAAACACAGCCCATTGCCTTAAAGCCTGCGGAAAGTCAAACCGGGGAAGAAAGCCAGCAAACTTCGGCAACGGCAAGCAACTTTTTTGTAAACTACCGCACCGAGCGCACTGCTACAAGGGATAAGGAATTATCCTACTTAAATGAGATCATCTCCAGCGATAAAAGCGATGCGGAGACTTTAAAGGATGCTCAGGAGCAGAAGCTGGCTTTAGCAGCATCCATGGAACAGGAGCTGCTTTTGGAGGGGCTTATCAAAGCCAAGGGCTATGCTGATTGCATCGTGACGGTGCAGAAAAACAGCGTCAACGTTGTGGTGGATAATAAGGAGGCTTTGACCAGCGCCCAGGCATCCCAGATCATGGAGATCGTCAGAAGGGAAACGGGAGTCAGCGCGGAAGGGGTCAAGATCCTGCCGAAGAATTAGTTTTAAAGTCGGAACCTTGTGAAACAATCCATGTAATGGTATAATACAAAAAAAGAATCTATGGAGGTTAATACCATGGCAGATAATATGGAATTTGCTGTCCAGGAAGATCTTGGCGGTAAAGTTACCTTTAATACCGATGTTGTTGCTACCATTGCAGGCCTTGCTACGGTAGAGGTAAAGGGCGTAGCCGGTATGAGCGGCGGCATCGTAAGCGGCATGGCCGAGCTCCTTGGCAGACGCAACCTGACCAAGGGCGTTAAAGTTGTGATCAACGAAGAAGACTGCGAAGTTGATCTGAACATCGTTGTGGTTTACGGCGTGAAGATCCCCGAGGTGACCGCTAAGATTCAGAAAGATGTAAAGAGCAGTATTGAAACCATGACCGGCCTCAACGTAAAGAGCGTTGATATCCATGTACAGGGTGTGGATCTTGACAAGAAGAACGAAGAAGATGCGTCCGAAGCGTGATGCATGACCGTTTAGCGCGGTGTTCCGCCCCCTGCCATCTGCGGGGGGCTTTTGCCATACTGAATTGGCGGAGGTTTACCAATGAAAGTTCTTGACCGCATTTTTATGACCTTTTTGCTGCTGGTGCTTCTTGCAGTATGCGTATTTACCGTGCTGTTTTCCTTGGGGGTACTGCCCCTTACCGGCGTAACGGGCGTGCTGATTGCATTTGACGGCAACTGGGTTTATAAGATCATTGCCATTGTAGTTTCCATCCTGCTGTTTGTGCTGATCTTAAAAGTGCTGTTTCACCGCAGCACCCATAAGCAGGATGACGGCCGCGTGGGCAGCAGCATGCGTCAGCTGATTAAGCTTAGCGAAAACGTTTCTATGACCAGCGAAGCGGTGTGCAGCATCATCCAAAAGGCGGCAAAGGCGGATGGCAAAGTGAACGAGGTGGAATGCAGCGTAAACCTGGAAGCCGATGGTGCCTTTGCTGTGCGCATCAAGGCAGCCATGGCTGATGGGGTGAACATCCCTCAGGCAGCAGCTGAGATGGATGCCCGGGTGAAGGAATCCCTTTTGAATTACTGCGGCATTGAAAATGTAAAAACCAATCTTGTGATTGGCAACTAAGGGTTGAAACACATGGATAACAATCATTTCTGGCAGTTTTATGACCAAAACAGGGGCAAGATCTTCGGCGGCATTTGCGGCCTGCTGATCGCAATGTTCATCATCCACTATGGGTTTTTTAACACTCTGCTCGTTGCTGCGTTTGTCATTGCAGGGGCGTACCTTGGTGCCCGTAAGGAAAACCGCGACAGAGTCATCAGTATTTTCATCAGATTGCTAAGAGGCAGGAAAGAGGGCTGACATGAGCAGAACGACCGCAAGAGATACCGCTGTATGCATGGTTTTCGCCTGGCAGTTGGGCGGCGGCGCCACCCCTGAAGACGAGTGCTTCATGGACGTACAGCTGGATTCTGAAGATAAGGCATTTGCTGAGCTTTTGTTGGACGGTATTAGTGAAACCTGCCCTGAGCTGGACAAGCTGATCGCCGCCAACAGCAAAGATTGGCGCATTGAGCGTATGATGAAGACGGATTTGGCCGTTTTGCGTACCGCCACCTATGAGCTGTTAAACAGCGAGACGGTAAACACCCCGCCCAAAGTTGCCATCAACGAAGCCGTTGAGATCGCAAAACGGTACGGGGACGAGCATTCCGGCAAATATGTAAACGGCGTTTTGGGCGGCGTTTACAAAGAGATCCTTGGGAGGCAGACGGATGAAGAAGGCGTACCTGGGGATTGATACCAGCTGCTACACTACATCTGTAGCGGCGGTATTGCAGGATGGCGAACACATCATCGATCACCGGACCCCCATCCCCGTGGTGGAGGGTATGGTAGGCATAAGGCAGCAGGAGGCTGTCTTTTTGCATATAAAAGCACTGCCTAAGCTCATTGGGCGCACCATGGAGGATCTGCGCCGATTGGGTGTGGATACCATTGCCGGTGTTGGCTGCAGCATCGCACCCACCACCCAGGAGGGTTCTTACATGCCGGTGTTTGTGCCGGGCAGGAGCATGGCGGAATCTTTGGCATCTGCCTTTGATTGCCGGTGCCTGCAGTTTTCTCACCAGCAGGGCCATGTAAAAGCGGCTGAATTCGGCAAAAGCGATCTGCCGGAGAACTACCTAGCCCTCCATGTTTCCGGCGGTACCACCGAGATCTTAAAGGTGGAAAAAGCGGGATACCGCATTGAGACCATCGGCGGCACCAGGGACATCAGCGCAGGGCAGACCATCGA
>SVGV01000009.1 GCA_015056185.1 Clostridiales bacterium | reverse complement strand
CAGAAAACCACCCCCATCCCCGAAGGTGCTGAGGTTGTGGATTGCGGCAACAACGTCATCTCCCCCGGCCTCATCGATATCCACATCCATGGCTGCAAAGGCCAGCCCGCTGCCCAGAGTTTTGAAAATACCAAGCAGCTGTCCGATTTCGTGGCGAAGTTTGGCACCACTACCATCCTGCCCACCGTTTCCACCACCGAAGGCCTCAAATATGCCTACCAGCTGATGGAACTGCAGAAGAGTGAAGGCTACACCGGTGCTGCCGTACCCGGCATGCACATGGAAGGCCCCTTCCTCTCCCCCAAAAACCTCCCCGGCAGACCCGAGGTTGACGCTGACCTGCTGCCCCCCACCATCGAAAAGTTCGATGAATTCTGGGAGGCCAGCCATGGCAACATCAAACTGGTGGATATCGGCATCGACCAGCCCGGCGCCTTCGAACTGACCCGTTATATGCGTGATAAAGGCGTAGTCGTCTCCATCGCTCACAGCAAATCCGGCTATGATCTGATGATGGAAGCCATGGAACATGGCGTGACCCACGCAACCCATCTGTATAACGTTATGACGGGCCTGCATCACCGCCGCCCCGGCATCACCGGCGCCTGCCTTAGTAACGACATGATCAACTGCGAACTCATCTGCGATACCCTCCACGTGCACCCCGCCGCTATGGAGATCGCCATCCGCTGCAAGGGCTTTGACCGCCTCGCCATGATCACCGACCTTTCCATGGCCGGCCTGGAAGACGGCGACTATGAGCGCGCCAACGGCATCGTCATCGAGGTGAAAGACGGCATCGCCCGGTTGAAGGGCAGCGATCCCAGCCAGGATAACACCATGTCCGGCAGCTGCATCACCCAGAACGTGGGCATCCGCAGCGTACACAAACTGCTGGGCCATGCTTTGCACGATGCTTTCCGCATGGCAACCATCTCCCCCGCTAAGATGATGGGTCTGGATTCCTTCACCGGCTCTCTGGAAGTTGGCAAGGATGCTGACATCGTCATTTGGGATGATGACTTCAACGCTCTTGAGACCATCGTAAAAGGCACCACCGTTTATAAAGCATAACCCAATCATAAAAGCCCGGAGCACCCGCTGCCCCGGGCTTTTTTTATGAAGCTTTCCTTGCGCATCATGGGGAAAACCGTTACTATGTATATGGTAAATCGAATCCATCCCCATACCAATAAGGAGGAACCAATATGAGCAAAGTACGTGCCCTTTTGAGCAAGCGCGTGGTAGATGGCTACCGCACCATCCATGATGGCATCGTCATCTATGCCGATGGCAAGATCCAGGCTGTTGGCAGCCAGAAAACCACCCCCATCCCCGAAGGTGCTGAGGTTGTGGATTGCGGCAACAACGTCATCTCCCCCGGCCTCATCGATATCCACATCCATGGCTGCAAAGGCGAATTTGCCATGTACAGCCTGGAATGGACGAAGCAGCTGTCTGATTTCGTAGCCAAGTTTGGCACCACCAGCATCCTGCCCACCGTTTCCACCGCAGACGGCGTCCGTTATGCCTATGAACTCATGGAGCTCCAGAAGAAGGAAGGCTACACCGGCGCAGCCATCCCCGGCAGCCACATGGAAGGCCCCTTCCTTTCTCCCAAAAACCTTCCCGGCAGACCCGAGGTGGATAAGGACCTGCTGCCCCCCACCATCGAAAAGTTTGATGAATTCTGGGAGGCCAGCCACGGCACCATCAAAATGGTGGATATCGGCATCGATCAGCCCGGCGCTTTTGAATTGACCCGTTACATGCGGGATAAAGGCGTTGTAGTATCCATCGCCCACAGCAAATCCGGCTATGATTTAATGATGGAAGCCATGGAGCACGGCGTCACCCACGCAACCCACCTTTACAACGTTATGACGGGCCTGCACCACCGCCGTCCCGGCATCACCGGTGCTTGCCTTAGTAACGACATGATCAACTGCGAACTCATCTGCGATACCCTTCATGTGCATCCCGCCGCTATGGAGATCGCCATCCGCTGCAAGGGCTTCGATCGCCTCGCCATGATCACCGACCTGGGCATGGGCGGCCTGCCCGATGGCGATTACCCCAAAGCCAACGGCACCATCATTGAGGTAAAAGACGGCATCGCCCGGTTAAAGGGCAGCGACCCCAGCCAGGACAACACCATGGCAGGCAGCTGCATCACCCAGAACGTGGGTGTCAAGAATGTGCACAAACTCTTGGGTCATGCTTTGCATGATGCCTTCCGCATGGCAACCATCTCCCCCGCCAAGATGATGAAGATCGATTCCTTCACCGGCTCTCTGGAAGTTGGCAAGGATGCCGACATCGTCGTATGGGATGATGATTTCAACGCCCTCGAGACCATCGTAAAGGGTACCACCGTTTATAAAGCATAACCATAAAAGTCCGGTGCTTTGCATCGGACTTTTTCGCTAAAACCTTGCTATTCCGGTAGCCAGGGGCTACTATAGAAGTAACTCAGTATAGGAGGAAAACACCATGAGCAAAGTCATCGCTTTAAAGAGCAAACGGGTCATCGATGGTTACCGCATGATCCATGACGGCATCGTCATCTACGCCGATGGTAAGATCCAGGCCGTTGGCAGCCAGAAGACCACCCCCATCCCCGAGGGTGCCGAGGTCATCGACCATGGCGATAACGTCATCGCCCCCGGCTTTATTGATATCCACATCCACGGCTACAAAGGTCTTCGGGCCAACGTAAGCCTGGAGTACACCATGGGCCTTGCCGAGTTCATCACCCGCGGCGGTACCACCAGCTTTTTGCCCACGGTAGATACCGTTGCAGGTGTAGGCTATGCCTACGAAGCCATGCAGATCCAGCAGAAGGAAGGCTACAAGGGCGCAGCCATCCCCGGCAGCCATATGGAAGGCCCCTTCCTTTCCCCCAAAAACCTCCCCGGCAGACCCGAGGCGGATTCCACCCTGCTGCCCCCCAGCATCGAATTGTTTGATCAGTTCTGGGAAGCCAGCCATGGCACCATCAAAATGGTGGACATCGGCATCGACCGCCCCGGCGCCTTTGAACTGACCCGCTACATGCGGGATAAGGGCATTGTGGTCTCCATCGCCCACAGCAAATCCGGCTATGATCTCATGATGGAAGCCATGGAGCACGGCGTGACCCACGCAACCCATCTGTATAACGTTATGACGGGCCTGCACCACCGCCGCCCCGGCATCACCGGCGCCTGCCTTAGTAACGACATGATCGATTGCGAACTCATCTGCGATACCATCCATGTGCACCCCGCCGCCATGGAGATCGCCATCCGCTGCAAGGGCTATGACCGCATCGCCATCATTACCGATTTGACCATGGCCGGCTTGGAAGACGGCGACTACGTCCGTCCCGATGGCGTCCTGCTGGAGGTCAAAGACGGCATCTGCCGCATGAAGGGCGCCGATCCCAACCAGGATAACACCATGTCCGGCAGCTGCTTCCTCCAGAATGTGGGCGTACGCAGCGTGTATAAAGTGCTGGGCCATCCCTTGGAGGCCGCTGTACGCATGGCAACCATCTCCCCCGCTAAGATGATGGGTCTGGATTCCTTCACCGGTTCTCTTGAGGTTGGTAAAGATGCCGACATCGTCGTCTTTGATGATGACGTCAACATCCTTGAGACCATCGTAAAAGGCACCACCGTTTACAAAGCATAACCACAAAAGTCCGGTACATTTGTACCGGACTTTTTCTTTCAAGCCTTGCTATCCCAGTCATTTACAGCTACTATAGAAGTAACTCAGTTAAGGAGGCAACCAACATGAGCATCAGAGCATTAAAGAGCAAATACGTGGTAGATGGCTACCGTACCATCAACGACGGCATCGTCATCTATGCAGATGGCAAGATCCAGGCCGTCGGCAGCCAGAAAAATGTAAAGATCCCCGAAGGTGCCGAGGTCGTGGATTACGGCGAAAACATCATCTGCCCCGGCCTCATTGATATCCACCTCCACGGCTGCAAGGGCATTGCCGCCATGGGCAGCCTGGAGAACACCAAGCTCCTTTCCGATTACGTAGTTGGCTTTGGCGTTACCACCATCGTGCCCACCGGCCGCAGCATGGATGTTGTAAAATACGCCTATGAGATGATGGAAGTCCAGAAGAAGGAAGGCTACACCGGTGCAGCCGTAGCAGGCAGCCATATGGAAGGCCCCTTCTATCCTCCCAAAAACCTCCCCGGCAGACCCGATGTTGACGCCGGCATCATCCCCCCCGATATCGATAAATTCAACGAAGCGTGGGAAATGAGCCACCACACCGTTAAGATCCTCGATCTGGGCGTAGAGCTGCCCGGCGCATTTGAGCTGGCCCGCCACGCCAAAGACCTTGGCATCCTGGTGGCCTGTGCCCACAGCAAAGCCGGCTATGATGAAATGGTAGAGGGCATGGAGCACGGCATCACCCATGCCACCCATCTTTACAATGTAATGACGGGCCTGCACCACCGCCGCCCCGGCATCACCGGCGCTGCCCTTAGTAACGACATGATCAGCTGCGAACTCATCTGCGATACCTACCATGTGCATCCCGCCGCAATGGAGATCGCCATCCGCTGCAAAGGTGTGGATAACATCGCAATGGTATCCGACCACAGCATGGGCGGCCTGCCCGATGGTGAGTACACCAAAGCCGGCGGCGTAGCTGTAGTGGTAAAAGACGGCATCTGCCGCTTTAAGGGCTCTGACCCCAGCCAGGATAACACCATGTCCGGCAGCTGCTTCCTCCAGAATGCGGGCCTTCGCAGCGTGACCAAGGTGCTGAGCCGCCCCCTCCACGAGGCTGTGCGCATGGCTACCATCTCCCCCGCCAAGATGATCAACATCGATTCCTTCACCGGCTCTTTGGAAGTTGGCAAGGATGCGGACATCGCCGTGTTCGACCCCGATTTCAACAGTCTGGAGACCATCGTAAAGGGTACTGTGGTATTCAAAAAATAACTAACATAAAAAAAGACGCCCTATGGGCGTCTTTTTTTATGTTAGTTAATGGCATCGGTAGCCATAATAAACTGCACGCTGCGGGGTACGATCTTGCCGGGGGCGGCAAAGGAAACCACCTTGGGGGTGCCCTCCGTCATGAACCGTTCAAAGATGCTCATGGCCTGGCTCATGCCATCGCGGATGCTCACCTGGCCGTTGATCAGCTGCTGCACCTGTCCGGGGATCTTGGAGGTCTGCCCGGCCACTTCATCCAGCCCGTCGGCCAGCTGGTCCAGGCCGCTGTTCAGTTCGTTCATACCTTCTACCAGCATATCGCCGGCGGAGGTCAGCTGGTTTAGCTGGGTCACCTGGTCCAGCAGTTCCAGGATCTTCTCAGGGTCCGTATACCCGGCGATCTCGCTCAGATCCACCTCAGGCAGCTTGATGGCGTTCAGCTTTTCTGCCAGGCATTTTAACTCTTCCGGCAGGGCGGATTCCGGATCAAAAGCGGCAAGCTCATCTAAAATCTGCTGGAGCTTTTCGTTGTTCAAAATAGCGTTGATGTCATCCAGCACCTTTTGCACCTGTTCCATTTCAGAAAGCTTTTCCACAATGCACTTCAGCTTTTCCGCCAAATCAGAGATGGCTTCAAACCCGCCGGAAAGCTGATTCACACCGCCAACGTATTGTTCCAGCCCGTCGGCCAGCTGGGCAGAGCCCTCTGCGCTTAAGTTGGCGCCATCGCTCAGCTGGTCTAGGCCTCCGGAGAGCTGCCCCAAGCCATCCTTTAACTGGGTCGTCCCGTTGATGATCTGGTTCTGCCCGCTGATCAGCTGCTTGACGCCGTTTTCGATGGTGTTCATGTCGGAACCCAGGATGCCGCTGACGTCGCTTGCGCTGCAGCTGATCTGGATGGTCCCCATGGAAAAGCTCTCGGTACGGAAGCTCAAACTGTATTCCGCCTTGGTGCCGGGCATGGCCATGTAGGCTAATGTGGCGGTCTTACCGGTGATCACCTTTGCCATAGCCCCGGGGGCGGCCACATCCTGTGCCATGGAAAGGTCCAAGGGCACCTGCACCTGGCACATGAAGTTCTCTTTAAAGTATTTTTCCGCATCGCTGTTGGGGGTAATGGCAATGGTCATATCCACCTTGCCCTTTTTGCCGCCCATATCCTTCGCGGCAACCTTCTTGCCATCCACCTTATAGCTGATGGCGATGGAATAGGGTGCCTTGCCCTCCGTGCTGATGCCCTGGTAATAGAACCCCTCCGGGTAAGAAGGCAGGTTCCACACAATGGCGTCATCCGTAAGGGCGGGCTCTTCACTGCCGGAAAGATTCACGATCTCGCTGTAGGTACCGTAATCGGTATAGCTGCCCGCTTCCTCCGCCTCGATGCGGCTCACCACGATGGTCTCCTTTACGCTGCCATCGGCGTTTAGCGTCAGGTAGACGGATTCATCCTTTAACACCGTCTGTTCCACAGGGATGGGGGGCAGTGCGGCCAGTTCATCCTCTTCGGGAGCTTTGGCAGATGTTACAAGCTGAGGGGTCACCAAACATCCGCACAGGATGAAGGTAATCACACCGTACCATACTTTTTTCATACCGCTTCCACTTCCTTTCTCGTTTCTTGGGGTCGTTCTTCCGGCTGCTTCTTCTTTTTTGACCAGCCGGTCTTTTGTATCAGCTTATCGCACACACACAAAATGGGGGGTACTAAGGCCAGCACCAGCACACCGGAAAGCAAGGCGCCGCGGCCAATGAGCATGCCGATCTCGCTGACGGATGGAATGCTGCTGACAAAGTATTCGCCAAAGCCCGCAATGGTCAGCACAAAGCAGGAGATGAGGATGGACCCCCCGGCGGATTTTACCGCAGCGGAAGCTGCCTCTTTGGGGGGCATCAGGGCATCGCGGTATTCCAAATACCGGTCGCTCATCAAAATGGCGTAGTCGATGGTGGCCCCCAGCTGAATGGCGCTGACCACCAAATACCCAATAAAGCTCAGGCTGATGCCGGTGTAATAGGGCACGCTCATGTTGATCCAAATGGAAAGCTGGATCACCGTCACCAGCAAAATGGGCAGCGAGAAGGATTGAAAGCTAAACAGGATGATCAGCGCCACCGCCACGATGGACAGCCAGCTGACCACCACGTTGTCCTTGGTTACCGTCTCGCGGATGTCCGCAAGGCTGCTGGGCAGACCCGCCATGTGCCATTGGCCCGCGTAGTATTTATCACAGATGGCCTGCAATTCGCTGACGGCAGCAAACATCTCGGGGGATTCCGATGTGATGTTCATGCTGAGGATCATCCGCACGCTGGTCTCGGATTCAAAATTACTGCGTACCGCCTGGGGCAGCAGCTGCCTTGGCATGGCAGGGTCCACCAAGGTGGTCAGCCCCTGTACCGAGCTGATGGCCTCATGGGCGCTCAGGTCCTCTGCCAACGCCGCCTCTTTTGCGATGGAGCCCTTGGGCACGATGATGAGCATCTGGTTGCTCAGTTCAAAGTGTTCTTCTATACGGGCCGTATCGGAACTGCCGGAAGAGATGGCGTTTTCGCCGTAAATAAAGTTGTTCCGGGCCTGGCCGTTGTATGCCGGTACCACCAGCAGCAGCGCCAGGATCAACAGGGGCCAGCGCAGTTTCATCACCGCTTTGCCCAAGCCGTCAAAGGTGCGCAAAATGGGCTTGTGCCGGGTACGGTTGATGACGCCGCTGAAGAATTTTAAGATCATGGGCATCACAAAGATGCAGCACAGCAGGCTGAATGCCACGCCCTTGGCCAGCACAAAGCCGATGTCCGCCCCGATGGCGTACTGCATGAACACCAGGGCTAAAAAGCCCGCAATGGTGGTCAGGCTGCTGGCCGAGATGGAGGTAATGGCCTTTTTAGTGGCACTGATAATGGCGCCATCCACATCGCCGCCGTTGCCGTCCAGCTCTTCCAAATAACGGTGCATCAAAAAGATGGAATAGTCCAGGGATACCGCCAGCTGCAGCAATGCCGCCATGGATTGGGTAATGTAACTGATCTCTCCAAAGATCACATTGGTGCCCATGTTAAGGGCAATGGCAATGCCGATGCACAAAAGGTAAATAAAGGGCTCGATCCAGCTATGAGCCGCGATCATCAGCAGCACCGCACAAAGGGGCACCACCACGATGATGCAGGTCATGATCTCCTTCATAACCAACTCACGGCTTAAACGGTTGCTTTCTGCCGTGCCCACAATTGCGCCCTTTTCCCCTATGATCTCCCGGATGACCACCAGAGCATCGCCGGTTTTTAAGCTGTAATCATCCTCGGTAAACTGCACGGTAAACAGAGCGGCTCTGTCTTTATAAAAGGCATCCGTAGTGGCACTGCCCAATACCGCAAGGGGTTTTGTTACATCGGCCAGATCATCCAGCCACAGTACCGAGGATACCCCATCCACCTGGGCGATCTGCTTTTTCAGCCGCACCGCTTCACTGATGCTCACATCCTCCACCATGACGGAGGCCGTCCCGGGGAAGCTGAATTCCGCATTGAGCTTATCGATGCCCTGCTTCGTGGGGGAATCCTGGGGCAGGTATTTTGTCATATCGTAGTTGACCTTCACCTGCAGCATCAAAAACACCATGGCAGCGCAAAGGAACAACAGCAGGATGGAGAGAGATTTCCGATGTTTGATTAATCCGCCGATCATTCCGTTCATGCCGGTTTCTCCCCTTCAATCCCCACAGGTGCGTCCTTTAACAGCACGTTTTCCCCCATCACAAAAGACAGCATTTTGCCGATCAAGCTGGTCAGGCGGGCTTCATCGCCGCCGTAGCCGTTTAAAATACGCATAAACCCTTCCACCAGGGCACCCCCCACCGCTATGGTAAGCAAGGGGTCCTTTTCTTCCTCTTCCACCCGGCTGAGCAGTTCTTCCGATACCCTGTGAGCAATGAGCCGCACAAGGTCTTCCCGCACGTTTTCATAGGGGCTGCCGGCACTGCCGTTGATGAGGATCAAAAACTCGCTGCGGTGGCTCAAAAACACCGTTACCACTGCCGAGGTGATCTCCCCTACGGACATATGGGGCGCCAGCTCAACAGAAATGAGGGATTCAATGGCCTCCCTTGCAGGGCGTACCACCTGGCGGAACAGATCCTCCTTGCCGGAAAAATAGGCGTACACGTTGCCCACCGTCATGCCGGCCTGGTTGGAAATATTGCGCATGGAGCTGCCGCTGTAGCCGTAAAGCAAAAACTCCTCTATGGCACAATCCATGATGCGCTGGCGCACATCCTCCCGTTGGTTTTTCACTGATTTCTCGCCTTTCTTGAACACATGTTCATTGAACAACCGTTCAATGGTGCTATTATAGCATCCATATCTATCGATAGCAATGTCAGTGGGTAGAAAACCCGCCTTAATTTGCCATGTAGCTGTAACTATGGTATCTTTTTTGTAAGGAGGCGCCATGAAACACCTGTATATCATCTGCGGCCCCATGGGGGTGGGCAAAAGCACCACCTGCCGGGCCTTAAAAAAGCTGCTGGCCCCCTGTGCCTTTCTTGATGGGGATTGGTGCTGGGATATGGAGCCCTTTACCGTAAACGAAGAAAACAAAGCCATGGTCATGGCAAATATCCACCATCTGCTGAAAAGCTATTTAAGCAACAGCGGTTTTCAAAATGTGATCTTCTGCTGGGTCATCCCGGGTGCCGGGGTACTAAGTGATGTGCTATCCGGCCTGAAGGACATCGATTTTACGGTGCATACCGTTGCCCTTACCTGCAGTGAAGAAACGCTGCGCCGCCGCATCGAAGGGGATGTAAAAGCCGGACTCCGTACCCCGGATGCCGCCGGGCGGGCCATAAGCTATTTGCCCCTGTACGATGGGATGGATATCATAAAGCTTTCTACCGACGGCATGTCGCCAAGTGAGGCTGCAGAGGCCATTGTAAAAATCAGCAAATAAAAAAAGAGTGCGAAGCCGCACTCTTTTTCTTTTGCTTATTGTTTGCGCCACATGGAGGGCAGCACCAGCATCAGCATGGGGAAGATCTCCAACCGGCCCACCAGCATCATAAAAGTAAGCACCCCTTTGCTCAGCACAGACAGGTGCGCAAAATTGCCTACCGCACCCACGGAGCCCATGCCGGGTCCCACATTGTTGATGCAGGTCAGCACGCTGCCAAAGGTATCTCCAAAGGCCATGCCATCCAGAGATACCAAAAGCACCCCCAACGCAAAAAGAGCAATGTAGGTGGTAAAGAAATAGTTGACTCCCCGCATAGTCTCGTCATCCACCGTTTTGCCATCCAGCGTGACCACGCTGACAGTGCGGGGATGCGTCATCTGTTTAATACCCCTCGCCATGGATTTTACCAGAATGATCAGCCTGGCTGTTTTGATACCGCCACCGGTGGAGCCGGCACAGGCGCCAAACACCATCAACAGCAGGAGAATGCACTGAGAGAACATGGGCCATTGGCCGTAATCCGCCGTAATAAACCCGGTGGTGGTAATGATGGACCCAACCTGAAAAGAGGCATAACGTCCGGCCTCCATAAATCCGCTGTACTGATGCATGATATTCAATGTGATCAGTACCGTAGCTGTCAGAATGATTCCCAAATACCAGCGCAGCTCCTCGCTCTTAAAGGCCTGCTTAAAGCGCTTGATCAGGATCAAATAATACAGGTTAAAGTTGATGCCGAAGAGGATCATAAACACCGTGATCACAGCATCAATGTACGCACTGTTATAATAGGCAATACTTGCGTTTTTAATGCAGAATCCGCCGGTACCCGCCGTACTGAAGGCAGCCAGCAGTGCCTCAATAAACGGCATGCCCCCTGCCATCAAAAATCCTACTTCAATGATGGTTAGCCCAAGGTATAAGCCGTAAAGGATCTTTGCGGTACTCTTCATCTTGGGTACCAGCTTGCCCACGGTAGGGCCGGGCACTTCCGCACGCATCAGGTGCATATTGCGTCCCTCTGCCATGGGTATGATGGCCAGTACAAACACCAATACCCCCATACCGCCGATCCAGTGGGTAAAGCTCCGCCAGAACAGCATGCCCATGGGCAGCGCTTCGATATCTACCAAAATGGTGGAGCCGGTGGTGGTAAAGCCGGATACCGTTTCAAAGAAAGCATCCATATAGCTGGGAATGGCTCCGGAAAGGAAAAACGGCAGCGCACCAAAAGCACTCATCAATACCCAGCAAAGAGCCACGGTCAGCAGGCCCTCTTTGGCGTATATGTTTTTGTTTTTCGGGGCCCGGAAGCTCATTGCGCTGCCCACCACCAACAAAATACCGATGGTGGCATAAAACGCTGTCACATCATCCCCATAAATAATCCCCACCAGAGTGGGCAGCATCATCAGCGCTGCTTCCACCCTCAGGATATTGCCAAGCGTATGGCAGATCATCCGAATATTCATAACTGCCTCCTATGCCAGGATATCGCTCAGATCCTTGAGCGCATAGGTGCTGGTAACTACCACTACACTGTCCCCAAGCTCAATGGTGTCATCACCTCTGGGTACGATAGGCCTTCCTTTGCGGATGATACTGGCCAGCAGCAGGTCCGGCTTCAGCTTCAACTCTTTTAAGGATTTCCCCAAATAAGGGGCCTGCTCGCGGACGATGAACTCCACAGCTTCCACCTTATTATCCACAATCTTATGCAGGGTCTCCGCGTTGTTGCCAAGGGAGTTCTGCATGGCGCGCACATACCGTACAATAAGGTCCGCAGTGATGAATTTGGGCGAAATGACGCTGTCGATCCCGGCCCGTTCCATAATACCCGTAAAGGAAAGGCGGTTTACTTTGGTGATGACTTTATTTGCACCCATGCTGGTAGCATACATGGAGATGATGATGTTCTCCTCATCGTTATCGATGAGAGCAGCAAAGGCATCCGTCCCATCAATGCCCTCTTCCAGCAGCAGCTCTTCATCAGTGGCATCACCGCAGATGATGGTGGCCTTGGGCACCAGCTCACACAGCTGTTCGCACCGGGCGGCGTCCCGCTCGATGATCTTCACCTTGACGCCCATCTGCAAAAGGATGGTGGCCAAATAATAGGTGATGCGCCCGCCCCCCGCAATGATGGCTGTGCGGATGCGCTGTTTTAAGATGCCAAGAGCGGCAAAAAACTGCTCGATCTCCTTGGGGTCTGCGGTGATGTTGATCTTATCGCCTTCCTCAAGCACAAAATGGCCGCTGGGGATGATGACTTCGCTCCCCCGCTGAACGGCACAAATGAGCACTTTAACGTTATAGGTGCGCCCCAGGGTGTAAAGGGGCTTGCCGATGAGGGGACTGCCTTTGCCGATCTTGATCTCCACCAGTTCCACCCTGCCCTTTGCAAAGGAATCCATGGTGATGGCGGAGGGGAATCGGATGATCCTGCCGATCTCCACAGCAGCGGAATATTCCGGGTTGATGGACATGCTAAGGCCCAGTTCTTCCCGCATCAGCTGCAGCTGTTTGGTGTATTCCGGGTTGCGCACCCGGGCGATGGTATGCTTTGCGCCCAGTTTTTTTGCCAGCATACAGGCTAAGATGTTTAGCTCATCGGCATTGGTCGCTGCGATCAGCAGATCGGCATCGTTCACGCCTGCCTCCATCTGCACCTCATAGCTGGCGCCGTTGCCCTCAACGCCCATTACATCCAGGGTATCGGTACTGCGCCTCAATACATTGGGGTTGTTGTCGATGACCGTAACATCATGGCCTTCCTGGGCCAATTGGCTGACAAGGGTAGAACCTACTTTGCCGTCTCCAACCACAATGATCTTCATAGCATCTTCCTCCGTATCCGATCGTACGTTCCAATCGAAGCCATTGTAACACAGATTTTGCCTTTCGCCAGCATCTCAGTGATGATTTAAACAGTTTTATCACGCATCAGGGGAAAAAACCGGTTCATCGTTGTAAAAAAACGGAGAGATGTGTATACTGGATTCGTGCGACTATTTCGGGGGACGAGCCCGCTTGCCCCCGCCTATAAGGAGGAAACATGTGCGGCATTACTGGGTATCTTTCCAATAAAGGGGGAGACAAGTCCATCATCGAACCCATGATGGATGTGATCACCCATCGTGGGCCGGATTCCGCCGGCAGCCATATTGATGACAAGTGCGCCTTGGGCTTCCGCAGGCTTTCCATTATCGATCTAAGCAGCAACGGCGACCAGCCTCTGTATAACGAGGATGGCTCCCTTGCGTTGGTCTTTAACGGCGAGATCTATAACTACCAGTCCATCCGGGAAGATCTTTTAGAAAAAGGCCACGTTTTTAAAACCAAGACGGATTCCGAAGTGCTGCTTCACGGGTTTGAAGAATACGGCGTCAGGATCTTAGACCACCTTAGGGGCATGTTCGGCTTCTGCATTTGGGATTATGCAAATGACCGTGCCTTCATCGCAAGGGATTTCTTTGGCATCAAGCCCATCTACTACGGCACCTTCGGCGGGGATTTCATCTTCGGCAGTGAGATCAAATCCATCCTGCAGCACCCCAATGTGACCCGCACCTTAAACAAAGAGGCGCTGGAAAACTACCTTACTTTCCAGTACTCCGTCCTGCCGGAAACCTTCTTTAAAGGCATTTTCCGCCTGCCCCCCGCCCACTATCTGCTGTGGGAAAAGGGCAATGTCACGGTAAAGCGCTATTGGGAGCCCGTGTTCAATGCCGATGAATCCATGAGCTTTGAAGACGCCGTGAACGCCATCGACGATGTGATGAAGGATTCCATCGCCGCCCATAAGATCAGCGATACCGAGGTGGGCTGCTTCCTTTCCAGCGGGGTGGACAGCAGCTACATCGCCGCCGCTTCCGTGTGCGATAAAACCTTTACCGTCGGCTTTGCCAACGAGCAGTATGATGAAACCAGCTACGCCCGTGAGCTCAGCGAGCACATCGGCGTGCAGAATACCCGTAAGATCATCACCCCGGAGGAATACTGGGGCATCCTGCCCACGGTGCAGTACCATATGGATGAGCCCCATGCTGACCCCAGCGCGGTGGCTCTGTACTTCGTCAGCCAGATCGCTTCCGAAAAGGTCAAGGTGGTCCTTTCCGGCGAGGGCAGCGATGAGCTCTTTGGCGGCTACAACATCTACCGGGAGCCCCATGACCTGCGCCCGCTTACCCGTTTGCCCAAATTCCTGCGCAAGACGTTAGGCGGCCTTGCCAAGTGCATCCCTTTCCGGGTAAAGGGCAAAAACTTCTTCATCCGCGGCAGTATGGATGTAGAGGATCGCTTTGTGGGCAACGCCAAGATCTTCAGCGTAAAAGAGCGCAACAAGCTGTTAAAAAACCCCGTTGGCGCAAAGGACCCCACCGAACTGACCCGTCCCTTCTACAACAAGGTGAAGGATCAGGACGACGTCACCAAGATGCAGTATATCGACATCAACTTCTGGCTCTGGGGCGACATCCTCTTAAAGGCAGACCGCATGAGCATGGCCCATTCTTTGGAACTGCGGGTGCCCTTCCTGGATAAAGAAGTGGCCCGGGTGGCCTGCTCCATCCCCAGCCGCCATCGGGTGACGGAGCAAAACACCAAGGCAGCCCTAAGGGAATCCGCCCAGCGGTACATCCCCGAAAAATCCGCCCAGAAGAAGAAGCTGGGCTTCCCCGTACCCACCCGGGTATGGCTGCGGGAAGAAAAGTACTATAACATCGTAAAAGATGCCTTCCACAGCGACATCGCAAAAGAGCTCTTCAATACCGATGAACTCATGAAGCTCCTCAATGACCACTTTAACGGCAAGGTGGATAACAACCGTAAGATCTGGACGATCTACACCTTCCTTCTGTGGCACGCCCAGTTCTTTGGCGCAAATGCAAGGTAACAAGGAAAAAGACCCTGAATCATCAGGGTCTTTTTTATTTTAGTCGTCCACCGCCATCATGACGGATGTGGCCTTAATGACAGCATAGGCCTTTTTGCCTTCTTTTAAACCGAGTTCCTTGACCGCCTCTTTTGAGATGGTGGCACTGATGGTATGCCCCCCGCCGATGTCCAGCTTTACGATGGAATTCACGGCACCTTCGTTGATGGCTGCTACGGTACCGGCCAGGCGGTTGCGCGCGCTGATCTTCATAAGATCCCTCCTAAGTTTTTCCTTAGGATGCCCCGCCGGCACGGTTTTATTCTTTTATTTGAAAACCAAATATAAAAGCACCTGCACCGCCATGATCACAGGCACACCCAACATAAACTTAGGTTTGCGGATCTTATGTCGAAACAGCAAAAAGGAAAGGTACAGCCCCATGCCCCCCAGAGCCAGAGCAAAGAAAAACAGCGTCTTTTCCGGCACGCGCCACTTTTGCCTGAGGGCACACAGCTTATCATAGGCCGCCACACAAAAGGCCCCAAGGTTAACAGCGATAAGGTAATACCATAAAAGGTTCTCCATCACACTCAACTCCAAATAAAGTGTACCATTACCGGGGCTGCTTTTCCACCGGATTCACATGAACCATACAATGCTTTACCCGGGGGATCTGCTCTTCAATGGCATCATGGACATGGTCTGCCACATGGTGGGCTTCTTCCAGGGTAAGGCTGCCATCCATGGCGATCTCCACCTCCACATAGATGCGGTCACCAAACAACCGTGTGCGGATGGCATCCACACCCTTCACATCGTGCTGCTTTAAAGCAAGGGTGTGGATCTGTTCTTCCGTTTCTTCGTCGCTGGCGGTATCCAGCATTTTATCCACCGCCTCTTTAAACACATCCACAGCCACTTTGAGGATCAGCACACAGATTATCACACTAGCTGCTGCATCCAGCACCGGCAGACCCATCCTGGCACCCAGGATGCCCACAAAGCTCCCCACAGAGGAAAGAGCATCGCTGCGGTGGTGCCAGGCCGATGCCTTTAACGAGACAGAACCATAGCGTTTTGCCGCCGCCATGGTATAGCGGTACATCCCCTCTTTGATCACGATGGATGCCACGGCAGCGATCAAAGCCAGCAGCCCAGGCACGGCCAGCCCATCATACTGCCCATTGAGGATGCTGCCAAGGCCTCCCCAGCCGATCATGCCGCCCACCACAAACAGAATAAACCCGAGGAGGATCCCGGCAACGCATTCCATCCGTTCATGGCCGTAGGGGTGCTGCCGGTCGGATTCCTTGTTGGCCATGCGCACCCCGATTAATACGATGCAATCCGCCATCACGTCGGAAAAGGAGTGTACCGCGTCGGATGCCATTGCCGCGGACCGCCCCAGAATCCCGGCGATCAGTTTAAAGGTGGACAGCAGCACATTGCCCACAAGGGTATTACGCACAACTCTGTCAGCACCCTGGTTCTTTCCCTGTTTCATTCTTCCTCCCCGTTAGGTTTTCTTCAAGGGGTAAAAAAACACCCGCAGAACACCTCTGTCCCGCGGATGCATCATCCGTTGCCCTGCGGCCCGGCCCCATGCCAATGGCATCGCCTGCTCGGCTTTCTTTTATTATATTCAATATATCATGGCGCCATTCCAAAGTCAATTTTGCGCCGCCCATATAGTTGTGTTGACAACTTTTCTTTGCGTGGTATAATGGGGGTTAGATTTTTATTAAGAAGGCGATCTTTTGAAGAAGGCTGAAACTCCACAGCAAAAGTTTGAACGTATGACCACCACCCCCATCCCCAAGCTGATCACCCGTTTGGCCGTCCCCACCATCATCAGCATGATGGTAACCAGCATCTACAACATGGCCGATACCTTCTTTGTAGGGCAGATCGGCACCAGCGCAACGGGTGCGGTGGGTGTATCCTTTGCGCTGATGGCCATCATCCAGGCCATCGGTTTTGCTCTGGGTCAGGGCAGCGGCAACTATATTTCCCGCCTGTTAGGCCAGCAGCGCTATGAGTACGCCGAAAAGGTTGCGGCCACCGGTTTTTTCACCGCGTTGGGCGTAGGCAGCCTGCTGCTGGTGGGGGGCGAATTGTTCTTAGAGCCCCTCGTCCGTTTGTTGGGCGCTACCGAAACCATCCTGCCCTACGCAAAAGCCTATGTGGGCTGGATCCTTATTGGGGCCCCCATCATGATGGCATCCTTTGTGCTCAATAACCTTCTGCGCTTTCAGGGCAGCAGCTTTTATGCCATGGTGGGCATTGCCACCGGCGGCATTTTGAACATCGCTCTGGATCCGCTGTTTATCTACACCTTCGGCTTTGGCACCGCCGGTGCCGCCATGGCCACCATCATCAGCCAGGCCATCAGCTTTTCCATTTTGCTGCGGCAGACCCTTTTGCCCCAGCACATCCATGTAAGCATCAAAAACATCACCCCCAAATGGGCGGTCTATAAAGAGATCCTCCGGGGCGGTCTGCCCAGCTTTTACCGCCAGGGCCTGGCCAGCATCAGCGGCATCTGCTTAAACTTTGCCGCCCACCCCTATGGGGATGCCGCCATCGCTGCCATGAGCATCATCAACCGGTTCTTCCACTTTATCAACTCCGCCCTATTGGGCTTTGGCCAGGGCTTCCAGCCGGTGTGCGGCTTCAACTACGGTGCCAAACGGTTTGACCGTGTGCTGGAAGGCTTCTGGTTCTGCGTCCGTGTGGGCGTTATCATCCTCGTATGCCTTTCCGTTGGCACCTTTATCCTCTCCCCTGTCATCGTACCCATGTTCCGCAACGATCCCAAGGTCATTGAGATCGGCGTCACTGCCATGCGCATCCAGAGCATCGTGGTGCCCCTGAATGCCTGGACCATTTTGTGCAACATGCTGTGCCAGACCATCGGCAAGGGCACCATGGCGTCCATCCTGGCTGTGTGCCGCCAGGGTGTTTACTACATCCCCGCCATTTTGCTGCTGCCCAACCTCTTTGGCCTTACGGGCATCCAGATCGCCCAGCCTGTTTCCGATATACTGGTGTTCTTAACGGCCATCGTCATCGGCCTGCGGGTACTGAAGGAATTAAAGCAAAACCAGGCTGAGGTCACCGTATCAGCCGCCGGGGAGGCCGTAAAATGAACAACCAGCGCGCCAACCGCTATATTTCCATGAACTACCGCTACGGCCAGCGGATCTTAACAAGGCTGCTGCGCAAACACGGCCTGCCCATCGAGGCCGGCCAGCTGCCCTTTTTGCGGCAGGTCCAGCGTCAGCCCGGCATCACCCAGGAGCAGCTTTCCTCCACCATCGGGATGGATAAAGGCACCACCGCCCGGATGGTATCCCAACTGGAGGCAAACGGCCTTGTGACCCGCCAAAGCGATGAAAAGGACCGGCGCATTAACCACATCTACGCCACCGCGGCCGCAGATGAGCTGCACCCCAAGATCGTCAGCGTAGTAGAGGAATTCCACATCATTCTCTATCAGGGCCTGAGCGAAAGTGAGATCGAAGCTGCGACGGATCTGCTCATCCGCATGAAGGATAATCTGTTAGAATACTTAAAGGATCATCCCTGTAAAAAGAACTAAAAAAAGAGCCCAATGGGCTCTTTTTTTAAAGCTCGCACATAAAAATGCCGGAGGTCTCCCCCCAGGGGTGGTACCCGGTACCGATGGGGGAAAAGCCGTAGTGCTCATAATACCCCACATGGTCAGAGCACAGGTACAGCCTGGGGAAGCCCGCAGCCCTGGCATCCTCCTTACCCCGTTGGATCAGCAGATTGCCGTAGCCGTTGCCCCGGTATTCCCGTTCCACATACAGGGCGCACAGCCAGGGGTACAGATCCATCCTGCTGATGAAATCATTGCTGATGAGCCCCGCGCCCCCGGCAATGGTATCCCCATCCATAAGCAGATACCACTTCGGCAGGGGGCCAGTGCCGCAATGGGTGATGCAGTCACGGTACACCATTTCGCTGTCTTTATTGGCCCAGTGCTTGATGAAGTATGCAATGGCCCGTTCCCGGTATTCCGGGTTTTCTGAAACAGATATCACTTTCATTTTCTCTTCTCCTAAAAAAAGGCCCTGCAGAAGCAAGGCCTTTTTTCGTTCGTTATGCTTTGTAAACGGATTCGCCCAGAATGAAGGTTTCAACCACATTCAGTTCGCTGTCCATGATGACCAGGTCAGCACGGCGGCCAACTTCGATCTTGCCGCGGTCCTTCAGATCGAAGCAGCGGGCGGCGTTCTCGCTGAACATAGTGCCCAGATCCTCCATGGAATAGCCCATGGCCTTCATGGTGCGCATGTTTTCATCATAAGCGTGGGCACCGGTCACCAGTTTGCCGTTGGGATCCCGTACGGAGCCGTCCTTCAAAATAACGGTGCGGTCGCCCATCTTGTATTCGCCCTCGGGCATGCCCATGAACTTGCTGCTGTCGGAAACGGGGATGATCTTCTTGGCGGTCTTCAAACGCAGAGCCAAATCGATGAAGGGCTTTGCAACATGGATGCCGTCGCAGGTCATCTGCAGGTAGTAGCGGTCATCCAGCAAAAGGCCAACGGTGGAGCCGCTGTTGTGGTGGTCCATGGTGGGCAGACCATTGTAGAAGTGGTCTACAATGCGGGCGCCGCGGTCGGCTGCCTCATACATCTGCTCGGTGGTGCCTTCGCTGTAGGCTACCATAGGCACGATGCCCTGGGCGTTGATCCAGCTGATCCACTCCATTGCGCCGGGCAGTTCGGGTGCGCAGTAGATCATCTTGACGTCGCTGAGGTCGCCGTCGCACATCATCAGAGTGTGTTCGGGGGTGGGGGGCACGTGATCAGGATAGTAAGCGATGGAACGGTTGCGGTAGGGCATGTAGGGGAAGATGCCGAAGATGTCAGCGCCTACATAGCCTTCCTTCTTGGCGGTACGGATGTTGCGGAAGGTCTGCTGGGTGAATTCCACATCGTTCTGCTTTACAAGGGGGGTAGCCAAAAAGCTGGTTACACCATGCTCGGGCAGAGCCGCTGCGATCTTTTTAACAGCTTCTACGCCATCGCCATATTCGCAGAAGGCAGCGCCGTGGATGTGGGTATCCACCATACCGGGGAACAGGTAATTGCCGCCGGCATCGATAACTTCGTCATCCACCAAATCTTTGCCCACGGCGGTGATGATACCGTCTGCAAACTTAACATCAACGTCCAGATAACGGCCGTTGATAAACACTTTTGCGTTTTTGATCAGCATAGGATCTCCTCCTAATTTACTTTGATAATTTAATGATATCATAAATTCCCTTTGATGCAAGCATTTTACACATTCATGCAGCAAGAGAAAGGAGAGCGGTTTCCTCCCCTTAGTTACGATCCGGGTGGGGGAAATACTGCTTGAGCTTTGCGTAAAAATCCTCCATGGTAAGGCGGGCATCCACACTGTGGTACACCCGTACCTTCCGGCCCGTTTCCTGGGGGATGTATTCATAGTTTTCCCCAATACGGCAGCAGGGCTGCATGGTATAGCTGATGCTGTTCAGGCTGTCCAGCAGGGTAAATACGGTAGCGTTATCCCCCAGTACCCAGGTTTCCCCATGGGGCCAATCGGGGCGGATGCCCTTTCTTTCATTCAACTCCGTCAACTCCCGGAACAAATAAGCACCCAGGGTACCGTAGGGTTCCACCCGGTCCTGCAATTCCATTAGCGAAACATTCAGTGCCCGGCAGGCATCGGCGGGGATCTGCCAGAAGGGCGCATGGGAGGTAAACACCACATTTGCTGCATTACGGTCCTGCTTGATGTTAAAATCAATGCCGCCCTTGGGGTAGCTCATGCCCCCGGTCCAGATGATGGTGATGCGCTCCTGAATGGCGGGCATGAGCAACATTGCGGATGCAACATTGGTCAAACTGCCGATGGCCACCACGTACAGCGGCCGGTCATCCTCTTTTAACGCTTCTTCTATGATGAACCGGGCACCTTCGCTGTCCCGGGGGGCGTCCTCGCTCTCCATGGGGTACACAGCGCCCCGGTATACGGGGTACTTCCCGCTGAGCCCCATGTGCTTTAACACCTCGTGGATCTCCTCATAGCTGCATTCCATGGTTTTACCCACGCCGAATTCCTTGGCCTTGGTCTCATAATGGGCGGCGACCAGGCCCTTTACCTCGCACATGGGGGTCATCAGAAAATGGGCGATGGCGTAGGGGTCATCCGCCTCATTTTTGCAATCGGTATCGATGATGACGCGCACCCGCTTTTGCTCCGGTACTTTAAACTTTAAGCAATCTCTCATGTTATTCTCCTTTATCATAATACAGTTTGGCTTTGCCATAGCCGTAGGTCATCACCGTGGGAGCAAAACTCGCCCGGCCGGGGCCGATGGGCGTCATGCTGCCATTTAGCACCCCTTTTGCAAGGGCAACGTGGTCCTCTATGATGTCCGCACCCACGCACAATTCCCCGTGGGAGGGGTATACGGTGTCAAAAGCACCCTCATGGTACATCTTCTGCAGCCGCATCATGCTGTAGTAGTAGGCGTTCAGATTCCGCCCCTTTCCATGCATAAACACGGTGCCGCTTTGCACACTGTCTCCGGAGATCAAAAACTTATGCTTCTCCTCCAGCAAAGCAATACTGCCGGGGGTATGCCCGGGGATGAGCAGCACTTTTAAGCGGTAATCCCCCACTGTGATCACGTCCCCCTCCCACAAAGGTTCCGCTTTCACTTTTTTATGGTTCTTGCTTTCGTAGGACTCAAACTCCGCAGGGTGCATCCGCTGATGGCTGAACTGTTCGTCTGCTCCAATGTGATCCATATCACCGTGGGTGGTCACAAGGGTGATGGGCCCGTCCGTCAGCTTGCGACATTCGCTGAGCAAATTACCCCCAAAGCCGGTATCGATGAGCACACTACCCTCCTTTGCACAAAACAAAAAGCACCGCACGCCCTTTTGTTCGATGGCGTAAAAGCCTTCTCTTACAGGTACAATGGTGTATTCCATGCCATCCACTCCTTTTTATCAGCATAGCATCCCACTTTACTGCCGTCAAACCAAATAAAAAGCACCCCGCAGGGTGCCTCATTTTATATCTTTTCTTTGATGGCCCGTAAGCCCAGGCAGGCAAGGCCAATACCCAGCATGGTAAAGCCGCTCTGGGCATCCAGCTGCCCCAGCAGCCCCGTTACCACCACTGCGATGCCCATGGCAAGGGGGATGGCCCCCAGGGCGATCTCCATGGCATAGCCCGCACCTTTATGGCTTTGCTGCTGGTTGGGGCGTACCTGCATCAATTCTTCCAGCGGGATGCCTAAAAGCTCCGCCAGTTTGGGGATAAGGGCCCGGTCCGGGCAGGAAACATCCCGCTCCCATTTGGATACCGCTTTATCCGTAATATTCAGCCGGTCCGCAAGCTCCTTCTGGGTCATGCCCAGCTCTTTTCTGCGCCCTGCGATGATCTCTCCCATGGTTTTCATAGCTGTAATCTCCCTTCTTTTTTCTGCCCCCAGTATGCATGAAAGCACAAAAGATGTAAACCGAATCCCGGTAGAGTTTAGGAAACCGCAGGTTTACCTCCTAAAATCACCCTGCAGGGGGGGATTCAACCAAGGTCAGCGCTTCTTTCGGCAAATATGCCATAACCGCACCCCGTTACATTAGGTTTGCCAATCAAATTACATCACAAAACCACAGCTTTTTTAGTGCGGTGCTGAGCGGAGAGTTAGGGATTTGCCCGTCGGCACTGGGGCAGTGCCGACGCCAGCCCGGGGTACTAAAAAACCATTCACTGAATGGTTTTTTGCCTGCTTTCGCAGGCCGTACCCTTCAAATCCCTAATATCCTTGCACAATAAACAAAATGACCATACCTTTCGGTATAGTCATTTTGTTTATGGCGGAGAGTTAGGGATTTGAACCCTAGATACCATTCACTGGTATACACGATTTCCAGTCGTGCGCCTTCGACCACTCAGCCAACTCTCCATGCGCGATTCGCTTACCAATGCAGTATACCCTATTTCCATAAAAAGCGCAAGGTCAACCTTACAAAAAAATCAAACAAATGGCGTATGTTTTTTGTTTATGGGGGCATGCTACTAACACGGAAACGGCGGACAGCCATCCGCAATCGGTCAAAGCTTTCAGGGAAACGGATCAGGGCCTGTGCCCTTGCCCGAATACAAGCATCATGGGTCGAGCCGATCGCCATGATACAGCTCATTCACGTTGGGCAGCATCCATGTACCTGTGTAAGCCATCCTGCTTGGGCTTTGTGTGTATGGATGCCAATGTTTCCTCCGGGCGGCGGGGTTTTCCCTTGCCGTCCATTTTTGTTATCCCAACGCGCTGATGTCGCTGTTTTTACCGATGACCACCAGTACATCTTCGGCCTCCATGGCCACATCCCCACGGGGAGATACCATAATGCCACCCTGACGGCGGATGGCCACCACGTTGAGCCCATATTTTGCCCGGATGTTGGCTTCGATCAGCGTCTTGCCTTTCCATTCCTGCAGGACGCGCACCTCTGCCAGGCTGTACTCCTTGCTTAATTCAATATATTCGATGACACTGGATTGCGCCACAGCATATGCAAGCCGCTGGCCCATATCCCGTTCCGGGAAGACCACCTGATCTGCCCCCACCTTCAGCAGGATCCGCTCATGGAGGTCATCGTTGGCTTTGCAGATCACCTTTTTGACGCCCATATCCTTTAACAGCACCGTGGTCATAATGCTGGTCTGTACATCACCGGTGCACACCAATACTGCATCCATATTACCAAGGCCCAGTGCCTTTAAGCTTGCCCCATCCGTCATATCCACGATCACCGCATGGGTCAGTTCATCGGCCAACAGATTGACCCGTTCTTCGTCTACATCGATGCCCAGCACCTGGTTACCCATGGACATCAGCGAAAGAGCCAGGCTGGTGCCAAAGCGACCTAAGCCCAATACTGCAAACTGTTTCATATTTACCTCCTTAACCTACCATCAGGTTACCTTCGGGGTAGCGGATGCCGCCATCAGGCTTGCTCCGCCCCGCAAGGCCAAAAGCGATGGTCAGCGGCCCCAAACGTCCAAAGAACATGGTGATGATCAACAAAATTTTTGAGATAGGCTGCAACAGCGGTGTAATGCCGCAGCTAAGCCCCACCGTGCCCATGGCCGAAAACGTCTCCATCAAAATGTTTTCCAGCGTCATCAGCGGGTGCCTTCCGGATTCCACCGTACAAAGCACGCAGGTCAGCACCACGATCGTCACCATGGCAATCACCACGATCGCTGCGGCCCTGCGCACCACATCCCTCGGGATGCGCCGGCCCATCAGCACCGTGTCTTCTTTTCCCCGGATGATAGCCCATACTGTCACCGCCAGCACTAAAAATGTGGTGGTCTTGATGCCGCCGCCGGTGGATGCGGGAGAGGCACCGATGAACATGAAGATCATGGTCAAAACCTTGCTGGCCACCGTCAAATCGCTTTGGCTGATGGTGTTAAAACCCGCCGTTCTGGGTGTAACCGATTGAAACAGACCTGCCATGACCTTTTCTCCGGGGGCAAGATCGCCCATGGTTGCGCTGTTGTTCCATTCCAAAGCGGTAAACAGCACCCAGCCTACCAGGATCAGCACCCCGGAGACCACCAGCACCGCACGGGTATTGAAGCTCAGTTTACGGTTTTCCTTCTTTCGGAAGCTCCACACTTCCCCGATGACGGCAAAACCAATACCCCCTAATATGATCAGCGCCATAATAACAAAGTTGATGGTGGGATCCGCTGCATAACCCGTTAAAGAAGCATAGTTGCCAAAGGGATCGATGCCAGCATTGCAAAAGGCGGAAACGGATAAAAACACGCTCATACAAAAGCCTTTTAGTGCCCCAAACTCCGGTATCAGCCGGGTCGCCAGCAACAGCGCTCCCATCCCCTCTATCAAAACGGTAAACAGGATGGCCCGTTTCACCAGCCGTACCATGCCCGTCAGGGAACCGCCGGTGTTAAAGGCCTCGCTGATGACCATGCGCTCTCTTAAGGTGATGCGCCTTCGGAGCATGATGAAAAAGGCAGATGCCATGGTCATAAACCCCAGCCCGCCGATCTGGATCAGCATCAGGATGATGGAAAGGCCCAACACATTAAATGTGGTGCCCGTATCCACCACGATCAACCCCGTTACGCATACCGAGGTAGTAGAAGTAAACAGGCCGTTCAAAAAGCCGATGCTCTCTCCGCTCTTTGTTACAAAGGGCATAGAAAGCAAAATCCCCCCTATAAGGATCACCGAGGCAAAACCCAAGATGAGCACCTGTGGGGGGGATAATTTTCTTTTGCGGATGCGTTCCATCTGATACTCCTATAAATAAAAATGCCGTGCACCCTCCTTCGACGATCTCCTACAGGCGACGACAGAACAGGTGACTCAGACCCGGTTTCCCCGCGGCACACGCATCTTTCCGCTTAATGCTGCTCCCGTCAGGGCCTGACATGATTCACAGCGATGCGTTGCACAGGACCCGGCCTTCCACGTTCCTTACTCTGCCACATTCCTCTACAAGAAAGCCTCAGGAGGGGATCCGGCCCCTCTATAGCGGATTGAGGGTTCAGGGCACCGCTAGCTCCCCGCCTGGCACGACAAACATAAAAGCTCGATCCACCGGTGATCACCGGTTAGCGAAAGAATATCATTTAACTGGCATAAAGTCAATAAACCTTACAGCAAACTGCCGTAACGATCCAGATAAACCACCTCATTCAGGTTCCTGCGGGGCCTTGCCTCAGGAGCCTCATCGGGGATGCCCAGGGGCGAAAGGGCGATGACGCGGATGTCCTCCGGCACGGAGAGCAGCTTTTTAACGGGGTTTTCGTAAAATGCGCCTACCCAGCACATGCCGTAGCCCTTTTCATGGGCGGCCAGCATCATCTGTTCCATGGCGATGGCGGCATCCACCATGTAGTATTCCTTGCCCTCCCGTTTGCCGGAAAGGGTGGGGTCACCGCACAGCACCAAATAGCAGGATGCCTTTTCATAGGCGGATCTGGAGGGGTTATACCCCGTGATCTCACCCAGCTGTTCCATCAAGGTGCGGTCTTTCACTAAAATATAGGTAAAGGATTGGTTGTTCTTCCAGGTGGGGGCCAGGCGGGCAGCTTCCAAAATTTCCAGCAGATCTGCCTGGGGGATCTCCCCCTCTTTGTATTCTCTAATACTTCTGCGGGTGGTTACCGCTTCCATGATCGTCATGAAAATCCCTCCTCAGTTTATATTATAAACCATTTGTTTCTTTCTGCCAACGATTTCCCGCGGCATAGATGCATCTGTAAGTTGTGTAAATAACCATAGCGCCCCGCATGGGGTTATGCTATAATGGCTGTGTGTGTAAGGAGGTTACAAAAGATGCGCAACCGTAACTGGCTTTTTAGCGTTGTTCTTATTGTTTTAATGCTGGCTCTTGCTGCCTGCGGCGGCAAAGTTTCCCTGAATACCGATATCGGCACCATGGAGTTCGCCCGTGCCAAGGGTGTCTCTTCCTTTGATACCTTGACCGCCAAACAGGGCGAGCAGCTGCTGGTGCTTGGCTTTAAAAGTGCAGATTTAGATGAAGCCATGTTCAACCGCTACTTCGTCCCCGCTGAAGATGCCGAGGGGGCCAAGGCCCGGGTCAACGGCACCGCTTATGATTGTGCTGCCGTGGGGTACCAGGGCAACAGCGGCAAAGATACCGTGGAATACGCCCTCATCTTTGCCATCCCCTCCAATGTGGATGTAGGCGGCGCAACCATCGAATTTAAGGCACCCAATTACGATTGGGTCAATTTAAAATAACAACCACAAGCACCCATATGGGTGCTTTTTTATGCACAAAAACGGCACCCCTTTAGGTGCCGTTTTTTACATTCAGCTGCCGGCTTCGGCCCGTTTGGCCTCTTCAGCAGCCTGGTTGCGCTTTTCAATGATGTCCTTGGTCTTCATCAGGCGCGTCAGATTGGCCCGCTCGTTTTCATCCAGCTTCATGGTGATGGTGCGGATGTTCTCCTGCATCTGGGGGATCAGCACATATTCCAGCGCATTGACCCGGCGGCGGGTCTTTTCGATCTCATCGGCCAGCATGTTGGCGCTCTTTTCCGTTTCGGCCAGTTCGATCATGCTGGGCAGCACCTCGCTTAAGGTGGTGATGGCGCCATCCAGCTCGGTACTGGTAAAGGCAAAGCCATAGGGCACGCCGCCCTCCGCTTCCTGAATACCTTCCACCCGGATCCTGGGCACATCCACGCTCATGATGTTGTTTTTGCCAATGCTGAGCTCCACCTCTTTTGCAGGGTACAACAGGGCGGATTCCATGCTCTCCTGGCTCATCACAGCCCGTGCAAGGAGGAAATCGGAAAGGGCGACGGAAAGCTCCTGTTCCACCTTCTTGCGCAGTTCCATATTCTTTCTGGCCAGTATGACGAATTGGCGGACCATTTCGTCCCGCTTATCCTTCATCAGCTTGTGTCCCCTTACTGCGGTGGCTAAGCGCTTTTTCAAGCGGCTGAGCTCCATACGGGTGGGGTTCACCTTCATTTGGGCCATGGTTTACACCTCTTTAGCGTCACCAGCAAAGCCGGGGTAATACTTATCCAGGTATTCCTGGCGGATGCGCCTCAATTCGCTCTTAGGCAGGATGGAAAGAAGCTTCCAGCCAATGTCCAGCGTTTCTTCGATGGTACGATTGGTCTCAAAGCCCTGGTTCACGTATTCCCGCTCGAAGGCGTCGGCAAACTTGGCATAAAGCTTATCCATATCCGTCAAAGCGGCATCGCCCAAAATGACGGCCAGTTCAACGGCTTCTTTGCCGCGGGCATAAGCCGCAAACAGCTGGTTCATGGTGTCGGCATGATCCTCACGGGTCTTCCCTTTGCCGATGCCCTTGTCCTTCAAACGGGAAAGGGAGGGCAAAACATCGATGGGGGGCGTGATGCCCTTCCGGTTGAGTTCCCTTGCAAGGATGATCTGACCTTCCGTAATGTAGCCCGTCAAATCGGGGATGGGGTGGGTCTTGTCATCTTCCGGCATGGAAAGGATGGGGATCTGGGTGATGCTGCCGGGTTTGCCCTGGATGCGCCCTGCCCGCTCATACATGGTGGCAAGGTCGGTGTACAGGTAGCCGGGGTAGCCGCGGCGGCCGGGTACTTCCTTACGGGCGGCGGATACCTCACGCAGGGCCTCGGCGTAGTTGGTAATATCGGTGATGATGACCAGCACGTGCATGCCAAGGTCAAAGGCCAAATATTCCGCAGCGGTCAGCGCCATACGGGGGGTGCTGATGCGCTCGATGGCGGGGTCGTTGGCCAGGTTAACAAAGAGCACGGTACGGTCGATGGCGCCGGTACGGTTGAAGTCGGAAATAAAGAAATCCGCTTCTTCAAAGGTGATGCCCACTGCGGCAAATACTACCGCAAACTGGCTGTCGGTGCCGCGCACCGTTGCCTGGCGGGCGATCTGGGCTGCCAGCTCGGCATGGGGCATTCCGGAGCCGGAGAACACGGGCAGCTTCTGCCCGCGGACCAGGGTGTTAAGCCCATCGATGGCGCTGACGCCGGTCTGGATGAACTCATCGGGGTAGTCACGGGCGGCAGGGTTGATGGGCGTGCCGTTGATATCCATATGCTTTTCCGCGATGAGGGCAGGCCCGCCATCCTTGGGGCGGCCCATACCGTCAAATACACGGCCTAAGATATCCGGTGCAACGGCAAGCTCGATGCTGTGGCCCAGGAACCGGGCCTTTGCATCGCTGATCTTCAAACCCTGGGAGCCTTCAAACAGCTGGACCAAGGCTTTGTCATCGTTGATCTCCAGCACGCGGCCGGAGCGGATCTCGCCGTTGGCCTGTTCGATCTCAACCAGTTCGTCGTATTTTACGCCGCTTACGCCGTCAACCAGCATCAGCGGTCCAACTACTTCTTTGATGGTGCGGTATTCTTTAAGCAAGGTTTACGCCCCCTTCCACGCCCAGTGCAGACGTTTGTTCCACAATATTGGTACGGATGGCAGCAAAGCTTTCTGCCACTTCAGCTTCGGGGATGTATTTTGCACGGCCGATCTCTTCCCGTACGGGCAGGCTCAGAAGGGCGTCGATGTTGGCGCCGTTTGCAAGAGCGGTGCGGGCGTGCTGATCAAACTGGCGGATGAGGCCCAGCATCTGGAACTGCTTTGCGGGGGAGGTGTAGGTATCCACATCGTCAAAGGCGTTCTGGTGCAAATAATCCTCACGGATGCTGCGGGCAACCTCCATGGAGAGGCGGTCACCTAAGGAAAGGGCATCCATACCTACCAGCTGGACGATCTCCTGCAGTTCGCTTTCCTGCTGCAGTACGTTCATCATCCACAGGCGGTTTTCCAGCCAGTTTTTGTTGATGTTCTCGTTAAACCAGGGGCCGATGCGGTCCACATAGAGGGAATAAGAGGTCAGCCAGTCGATGGCGGGGAAGTGGCGGCGGTACGCAAGGGCACTGCTCAAACCCCAGAAGACCTTTACGATCCGCAGCGTTGCCTGGG
>SVGV01000008.1 GCA_015056185.1 Clostridiales bacterium | reverse complement strand
CATCGACATGAAGATCGAGTTGATCACCCCCATCGCATTGGAAGAAGGTCTGCGTTTCGCTATCCGCGAAGGTGGCCGTACCGTAGCTTCCGGCGTTGTTACCGCTGTTTCCGAGTAAGCGAAAATACGATATTCCCACAAAAAGCCGTATTTGGCCATGGTTTTTTCCATGGCCAAATATTTTGTGGGTAATTTCTATAAAAAATGCGAAAAACCCCTTTACAGAAGGGGTTTGACTCATTATAATCTATTATTGCTGCGCCATGTGCGCTTTTAGGGTTGAAGCGGGAGGTTGCCGGCATCGGCAAGCCGGGTAATTCTCGCAGACCAGTCCGAAAATCGGGCGGCGGATTCCCGCCGTAAAAAAATAAATTACGGCACACCCGGCACAGTGTATTTGGGAATCACGCAAATAAGGAGGTAAAAATATGCCGAGTCAGAAGATCAGAATCAAATTGAAAGCTTACGACCACAATCTCATCGACCAGTCGGCGGAACGCATCGTTGACACCGCCAAGAGGAGCGGCGCACAGATTTCCGGCCCCATTCCTCTCCCCACCGAAAAGGAGATCGTAACCATTCTGCGTTCTCCCCACAAGTATAAGGACTCCCGGGAGCAGTTCGAGATCAAGACCCACAAGCGCATCATCGACATCCTGGAGCCCACCAGCAAAACGGTGGACGCTCTGATGCGCCTGGATCTGCCCGCCGGCGTTGATATCGAGATCAAGCTTTAATACGGGCCAAAGAGGTGATTTGACATGAAGAAAGCGATTCTGGCAAAAAAACTGGGTATGACCCGTGTGTTCCAAGACGATGGCACCGTGGTACCCGTAACCGTTTTGGAAGCGGGCCCCTGCTACGTCGTACAGAAGAAGACCCTTGAGAAGGACGGCTATGAGGCTGTACAGGTTGGCTTTAACGCAGGCCGCGAAAAGCTGCTGAACAAGCCCGAAAAAGGCCATCTCAAGAAGGCCGGTGTTGGCCTGATGCGCCTTCTGCGTGAGTTCCGCTTTGAAGATTGCGCCGGCTATGAGCTCGGCCAGGAGATCAAAGCTGACGTATTCGCAAAGGGAGACATCGTGGATGTATCCGGCACCAGCAAGGGCAAAGGCTTTGCAGGTAACATCAAACGTCACGGCGCTTCCCGCGGCCGTATGACCCACGGCAGCGGCTTCCACCGCGCACCCGGCAGCATGAGCGGCTGCTCCACTCCCAGCCGTGTGTTCACTTCCAAAAAGCTCCCCGGTCACATGGGCGCTCGGAAGGTAACCACTCAGAACCTCACCGTGGTTGACGTAGATGTTGACAAGAACGTCATCTTGATCAAGGGTTCCGTCCCCGGGCCCAACGGCGCGTTCGTATCGATCCTCGACGCCGCCAAAAACTGAGTAAGGAGGATATGACCTATGCCTAAGGTTGCAGTATATAAGATCGACGGCACCGTGGCTGGCGAAATGGAACTCAATGATGCCATTTTCGGTATTGAGCCCAACGAAGCCGCCATTCATCAGGTGGTAGTCGCCCAGCTGGCCAACCGGCGTCAGGGCACCCAGAGTGCTTTGACCCGCGCTGAGGTCTCCGGCGGCGGCATCAAGCCCTGGAGGCAGAAAGGCACCGGCCGTGCCCGTCAGGGCAGCACCCGTTCTCCCCAGTGGAGACACGGCGGCGTGGTATTCGCCCCCAAACCCCGCAGCTATCGTCAGGACGTAAACAAGAAGGTACGCCGCCTGGCCATGATGAGCGCCCTCTCTGCTAAAGTAGCAAACGGCGAATTCATCGTAGTAGACAGCCTCTCCTTCGCAAAACCCCGCACCAAGGATATGATCGCCGCTCTGTCCGCCCTGAAGGCAGACGCAAAAGCTCTGGTGGTCATCCCCGGTCCCGACGCCAACGTGGAACTCTCCGCCCGGAACATCCCCGGCGTAAAGACCACCGTGTGCGGCACCCTGAACGTATATGACATCGTTAACGCACGCTGCCTGGTCATCACCCAGGACGCTGTAAATAAGGTAACGGAGGTGTACTCCAATTGAAGAGCCCCTATGATATCATCCTGAAGCCCGTCTTGACCGAAAAATCCTACGACGGTCTGGTGGATAAGAAGTATGCCTTCCTGGTTCACCCCGATGCCAACAAGACCGAAGTAAAGATGGCTGTTGAAGCCGCTTTCGGTGTGAAGGTAGAAAAAGTAAACATCCTGAACAAACAGGGCAAAGTTAAGCGCCAGGGCCGTACCATGGGCCGCACCGCAGCCTCCAAAAAGGCCTATGTGCAGCTGACTGCCGACAGCAAGACCATCGAGTTCTTCGAAGGTATGGCGCAGTAAGATAGGGAGGAAACGATAATGGCTATCATCAAATATAAGCCGACTTCTCCTGCCAGAAGGTACATGACCGTTACGGATTACTCCGTAATTACCGCAAGAGAACCCGAGAAGTCCTTAACTACCGACCTCCGGCATAAGGCCGGCCGCAACGCCCAGGGCAGGATCACCATCCGCCACCGTGGCGGCGGAGCAAAGCGCAAGTACAGGATCATCGACTTCAAGCGCAACAAGGACGGCATCCCCGCTAAAGTTGCTTCCATCGAATATGATCCCAACCGTACCGCTTTCATCGCTCTTCTGCACTATGCCGATGGCGAAAAACGCTACATCATCGCTCCTTTGGGCCTGAAGGTTGGCGATACCGTCATGAGCGGCGAAGGCGCCGACATCATGCCCGGCAACTGCCTGCCCATCGTAAACATCCCCCTGGGCTCTTTGATCCACAACATCGAAGTAATGCCCGGCAAGGGTGGCCAGCTGTGCCGCAGCGCAGGTAACGCTGCTCAGCTGATGGCCAAAGAAGGCAAGTACGCTCAGGTTCGTCTGCCCAGCGGCGAAGTTCGCATGGTTCCCATGAATGCCCGTGCCACCATCGGCCAGGTCAGCAATGAGGATCACGAGAACGTTTCTCTGGGTAAAGCCGGCCGTAAACGTCACATGGGCATCCGTCCCACCGTACGCGGCAGCGTTATGAACCCCAATGATCACCCCCATGGCGGCGGCGAGGGCAGGAGCCCCATCGGTCGTCCCGGTCCCGTCACTCCCTGGGGCAAACCCGCTCTGGGTCACAAGACTCGCAAGAAGAACGCTCCGTCGGATAAATACATCGTCCGTCGCCGCAACGCCAAGTAGGAAGGAGGCTTTACCATATGTCACGTTCTGTTAAAAAAGGACCTTTCGTAAATGAAAGATTGCTTGGCAAAATTCGTGCCATGAATGAAGCCAACGAGAAAAAAGTATTGAAGACCTGGTCCCGTGCTTCCGTTATTTTCCCTGACATGGTCGGCCACACCATCGCCGTCCACGATGGCCGCAAGCACGTGCCCGTTTACATCATCGAAGATATGGTGGGCCACAAGCTCGGCGAGTTTGCTCCCACTCGGACTTACCGCGGCCACGCCGGCAGCGAAAAGTCCTCTTCCGGACGGTAAAGGAGGACCAGTTAAATCATGGCAACCAGACAAGATCAAAAGGCAAAAGCCAGGAAGGCTAACCGGGAACAGCGTCCCCACGCCATCGCCCGGTACGTACGCATCGCCCCCCGCAAGGTTAAGAGCGTAATCGACATGGTTCGCGGCAAGTCCGTTGCCGAGGCCGAAGCGATCCTGCTCTACAGCCCCCGCGGTGCTGCTGAAGTAGTAGCCAAGCTCGTAAAGAGCGCAGCTGCCAACGCCGAGAACAACATGGATATCCCCCGGGATTCCCTTTACATCGCCGAGATCTACGCTGACCAGGGGCCCACGCTCAAGCGCTACATGCCCCGCGCACAGGGACGTGCTTTCCAGATCCTGAAGCGCACCAGCCACATCACGGTCATCCTGGATCAGGTAAAGTAGGAGGTACATTATGGGACAGAAAGTCAATCCCCATGGTTTCAGAGTCGGCGTAATCAAGGATTGGGATACCCGTTGGTTCGCTTCCAAAAAAGATTTCGCCGATTTCCTCATCGAGGATAACGAGATCCGCAAATTCCTGAAGAAAAAGCTTTACGCTGCCGGCATCGCCCGCATTGAGATCGAGCGCGCCGTGAACAAGATCAGCGTAAACATCCACACCGCAAAACCCGGCATCGTAATCGGCCGCGGCGGCACCGGCGTGGAAGCCGTGAAAGCTGACCTTATGAAGCTCATCGGCAAGAACGTCAACATCAACATCATCGAAGTCAAGCACTCCGAAACCGATGCTCAGCTGGTAGCTGAGAACATCGCAAGCCAGCTCGAGCGCCGCATCTCTTTCCGCCGCGCTATGAAGCAGTCCATCGGCCGTGCTATGAAAGCCGGCGCCAAGGGCATCAAGATCACCTGCGGCGGCCGTCTGGGCGGTGCTGAGATCGCCCGCGTAGAGAGCTATCATGAGGGCAGCATTCCTCTGCAGACTCTGCGTGCAGACATCGACTATGGCTTTGCTGAGGCTCACACCACCTATGGCCGCATCGGCATCAAAGTATGGGTGTACAACGGTGAAGTCCTCGGTAAGAACTTGATCAGGCCCGCTGTCAAGGCCCCCAACACCGGCCGTCAGCGTCGCCATGCTCCGGAAGGAGGCAGAAGATAACAATGTTAATGCCTAAACGTGTAAAACGGAGAAGAGTCCATCGCGGCCGCATGAAGGGCACTGAGTCCCGCGGCATCACCGTGGCATACGGCGAATACGGCCTTGTGGCCCTCGATCCCTGCTGGATCACCAGCAACCAGATCGAAGCCGCTCGTGTTGCTATGACCCGTTACACCCGCCGCGGCGGTCAGGTATGGATCAAAATATTCCCTCACAAGCCCGTAACCGAGAAGCCTGCTGAAACCCGTATGGGCAGCGGTAAAGGTTCTCCCGAGTACTGGGTAGCAGTGGTACGGCCCGGCAAGGTCCTCTTCGAGATCGCCGGTGTTCCCGAAGAAACTGCTCGTGAGGCTCTGCGCCTTGCAATGCACAAGCTGCCCTGCAGGTGCAAATTCGTGAAAAAAGGCGAAGAAATCGCAGTGGGTGGTGAAGGATAATGAAGGCAAAGAAATTTCATGAGATGACGACTGACGAACTCGTTCAGCAGGAAACCGAATTGAAGACTGCGCTCTTCAACCTCCGCTTCCAGCATGCAACCGGCCAGTTATCCAACACCATGGTAATCAAGAGCACCAAGCGCGACATCGCACGGGTGAAGACCATCCTGCGTCAGCGCGAGATGTCCGCCGCGAAATAAGGAGGTATGACCAATGGCTGATATGAGAGGTAACCGTAAGACCAGAGTCGGCGTGGTCGTTTCCGATAAGATGGATAAAACCATCGTGGTGGAAATGAAAACCAAAGTGACCCATCCCCTGTACAAAAAGACCATCAATAAGACGACCAAGCTGAAAGCCCACGACGAAGAGAATGCCTGCGGGATCGGCGACACCGTTCGGGTTATGGAAACCCGTCCCCTTAGCAAGGATAAGCGGTGGCGGTTGGTCGAGATCATCGAGAAGGCAAAATAACCTTCAGTATTTGAGAGGAGGCCAATGCCATGATTCAACCCCAAACCAGGTTGAAGGTTGCCGATAATTCCGGTGCCAAAGAAATAATGTGCATCAAGGTCTTGGGCGGAAGCAAGCGCAAGACCGGCAATATTGGAGACGTGATCGTAGCATCCGTCAAGAGCGCCACCCCCGGCGGCGCCGTCAAGAAAAAGGATGTTGTTCGTGCGGTTATCGTGCGCAGCACCTACGGCGTACAGCGTGTGGATGGCTCCTACATCAAGTTTGATGACAACGCAGCCGTTATCATCAACGACCAGAAACAGCCTCGTGGAACCCGTATCTTTGGGCCCGTGGCAAGGGAACTGCGGGAAAAGGATTACATGCGTATCGTTTCCCTGGCCCCCGAAGTCCTTTAAGGAGGTACCTCTAAGCTATGAATAAACTCCATGTAAAAAAGGATGATATGGTAGTCGTCATTTCCGGCGTCGACCAGGGGAAAAAGGGCAAAGTGCTCAAAGCACTTCCTAAAGTAGGTAAGGTAGTGGTAGAGGGCGTCAACATCGCCACCCGTCACACCAAGCCCCGTCGCCAGGGTGATGTGGGCGGCATCGTGAAGAGCGAAGCTCCCATGTACGCCAGCAAGGTTATGCTCCTTTGCCCCAAATGCGATAAGGCTACCCGCATTTCTTACCGGATCCTTTCCGATGGAAAGAAAGTCCGCGTTTGCAAGAAGTGCAACGCCCAGATCGACTAAGGAGGATACCATCGATGTCCGAGAACGTAAAACCCCGTCTGCGGGTTAAATACGAGCAGGAAATCGTTCCTGCTATGGAAAAACAGTTCAGCTACAAAAACATCAACCAGGTTCCCAAAATGGAGAAGATCGTTCTCAACATGGGTCTGGGCGATGTAAAGGATAACGCCAAAGGCCTTGAGGCTGCCGTGCGTGATCTGGAGACCATCTGCGGCCAGAAGGCCCTGGTCACCAAAGCCAAGAAGAGCGTTGCAAACTTCCGTGTACGTGAAGGCATGAACGTCGGCGCCAAAGTCACCCTGCGCGGTGCCCGTATGTACGAGTTCATGGATCGTCTTCTGAACATCGCACTGCCCCGTGTTCGCGACTTCCGCGGCGTGCCTGATAAATCCTTCGACGGCAGAGGCAACTACGCCATGGGCATCCGGGAACAGCTCATCTTCCCGGAAATCGACTACGATAAGGTCGAGAAGGTCCGCGGTTTGGACGTGGTGTTCGTAACCACCGCTCAGACCGACGAAGAAGCTAAAGCACTCCTTGAGTACTTTGGTATGCCCTTCGTCCAGAACCAGTAAGGAGGATACACACTGTGGCTAAGAAAAGCATGATCAATAAACAGCAGAGAGAGCCTAAGTACTCCACCCGGGCTTACACCCGGTGCCGCATCTGCGGTAGGCCTCACTCGGTTCTGCGCAAGTACGGCATCTGCCGTATCTGCTTCCGGGAGCTCGCCTATAAAGGCCAGATCCCCGGTGTGCGCAAGGCCAGCTGGTAAAGAGAAGGAGGAGTCACTATGATCGTAACGGATCCCATTGCAGATATGCTTACTCGTATCCGCAATGCCCTGGTTGCAAAGCATGATTCCGTCGAGGTTCCTGCCAGCAACGTTAAGAAGGCAATTGCTCAGATACTGCTTGATGAAGGTTACATCAAAAACTACGAGGTCGTAGACGTTGCCCCCCAGGGCTACATCAAGATCGGCCTGAAGTATGCCGGCGACCGCACCAGCGTTATCGCAGGTCTGCGCCGCATCAGCAAACCCGGCCTTCGGGTATATGCCCGCAAGGATGAAGTGCCCAAGGTACTCAATGGCCTGGGGATCGCGATCCTCAGCACCAGCCAGGGCATCATGACCGATAAAAAGGCCCGGCAGAACAATATTGGCGGAGAGGTATTGGCTTACATCTGGTAAGTCAAGTATGGAGGTGTAAAACTATGTCTCGTATAGGCAAAAAACCCATCACCGTACCCGCTGGTGTATCCATTGCCGTGGACGAAGCCAACCTGGTAACGGTCAAGGGTTCTAAAGGCGAATTGACCCTGAAGGTCGATCCCGAAATCAAAGTAAATGTAGATGGCGGCGTAGTCACCGTAGAGCGTCCTTCCGATGTTAAGGAACACCGTGCTCTCCATGGCCTGTACCGCACTCTGGTCAACAACATGGTCGTTGGCGTATCCGAAGGCTACACCAAGACTCTGGAGATCGTCGGCGTAGGTTACCGTGCTCAGAAGCAGGGCAACAAGCTGGTGCTCAACATGGGCTACTCCCATCCTGTAGAGATGGAAGAGTTCGACGGCATCACTTTTGAAGTTCCCGCTCCCACCAAGATCCTTGTAAAAGGCATCGACAAACAGGTGGTAGGCGAGACCGCCGCAAAGATCCGCTCCGTACGTAAGCCCGAACCTTACAAAGGCAAAGGCATTCGTTATGAGGGCGAAGTTGTACGCCGCAAGGTCGGCAAAGCTGGTAAGTAAGGAGGGTTAGCCAATGATTAAGAAGGCTGATAAAAATCAGATCCGCAAAAACAGACATCGGCGGACCCGCAAGAACATCTATGGTACCGCTGAAAGACCCCGCTTGAACGTGTACCGCAGCACCAACCACATCTATGCCCAGGTTATCGATGATACCTGCGGTCATACCCTGGCTGCTGCTTCCACCGTTGAAGCTGAGATCAAAGCCAAGCTCGAAGGCTGCGACAAAAAGGCTGCTGCCAAGATCGTAGGACTGGAAGCCGGCAAGCGCGCTTTGGACAAAGGCATCAAAGCTGTTGTCTTTGACCGCGGCGGCTACCTGTACACCGGCCGTGTGGCTCAGGTCGCCGAAGGCGCCCGTGAAGCCGGTCTGGAATTCTAATGGGAGGTAGTAACAGTGCGCATTGATGCTTCTGGTTTGGAATTAAAAGAAAAATTGGTTGGTATTAACCGTGTAGCCAAAACCGTTAAGGGCGGCCGCAACATCCGCTTTACTGCCTTGATGGTAGTAGGCGATGAAAACGGCATCGTTGGCATCGGCCATGGCAAAGCTGCCGAGGTTCCCGAAGCCATCCGCAAGGCCACCGAAGACGCCAAACGCAACCTGGTGAAGGTGCCCATCGTTGGCACCACCATCCCCCACGAAGTAAAAGGCCGCTTCGGCAAAGGCCTCGTGCTTCTTCTCCCCGCTGAAGAGGGTACCGGCGTGATCGCTGGCGGCCCCGTCCGTGCGGTATTGGAGATGGCCGGCGTCAAAGACGTCCGCACCAAGAGCTATGGCTCCAACAACCCTGCCAACTGTGCCAAAGCTACGCTGGAAGGTCTGACCTCCCTGCGCAGTGCAGAGATGGTAGCCCGTCTCCGCGGCAAGTCCGTAGCCGAGATCCTTGGCTGATTGGAGGATAGCCCGCAATGTCTAAGATTAAAGTAACCTTAAAGAAAAGCCTGATCGGCGGCACCGAAGCCATGCGTCGCAACGTGGCTTCCCTGGGCCTCAAAAAGCTCAACTCCACCGCCATCCATAACGATACTCCCGCCATCAGGGGCATGATCCACGTGGTCCGTCACCTGGTAAGTGTGGAAGAAATCAACGACTAAGGAGGGTACCATAATGAATCTTCATGAGATTAAGCCTCCTGTAGGTGCAAAACGCGAAATCAAGCGTATCGGCAGAGGTACCGGCAGCGGCCATGGCAAAACCTCTACCCGCGGCCATAAAGGCCAGTGGGCCCGCAGCGGCGGCGGCGTTCGCCCCGGTTTCGAGGGTGGCCAGATGCCCCTGACCCGTCGTTTGCCCAAACGCGGTTTTGTGAACATCTTTAGTAAAGAATATGCCATCATCAACGTTGGCGATCTCGAGTGCCTGCCCGAAGGTACCGTCGTATCCGCTGAAAGCCTGAAAGAGCTCGGCCTGATCAAAAAGATCGGCGATGGCTTGAAGGTTCTTGGCCGCGGCGAGATCTCCAAGAAACTGGTGGTCAAAGCTGAGAAAGTTTCTGCCTCCGCTAAAGAGAAGATCGAAGCAGCAGGTGGGAGCGTTGAGGTGAAAGCATAATGCTCGAAACCATTAAAAATGCCTGGCGTACTCCGGATATTCGACAGAAAATCCTGTTTACCCTGTTAATCTTATTCCTGTACAGAATCGGCACCAGCTTCATTCCCGTTGCTGGTGTCAATCCTGCATATATTGCAGCACAGGTAGAAAAGTATGAGATTCTGGGATTCTTAAACCTCCTTTCCGGTGGTTCCTTCTCTCAGTTCACTATTTTCGCGCTGGGTATTTCCCCTTACATCACGGCATCCATCGTGTTGAACCTGCTGACCTTTGCCATCCCCGCTCTTGAGCGTCTGGCAAAGGAAGGCGGCGAAGAGGGGAAGGAGAAGATCCAGAGGATCACCCGTTACGTAGCCATGGGACTGGCTCTGATCGAGTCCCTGGGTATCATCATGGGTATGAGCGGTGCGCTCACCTCCACCGATTTCTTCTCCTATCTGACCATTGCGATCCAGCTTACTGCCGGTTCTGCAATCGCCATGTGGATGGCTGAAAAGATCAGCGAAAAGGGCATCGGAAACGGCATGAGCCTGATCATCTTTGTCGGCATCGTGTCTCAGCTGCCCAGCTACTTCATCAGCCTGTTCGTTAACATCTTTGCAGGCACCATGTCCTTCTGGGTCCTGCTGCCCATCATCGTGATCTTCGTCGGCATCGTAGCCGGTGTTGTCTACATCGATAACGCCGAGCGCCGCATCATGGTACAGTATGCAAAACGCGTTGTAGGCCGTAAGATGTTCGGTGGCCAGTCCACCCACATCCCCATGAAGCTTAACGGCGCAGGCGTGCTGCCCATCATCTTCGCGATGACTCTGCTCCAGTTCCCCCTTATGATCTCCCAGTTCTGGCCCAACTCCGGCTTCAGCATCTGGTACCAGGGTTTCATGTACTCAGGCGGTATTCCTTACTCCCTGTTGTTTGGCTTGTTGATCTACGGCTTCAGCTTCTTCTACATGTCCATGTCCTTTAACCCCATCGAGATCTCCAAACAGCTGCAGCAGAACGGCGGCTTCATCCCCGGCATCCGCCCCGGACGGCCCACCAGCGACTACATGGCCCGTATTTCCTCCAGGCTGACTGCCTTCGGCGGCCTCTTCCTTGCACTGCTGGCTACCGTACCCACCATGATCATGTCTTTGGTCGGCGTACGGATGGCAATGCAGGCAACCGGTATCCTGATCTCCGTCAGCGTGGCTCTGGAAACCACCAAACAGCTGGAAACCTTGCTGTTGGTACGGCATTATAAAGGCTTCCTGAAATAAGGAGACGAAACATGAATCTGATTTTATTAGGACCTCCCGGTGCCGGTAAAGGCACCCAGGCCGTGGGTATCTGCGAAAAGTACGGCATCCCCCATATCTCCACCGGCGATATCCTTCGCAGTGAGATCAAACAGGGGACGGAGCTTGGCCTTGCTGCCAAGAGCTACATGGATGCCGGCAATCTGGTTCCTGATGACGTCGTCATCGGCATCGCCGTAAACCGCGTCAACCAGCCCGATTGTGCCAAGGGCTGCCTCTTTGATGGCTTCCCCCGCACCATTGCCCAGGCAGAGGCTCTGGATGAAAAAATGAAGATCGATCTCGTCATCAACATCGATGTAAAAGATGACGACATCGTTGCGCGGCTTTCCGGCCGCAGGGTATGCAAACAGTGCGGTGCAACCTACCATACCAGCGCCATTGGCGACAGTACGGTATGCAGCGCCTGCGGCGGCGAGCTGATCCAGCGCGCAGATGACAACGCCGAGACTGTTCGCAACCGGCTTGCAGTATATCATCAGCAGACCAGCCCCCTCATTGCTTACTACAGCAAGAAGGGCCTGCTCGGTGAGGTCGAGGGCAACGGCGGCATCGAAGCCGTGTTTGAGGCCATCTGCAGCATCATTGATGCAAAGAAATGATCAAGCTGAAAACACCCGAACAAATCATTGCCATGCAAAAGGCTGGCCGCCTTGCAGGAGAAGTCCGCGAGGCGGTCAAAGCCTATGCGAAAGTAGGCATGACAACCAGGGAACTGGACCTTTACGCAAGAAAGCTGATCCGAAAGGGTGGAGCAAATCCGTCCTTTTTGGGGTATAACGGGTATCCAGCAAATATCTGCATCAGCGTAAACGAAGAGGTCGTCCACGGTATCCCAGGGGATCGGGTACTCATGGATGGAGACCTGGTCAGCATTGATATCGGCACTTACCTGGGCGGCTACCATGGAGATACCGCAGACAGTTTCGTCGTTGGTACCCCTAACCCCGAGGCAGAGGCACTCATCAATGCCACCAGAGAATCCTTCTATGTAGGCCTGAAGCTCTGCACCCCCGGCAATAAAATTGGGGATGTCGGCCACGCCATCCAGGAATACGTCGAGGACCACGGCTACAGCGTGGTTCGGGCGCTCACGGGCCATGGCATCGGTCGAAAACTGCACGAAGACCCCGCTGTGCCAAACTACGGCAAAAAACATACCGGCGATACCTTACGCCCCGGCATGACTATCGCCATCGAGCCCATGGTCAACGCAGGAACGCACAGGGTATATGTGCTGGATAATGACTGGACAATTGTATCCGCCGATGGCCGATTGTCCGCTCATTATGAACACACCGTAGCCATCACCGAGGGCGAACCGATCATTCTGACCAAAACGGAGTAGGAGTGTTGGCATTGCAGGCACCGGTAGAACCGGGACGTGTTGTAAAAAGTAAATCAGGACGAGACAAAAGCAGGTTCTTTGTGGTATACTCTTTTGATGGTGGCAACTTTGCATACCTCATCGATGGAGACCTCAGGAAACTGGATCGTCCCAAGAAGAAAAAACTCATGCATATCGAGCCTACGGGTTGCAGGCTTGATGATATAGCCAATAAGCTGGCCAACCACGAACCTCTCATGGATGCAGAGGTGCGCAAAGCGCTTTTGCAGGCTGGCTTTGGCAAAAACACAAAAACCGGCGAATAAGGAGGGTTAACTTGTCTAAGCAAGACGTTATTGAAGTCGAAGGCAAAGTAACGGATGCATTCCCCAACTGTATGTTTGAAGTGGAACTGCCCAATGGCCATAAGGTACTGGCCCATGTTTCAGGAAAACTCAGGATGAACTACATCCGCATTCTGCCTGGCGACAAGGTAACCATCGAACTTTCGCCTTATGACTTGACCCGTGGCCGCATTACGTGGCGCGGCAAGGGAAAAGGCTGATCATTAGGAGGAATAACCATGAAAGTCAGACCTTCGGTCAAACCGATGTGTGAAAAATGCAAGATCATCCGCCGTCATGGCAAAGTGATGGTCATCTGTTCCAACCCCAAGCACAAACAGAAGCAGGGCTGAAGATTCTTCGTCATGCGGAGCGGCTGCTTGGCCCCGGCGTATAGGGGCTTCCGCATGCTTTCATATATCTTTTTGCCAATTTATCAGGAGGTGTTCATTTAGAATGGCACGTATTGCAGGTATCGACCTGCCCAGAGAGAAACGCGTTGAGATTGGTCTCACCTATATCTATGGCATTGGCCGCGCAACCGCCAATGACATCCTGGCTGCCACCGGCGTAAACCCCGACACTCGCGTGCGGGATCTGTCCGAAGATGAAGTTGGTCTGCTCAGGGATTATATCGACAAGAATCTGACCGTGGAGGGTGACCTTCGCCGTGAGGTTCAGCTGAACATCAAACGCCTCGTTGAGATCGGATGCTACCGTGGTGTCCGTCATCGCCGTGGCTTGCCGGTCCGTGGGCAGAACACCAAACAGAATGCCCGTACCCGCAAGGGTCCCAAGAAGACCGTAAGCGGCAGGAAGAAATAAGGAGGGTATGATCAATGGCTGCACCTAAAGCAAAACGGCGCGTTGTAAAGCGTCGTCGCGACCGTAAAAATATTGAGAAGGGTCAGGTTCATATCCACTCTTCCTTCAACAACACCATCGTTACCATGACCGATACCTCCGGCAACGCCATTTCCTGGGCAAGTGCTGGCGGCATGGGTTTCCGCGGCTCCCGTAAGAGCACTCCCTTTGCTGCTCAGACCGCTGCTGAAACCGCTGCCAAGGCCGCTCGTGAGCATGGCCTCAAGTCCGTAGAGGTTTACGTAAAGGGCCCCGGCGCAAGCCGTGAGGCTGCTATCCGCGCCCTGCAGGCCGCCGGTTTGGAAGTCACCATGATCAAAGACGTGACCCCCATTCCCCACAACGGCTGCCGTCCGCCTAAGCGCCGTCGAGTATAAGGAGGAACCCCAATTATGGCTAGATATACTGAATCGGTCTGCCGGCTTTGCCGCCGCGAAGGCCAGAAGCTGTTTTTGAAGGGCGACCGGTGCTATGGCCCCAAATGCGCCATCACCAAACGTCCCACCCCTCCCGGCCAGCATGGTCAGAGCCGGAAAAAGCAGAGCCAGTACGGCATCCAGCTGCGTGAAAAGCAGAAGACCCGCCGTGCCTATGGCGTGCTTGAAAGCCAGTTTGCAAGCTACTTCAACAAGGCTGCTTCCATGAAGGGCATCACCGGTGAAAACCTGCTGTCCCTGTTGGAGCGTCGTCTTGACAACGTTGTGTACCGTCTCGGTTACGGCGAGTCCAGGGCCCATGCCCGTCAGCTCATCAGCCACGGCCACATCACCGTTAACGACAAGAAGTTGGATATCCCCAGCTACATCGTTAACACCGGCGATGTGATCTCCGTAAAAGAGCGTACCGCCAAAAAAGATTATTTCAAAGCCATCCGTGAAGAAGGCGTCCGTAACCTTCCCAAATGGCTCACTTTGGATGCTGAAAACCTTAAGGGCAGCGTAATCGCTCTGCCTCAGAGGGACGATATCGATCTCACCATCGAGGAGCATCAGATTGTAGAGTTGTATTCTAGGTAATAATGAATAGAGATACCTTTGGAAGGAGGGACCCCGTTGATCGAAATTGAAAAACCCAACATTGAGTGTGTTGATCTTAACGATGGGTACGGTAAGTTTGTGGTAGAACCTTTGGAACGGGGATTCGGAACAACTCTTGGTAACGCCATGCGCAGGGTGCTGTTAAACTCTCTGCCCGGCGTAGCCGTAACCAGCATCAGAATTGAAGGCGTACTGCACGAGTTTGCCACCATCCCCGGGGTAAAAGAAGATGTTACCGACATCGTCTTAAACCTCAAGGGCCTGTGTGCCGTGCTGCATACAGATGAACCCAAAACGGTGCGCATCAGCGCCCGTGGTCCCAAAGAAGTGACCGCCGCTGACATCATCGGCGACAGCGAGGTGGAGATCGTCAACCCCGATCTGCACATTGCAACTTTAAACGGCGAAGCTTCCTTGGATATGGAAATCACCTTGGAAAAGGGCCGTGGCTATGTGTTCTCCGATAAGAACAAAAAGCCCGGCACCCCCATCGGTGTAATCCCCATGGATTCCATCTTTACGCCTATTAAAAAAGTCAACTTCAGCGTGGAAAACACCCGTGTAGGCCAGGTTACCGACTTCGATAAGCTGACTTTGGAAGTGTGGACCAACGGCACCATCAAGCCCGATGAAGCAGTCTCTCTGGCTGCCAAGATCATCAGCGAACACCTGATGCTCTTCGTGGGCCTTGCTGACAGCGTCTCCGGCGTGGAGATCATGGTGCAGAAGGAAGACGACAAAAACGATGGCATCCTGGAAAAGAGCATTGACGACCTTGATCTTAGCGTCCGCAGCTATAACTGCCTCAAGCGGGCCGGCATCAACACCGTGGAAGAGCTCACTAAGATGACCGAAGAAGACATGATGAAAGTACGCAACCTGGGAAGAAAGTCTCTTGAAGAAGTCCAGCAGAAGCTGGCAGAGGTTGGCCTGTCCCTGCGTACCAGCGATGACTAAATCATAGGAGGACTGCTACAATGGCATACCGCAAACTTGGCCGGCCTTCTGATCAGCGTAAAGCGATTCTCCGCACCCTCACCACCGCACTCATTTGGAATGGCCGCATCGAGACCACCGAGACCCGTGCCAAAGAGGTGCGCTCCATCGCAGAAAAACTGATCACCCTGGCTGTGAAGGAATATGACAACACCGTTACCGTTACCAAAAACGGTGAGACTTACACCAATGACGCTCCCAGCAAACTGGCTGCCCGTCGTGCCATGATGGCTTATCTTTACGATGTAAAAGAGACCAAAGGCGACAAGGAAAGCAAGAGCGAATACAAGGCTCGTACCGCAGATGTAAACCACCCCGTGGTGGAAAAACTCATGCGGGAATACGGCCCCAAATACGCCAAGCGTGCTGCTGACTTAGGTCAGGGCGGCGGCTACACCCGCATCATCAAGATCGGTGCTCGCCGCGGCGATGCCGCTCCCATGGCGATCTTGGAGCTCCTGTAAGGGAACAGATAACACAAAAAAGGGAGGCTTCGCCTCCCTTTTCTGCATTTATTGCCTGTGAGGTGAGAAGATGGAAACCCCGGTGGTTACCTTTGATGCCGTTACATTTTCCTATAACGAAGAGGCTATGGCCCTTCACGATGTGAACCTAAGCGTAAATAAAGGGGAATACCTTGCCATCGTGGGCAAAAACGGCAGCGGCAAATCTACCCTGGCAAAGCTGATCAACTGCCTCCTGACTCCGCAAAAGGGCACTGTGACGGTATTTGGCATCTCCACTGCAGAGGAAAAGCGGGTGATGGAGATCCGCCGCAAGGTAGGTATGGTGTTCCAAAACCCGGATAACCAGATCGTCGCCAGCGTGGTGGAAGAGGATGTTGCTTTCGGTCCTGAAAACCTGGGGATCGCACCTAAGGAGATCCGTACCCGTGTGGATGAGGCGTTAAAAGCCGTGGGCATGTATGACGAGCGTAAGCGATCCCCCCATATGCTGTCCGGAGGGCAAAAGCAGCGGGTGGCCATCGCGGGTATCCTGGCCATGCAGCCCGAAGTTGTGGTGTTCGATGAATCCACCTCCATGCTGGATCCCCGTGGCCGCAAAGACATCACCGATATCATGGAGATGCTGAACCGTACCATGGGCATCACGGTCATCCACATCACCCATTCCATGGAAGAGGCCATGATGGCAGACCGTGTACTCGTCATGGAAGACGGCACCTGCCGTATGCTGATGACCCCCGATGAGATCTTCAACCTCCCCATCGAAGAACTGACCGCCTTAGGATTAGAACTCCCCTTTACCATGGAAATGGCCGCCCTTTTGAAACAAGAAGGCCTGAATGTACCCATGGGGACCGATTTGAATGGATTGGTGGATGCAATATGCCAATTGTAGTAGAACATCTTTCTCATATCTATTCACCAGGCACTCCCTTTGCAGTGGAGGCCCTGAAGGATGTTTCCTTCACCCTCACCGATGGGGAGTTTTTGGGCATCATCGGCCATACAGGCAGCGGTAAATCCACCCTGGCCCAGTATTTGAACGGCCTCACTTTGCCCCAGCACGGCACCGTCACGGTGGATGGCACCGTACTGAACGAAGCCCACGATAGAAAATCCATCCGTACCAAGGTAGGCATGGTGTTCCAGTACCCGGAATACCAGCTCTTTGAAGAAACGGTGGAAAAGGATATCTGCTTTGGACCCAAGAATATGGGCCTGAGTGAGGAAGAACAAAAGCAGCGTGCCGCAAATGCACTTGCCTTAATGGGCCTTAGCATGGATGAGATCGGCCAGCAGTCGCCCTTCGCTCTTTCCGGCGGTCAGCGACGCCGCGTGGCCATCGCAGGCATCCTGGCCATGGAACCCAGCTACCTGGTGCTGGATGAACCCACCGCCGGGCTGGATCCCGCCGCAAAGGCCACCATGCTGAGCATCATCCGCAAGCTGCACAAAGAAAACGGCATCACCGTAGTCATGATCTCCCATAACATGGAGGATATGGCCCTATTAGCTGACCGCATCCTGGTGATGGACCGGGGCATCCTTGCCATGGCCGGCACTCCGGAAGAGGTCTTTTGCCACGAAGCAGAATTAAAAGCCATGGGCCTGGACGTGCCCATCAGCTATCGCTTAATCTCCATGCTGAAAAAGCGCGGCATCCATGCAGCGTACAAGAGGGAACACAACGACCTTGCCGCGTCCATTGCACAAGCCGTAAAGGAGGGGAACCGCCATGATGGGTAACATCACCCTGGGGCAGTATTACCCCATTGAAAGCCCCATCCACCGTCTGGATCCCCGGGCCAAGCTCATCGTTACGGTATTGTATATGGTGCTGGTGTTTTTGGTGCACAGCTACATCGGCTATGGCGCCGTGGCACTGCTGCTCCTGAGCGGCATCGCCCTTTCCCGCCTGCCCATCAAAGTGGTGCTTCGCGGGTTAAAGCCTATTTTGTTCATCGTGGTGTTCACCTTTATCATCAACATCCTCTTTAACCAATCAGGCCAGGAACTTTTGAAGGTGTGGATCCTCCGCATTACCGATGAAGGCCTGACGGGCGCCATCCATTTGGCACTGCGCCTGGTATTGTTGGTCATGGGCACTTCTCTTTTGACTCTGACCACCACCCCCATCGAACTGACCGATGGCTTGGAGCGGGTATTAAAGCCCCTCAATCTCATCCGATTCCCTGTCCATGAAATGAGCATGATGATGACCATTGCTCTGCGCTTCATCCCCACCTTGGCGGAGGAAGCGGACCGCATCATGAAGGCCCAGGCCGCCAGAGGAGCGGATTTCGACACCGGCGGCATCATGGCCCGGGCAAAAGGGCTCATTCCCCTGTTAGTGCCCCTGTTCGTCGGCTCCTTCCGCCGGGCAGATGACCTTGCAACGGCCATGGAATCCCGCTGCTATGCGGGCAAAAAGGGCCGCACCAGCATGAAGGTGTACCATCTTGCATTGGCCGATTATATCGTGCTGGTGCTCATGGCTGCTGCCATCACGGCCGTGTGCCTGCTGGGGGTCTGACCATGCGTTATAAAGGAATTTGTGAGTACGACGGTACCGATTACGGCGGATGGCAGCGTCAAAAGAACGCCAACACCGTCCAGGAAGAGATCGAAAAGGCCCTTACCAAGCTTTTGGAGACCCCCATCACCATCCACGGCGCAGGCCGTACTGATGCCGGGGTCCACGCACGGGGCCAGGTGTTCCACTTTGATGGTGATACCCGCATCCCGCCGGATAAACTGGCCTACGCCGTGAATTACCTGCTGCCAAAGGATATCCGATTAAAGCAGACACAGGCAGTGGGTGAGGACTTCCATTGCCGGTTTGATGCAAAGGCAAAGTGGTACCGTTATCAAATCTATAACCACCCCTTTGCAAGCCCTCTGCGGGGCCGCTACAGTTGGTATGTTCCCTTTGCACCGCTAGACGTGGACCTCATGAAAGAGGCGGTTAAGCCCATCGTAGGCACCCATGATTACGCCGCATTCGCTGCCTCGGGCAGCTATGTGGAGATGACCGTCCGCACCATCTATAAAGCGGAGATCAGCATCATAGACGGCCTGATCACCCTGGATATCGTGGGCAGCGGCTTCCTTTACAACATGGTGCGTATCATCGCAGGGACTCTGGTGGATATCGGCCGGGGTAAACTAAATAAAGACACCTTTACCACCATGCTCCAAACGCTAGACCGTAAACAAGGGGGCATGACGGCACCGCCCAACGGCCTTTGTATGATGCGGGTTTATTACGATGGGGAAGATGTCCTCTCTCAGCAGGAAATTTAACGAAATTCCTTGAGATAAGCTCTTGACAGAGCCTGCCTTCCCTATATAGAATATATAGGCATTGTTCTGCCCCATAGCCCCGGAGCAGAAAATGTACTGAAAATAATTAGTATGCGCAGCGCTGAGGTCTTGCTCAACCCCGGTGCCGTGCCGGGAGGATCTCAATGAAGACATATATGGCCAAGGCTGAAGGCCTTGAACGCAAATGGTATGTCATCGACTGCGAAGGCAAAACCTTCGGTCGTGTGGCCAGCCAGGTAGCGTCTATCTTAAAGGGCAAGCATAAGCCCACCTACACCCCCCATGTGGATTGCGGCGACTTCGTCATCGTAACCAATGTGGAAAAACTGGTTTTCACCGGCAACAAGCTGGATAAGAAAAAGTATTACCGTCATACCGGCCATCCCGGCGGTTTGAAGGAAGTCAGCTACCGTGACCTCATGGCCAACAAGCCTGAGTTCGCCTTCCAGAAGGCAGTCAAGGGCATGCTTCCCAAAAACTCCATGGGACGCGCCATGTTGAAGAAGCTTAAGGTTTATGCCGGCCCCGAGCACAAGCACGAGGCACAGCAGCCCGAAAAGCTGGAAATTATCTAAGGAGGCGCGCAAAATGGCAAAGGTTCAGTATATTGGAACCGGTCGGAGAAAGAGCAGCGTAGCCCGCGTGCGTCTTCTCCCCGGCGATGGCAAGATCCTCATCAACAAGCGGGATATCGACGATTACTTCGGCGGCCTTGAAACGTTGAAGATGGTAGTACGTTCCCCCTTGAACGTAGTAGGTTTGGAAAACAAGTTTGACGTATTCGTCAACGTAGACGGCGGCGGCACTACCGGTCAGGCTGGCGCGATCCGTCACGGCATCAGCCGCGCCCTTCTCCAGGCAGACGAAGAGCTTCGTCCCGCCCTCAAGAAGGCTGGCTTCCTCACCCGTGACCCCCGCATGAAAGAGCGCAAAAAGTACGGCCTCAAAGCAGCCCGTCGTGCTCCCCAGTTCAGCAAACGCTAACTGCAGCATCTTTGCAATCAAAAGCCCCTGCATCTGCAGGGGCTTTCTTATTATGTTTTTCTGTCATTTCTATGACAATTGGGTTATAATAAAGTAACATAAAATAAGAATAACCATGATAGAGGTGAATCATATGATGGATATCATTGTTATCGGCGGCGGCCCCGCCGGTATGACGGCAGCAATCTACGCAGCCAGGGCAGGCCTTAGCTGCACCGTATTGGAAAGCGGCGTGGCCGGCGGCCAGCTGGCTACCACCAGCACGGTGGAAAACTACCCCGGTTTCCCCAATGGGGTAGGGGGCGTGGAACTTTCCACCGCCATGGAACAACAGGCAAAGAACCTGGGCGCCAACATCAAATATGCTGAGGTTACTGATGTTGATCTTGCGGGCGAGGTAAAAACCATCACCCTAAAAAATGGAGAAACCCTTCATGGAAAAGCGGTGATCATCGCCTGCGGTGCAGCCCCCCGCAAGCTAGGCATCTCCGGTGAGGAGGAACTGCGGGGCATGGGTGTCAGCTACTGCGCCACCTGCGACGGCTTCTTCTTTAAAAACCTGGAGGTCTGCGTCATCGGCGGCGGCGATACCGCTGCAGAGGATGCCCTCTTTTTGGCCCGCACCAGCAAAAAGGTGCATCTCATCCACCGCCGTGGCGAGCTGCGTGCGGCAAAATCCCTGCAAAACCGTATTTTTGCGGCAGAAAACATCGAAACTCATTTGGGCTATGTGCCCCTTTCCATCGATGGTAAGTTCGAGGTGGATTCCCTTAAAGTGCAGAATGTTGAAACCGGAGAAGAGGAATCCATCCCCTGCCAGGGCGTATTCGTAGCCGTGGGCCACAACCCCAACACCGCCTTGTTTACGGGCAAAGTAGGGCTGGATGACGCCGGTTATATCGTCACCGGTGAAGACCTGGCAACGGATGTGCCAGGCGTCTTTGCCGCAGGGGATATCCGCCAGAAGGACCTGAGGCAGGTCATCACTGCCGCTGCCGATGGGGCAGTTGCCACCATCAGCTGTGAGCGTTATTTGTTGGATTAATTATTTAGGAGGAATTTGTGATGGCACGGATATTTGGTACCGATGGCGTACGAGGCATTGCCAATACGGAACTCAGTTGTGATCTGGCCTTTAAACTGGGCCGGGCCGGGGCTATGGTACTGGCCAAAAACCACAGCCGCCCCCGCATCCTCATCGGGCGGGATACCCGTATCAGCGGCGATATGCTGGAATCCGCACTGGTGGCCGGCCTTTGCTCCATGGGTGCCGATGTTACCTGCGCGGGCATCATCCCCACTCCCGGCGTCTCCTACCTTGTCAAAAAGCTGGATATGGATGCCGGCATCGTGATCTCCGCATCCCACAACCCCGTACAGTACAACGGCATCAAGTTTTTTGATGCCAATGGCTTAAAACTACCCGATGAATTGGAAGACGAGATCCAGATCGCCATGGATGCTAAGATGGATTACATCCCCACCGGCATCGATGTGGGCACCTGCACCAGGGATGATTCTTTAAAAGAGATCTACCGCGCCTTCCTTGCGGCCCAGTGTCAGCATGACCTAAGCGGCCTTACCATCGCTTTGGATTGTGCCAACGGTGCCAGTTCTCCCATCGCCAAGGATCTCTTTACCGGCCTGGGAGCCAAAGTCCATGTGATCTCCAACACCCCCAACGGCAAAAACATCAACGATCATTGCGGCAGCACCCATCCAGATCAGCTCCAGCAGCTGGTGAAGGATACCGGTGCAGACATCGGCCTTTCCTTCGATGGTGATGCTGACCGCCTCATCGCCTGTGATGAAACCGGCACCCTGATGGATGGCGACGTGGTCATGGGCATTTTGGCCATCCACTTAAAGCAGCAGGGCAAACTTGCAAAAAACACCCTGGTGGCCACCATCATGAGCAACCTGGGCCTCATCCAGGCCATGGAACAGCATGGCATCCAGGTGGCCAAAACCGGCGTCGGCGACCGCTATGTTATGGAAGAGATGCTCAGAAGCGGCTATTGCATTGGCGGCGAGCAATCCGGCCATGTGATCATGCTGGATCGTTCCAACACCGGCGATGGCATGCAGACGGGCCTTGCGCTGGTGGATGCCCTTCTTACTTCCGGCAAAAAAGCTTCCGAGCTTTCCAAGCAGATCACCATTCTGCCCCAGGTCTTAGTCAACGCCCATGTGGGCCCCACCATGAAAAACCGTTACATGGAGGATGCCGAGGTAGCCGCCCTCATCCGTGAGATCGAGGCGGAATACAAGCACAGCGGCCGCCTCTTGGTCCGCACCAGCGGCACCGAGCACCTCATCCGTGTTATGATCGAAGGCCCCGATCTCGCCGCCATGGACCGCCGTGCCCATGAACTGGCGGATCTCATGGAAAAGAACCTCAGCGAATAAGGAGGCTCCCATGCGTTACGTTTGTTCTGTTTGCGGTTACTCCTCCATGGGCGAGCGCCCCGATACCTGCCCCGTGTGCGAAGGCGAAGGGGCGGAATTCTACATCCGTGGTGATGACAGCGCCGCCCTGGCGGAAGTCCACATGATGGCTGCCGCCCAGGATGCCGAGCCCGCTGTGGTGTCGGAATTGCGCGCCGCCTATGAAGATGCCACAAAACAGCTGGGCCAGTTCATGGCCATCAGCCGCCAGGCCGATCGGGAAGGCTACCCGGAGGTTGCCTCCGCCTGTGAGCGCATCGCCCGGGAAAAGGGCAATCAGGCCGCCAGATTGGCAGAATTACTGGGCATCGCCGGCCTTACGGATACCAAAGGCAATCTCACCGCCCAGCTGCAGAACCTGCAAAAAGCAGCCTCTCAAAAGGGGGAGGCAGCCCAGAAAGCCAAGGATATGAATTACGATGCCATCCACGATGCCGTCCATGAAATGGCGCGGGATGACGCCCGCTTTGTGGCCATGGTGGAAGGCCTTTTAAAACGATATTTTTAAAACAAAAGAGGACGGTTTTCCGTCCTCTTTTTTAATCATCTATAAAATAATACAACAGGGTATAGGTTTTTCCGTTGCAGCAATAGGAGATGGAATCATATTCGTCTGCCGCGGTGGAGGGGATGCCTTCTACCACCCACCAGCGCAAGTCTGCTTCATCCTTGCCGACGAATACCGTTGCAGAAAACTCACGCCACAGATGGCCCGCCCTGGGGGGTGTGCTGCTGATGCTGTCATAGGCGATCCGCTCTTCTAAACAGGATGCCACGGCGTATTTTTTACCTGTTAAGCTCTGCCTGCTTTTGAAGTTATAAAACCAGATCACATCATCATGGGAATAGATCAGAATATGGCCGGAACCGTTTTGGATCCGAGCAATTTCCTGCGCACCCTTTTTGATGGGATCTTCGTGGGCCATCACCTCATCGATGGTGGTATAATACCCGTCCATAGAAAAAACTTCATTACAGATAAAAAGGACAGCAACGAACAGCAGGATACACACCGTTTTGAAAAGAATACTTTTCATCAGTACTGTTCCCTTCGCCTTTGCTGGCGCAGTTTGTGGCGCTTTTGCCCATCCAGCCATTCCAGCTGCTCTTCCTTTGTAATAAGCTCCAGCCGGGGCACCCGGGTGGGCTTCCCATCTTGGCCGATGGCCACCATCACAAGGTAGGCCCGGTTCACCATTTTGCGATTCCCCTTTAAGGATTCCACAAAACTATCCACCCGCACCTCCATGGAGCTGTTGCCCACATAGGTCACCTCACCGATGAGGATGAGGGTATCGTTTACATAGGCGGGGGCCTCAAACAAAAGCTGATCCACCGCCGCGGTGGTCACATCGCAGTTGCTGTGGCGGCGTGCGGTGACCCCGGCAACCACATCGATCCATTCCATCATCTGCCCGCCAAAGAGCCGCCCCATGCCGTTGATGTGCCCCGGCATGATGATCTGGCTTTGCTCCGTACGGGAATCCGCTACCTTTTTGCTCAGTTCCCTATGGGTTTCCATCAATCTTTCTCCTTTTCGGCCACACATTCCACTTCCAGGGCATCATACTGAAAATCCCCAATAAAATCCCGTTTGTGGAATACCGCCCGGTTAAACTGTGCCAGTTCCCGTTCGTGTTTTAAAAGGATCACCGGCCGCTCCAAATCCAATTCCTGGCATACTTCGGTAAGCCCTTCCCCCAGGGCATCTTCGAATTGCCCAATATAAAGGCGGTCGCTTACCACTTTCTGCTTCTTTTTGATGAGATACCAAATTTTCATGGGTTTCTGCTGTTGCATCCCGTTCAATCCACCCGTATAATCAAATTATCACTGCTATTATAGAATAGAGCGAAAATCATTGCAATGGAGGTGCCCAGGTGGAATACCCCGTGGTCCAAAAACAAACATACGGCAATCCAAACGGCACTTTCTTGCTTTGTGATGTTGTATCCGCAGCAGAGGATCTTAAAAGGGATTACGCCGAACAGGCCGATCTGATCTACCTGGATCCGCCCTTTTATACCAACCAAAAATACGCCGTCAAACAGCGGGTGGGCACCGCAGGCTACACCGGCAAAAAGGATTATCTCCTTTCGGTAGAAAACGATTTCGATACCTTCGCCGACCTTAACGCCTATGAAGATTACTTAACCTCCCTGCTTACTACCGCCCATGCCATGCTGAAAAAGACGGGCAGCATCTACATCCATGTGGATTTCCGCGCCAGCTATTTGGTGCGCAAGGTAGTCGATGAGATCTTCGGGCAGGATAACCTGTTAAACGAGATCGTCTGGCATTACCGCAGCGGCGGCAGGGCCAAACGGTTCTACTCCCGCAAGCACGACACCATCTTCTTCTATAAAAAGCGCCGCTACCCCTATTTTGACCCCGATGCCGTGGGCATGCTCCGTGGGGAAGAAAGGCGCAACAACATGAAAAAGAGCGTGGATGAGGACGGCAGGGTGTATTATTCCATCCACTCGGCCGGCAAGGAATACCGCTATTACGCGGATTCCGTCATCTACCCCGATGACGTCTGGTCTGATATCTCCCATCTGCAGCAAAAGGATCCGGAACGCACCGGTTACCCCACCCAAAAACCCATGGCGCTGCTGCAGCGCATCATCCGGGCTTCCTGCCCGCCTGATGGGCTGGTGGTGGATCTTTGCTCCGGCAGCGGCACCACGGCCATGGCGGCGGCCTCCTGCGGCAGACGCTATTTGGTGGCGGATCAATGCCCCCTTGCCATGGGGCATCTGCGCAGCAGATTGCTGCAGGCAGGGGAGGGATTCTCCATCCAAAGCGGCGAAAACGCAGCAAACAGGACGGCCCTTCACTATGCCCTGGGGCGGGATGGAAACGACTACCTGATCTCTTTGGAGGATTACCGCATCCTGGGCTATGATAACCCCTATGCCCAGGCGGATCACGGCACCCTTTCCCAGCTTTCTTTGGAAAGCTACGGCATTACCTCCGGCGGCGGGGGGGATCTCTCCCTTCTGGATTACGCAGCTGTGGGCTATGTGTATGAAGGGGAGCTCACCTTCTGCAATGCGGTGTGCCGCAGCCCGAAGCACCCCATGCTGGAGCAGCTTTTGCGGCTGACTCCCGGGCGGGGGATGCCCGTTGTAGCCGTGGGCGATGTATTTGGCAATAACAGTATTTATCCTATTATCGAATGATCTCAGAAAGGGGGCTTGCAATTCATGCTCCCTTTCTGTATGCTATAGAAATTAAAACGGATAGAGGAACTTTTGATGAGTGAACGTAAAACCAGAAAAGCAACCTTAAAAGAGCTGTTCTCGCTGTTTTGGACCACCTTTAAGATCGGTGCGGTCACCTTTGGCGGCGGGTACGTCATCGTGCCGTTATTGCAGCGGGAATTCGTGCAGAAGTACCACTATATCGAAGAAAATGATATTTTAGATATCGTTGCGGTATCTCAGGCATTGCCCGGGGTGTTGTCCGTAAACGCCTGCATCATGGTAGGCTACCGGGCGGGCGGCGTCATCGGCGCTATTTGTACCACCTTGGGTGTGGTGCTGCCTTCCCTCATTACCCTTTCCATCATCAGCTTGTTTTATCTGGAGTTTGCCAGTAACACCTATGTGGCGGCTGCATTAAAGGGCATCCGTGCAGGGGTCGTGGCATTGATGGTCAGCGCGGTGATCCGTCTTGGCAAACCCATCTTAAAGAATTGGATCAGCTGGGCCATCTTCCTTACGGCATTTGTGCTGGTATTCCAGTTCTCCGTCCACGCGATCCTCATCGTCATCGGCTCTGCTGTTTTAGGGCTGATCCTCAAACTGGCCATTTTGAAGAAGGAGGAGGCATAAGCATGGAACTCCTTTTTGAAATGATGCTCACCTTTATGCGGATCGGCGCATTTTCCTTCGGCGGCGGCTACGCCATGATTCCTCTGTTCCAGAAAGAACTGGTAGGTCACGGATGGATGCTGGTTTCCGAGGTGGCCGATGTCATCGCCATTTCTGAGATGACCCCGGGCCCCTTCGCCGTTAACGCAGCCACCTTTGCCGGCGTAAAAATGGCAGGCCTGCCCGGCGCCATCTTTGCCACCTTTGGCGTGGTCTTCCCCAGTGTGATCATCACTTTGGTAGTGGCCCGGTTCTTCTTCGGCTTCCAGAAGAAGCCTGCGGTCCAGGCAGGATTATGGGGCATCCGCCCTGCGGTAACGGGTATGATCATGGCCGCAGCCATGACCATCGCATGTGCATCCTTCTTTGGCATCCACTCCGGGGCCGATTTTATCGCCATTGCAAACGCCCTTGACCATATCGATTGGGTCAGCATCGGCCTTTCCGCTGCGGCTTTTGTGGCCATGTACAAATTCAAGCTTTCGCCGATCATCACGGTGTTTGTTTGCGCGGGCATCGGCATCCTTTTGCACATGCTGGTCCCCGGTCTGTTCTAGTGCATTTTTTCCCAATTCATCCAGTATTTCAGATTGGAAAACCGGGGCTTTGGTGCTATAATTAACTGATCAAAACTGCACAATGTAAATGGGGGCCCAAGATGGCTGAGAAATACGTTTCTGAAGCGGTCATCGGCAGATTGCCGAGGTATTATCGAAAACTGTGTGAGCTGGAAGATAGGGGAATCGAACGGATCTCTTCTTTGGAATTGAGCCGGGAGATGGGCCTCAATGCTTCCCAGATCCGTAGGGATTTCAACTGCTTCGGCGGCTTTGGCCAGCAGGGCTATGGCTACCAGGTACAAAAGCTGAAGAGCGAACTGGTCAGCATCCTGGGGCTGAACAAAACCTACAACGCCGTCATCGTGGGTGCAGGCAACATCGGCAGAGCGCTTCTTAACTACAAGGGCTTTTCCGACCAGGGCTTTTACATCAAAGCAATTTTTGATATCAACCCCGATGTCATCGGCACATCCCTGGAGGGTGTCACCGTACTCAGTGTGTTTGAGTTTGAAGAATACGTAAAAGCAAACAACATCAACATGGGCGTCATCTGTACCCCCGCCGGCACCGCTCAGGATGTATGCGATATGTTCATCCGCCTGGGCATCACCGCAGTTTGGAACTTCGCTCCCCGTGAGCTGAGCTGCCCTCCCAATGTGGAGGTTGAAAACGTAAACCTGTCCGATAGCCTCTATATCCTGGCTTATCGCATGAACGAGAACAATCACGAAGCATAACGTCCAAAGGAGAGGATCGCTATGTTTGAAAAGCGTAAAGATCTGAGGGATGTGAGCGCAGAACAGCGCCAGGCACCCCGTGAGCAAAATACTTCCGATGCACCCTTGACCCGGCGCTCCCGTTCGGAGGCACCCCAGGCCCGCGCCAGTGAGCCTGCAGCCCCCCAGCGCCCTGCACAGCAGGCACGCCCGGCAGAAAAACCTGTCAATAAGGAACAACCCATGGCTCAGAAGAAAAAGAAAAAAGCGGGCAACCGCAAGAAGATCATCACCATCTGTGCGGCAGCAGCTGTTGTGGTTGCTGTGGCAGGGGTGGGTGTATTCGGCTTTTTATCCGGCTGGTTTGACAAAGAGCCCGATCTTTTCATGCTCGATGACGGCCTTGTAGCAGCCGGCGTCAGCGTAGAAGGGGTCCAGGTAGGCGGTGACGCCCCCAAAGATGCCCTTACTAAGCTGGAAGCTTTGGTGGCGGAATCCCAGGAGGCCATCGTTCTGCCCATCGTGATCGCTGACCGCACCGAAGAAGTGCCCATCAGTCAGCTTGGCGTAGGCACCTCCGGCGAGGATGCCTTAGGCATTGCTATGGCGGTTGGCCGCAGCGGCGGCATTGAAGACCGCAGAAAGCAGATCGCCGATGCCCGCCAGAGCGGTATGGACTGCGAATTAAAGTTTGATTACGATGAAAACACCATCCGCGAGGCTGTTATCGCCTATTGTGATGCTGTGCCCCGTGAACCCACCAAGGAAGAGGTCAAGTTTGATCCTTCTCTGCCTGAACGATTCACCTTTACCGAGCGGAAAGCCGGCTTCATCCCCGATACCAACCAGTTTGCAAGCATGGTGCTGGAGCGGGTCCGCAATTGGGATTTCTCCGCCATCACCATGCCCGGCGAGGCCATTGAGCCCGACGGCGCCTCCACCGGCGTCATCGAGAACACCGTGCTGATCGCAAAACACAGCACCTCTTTCTCCGGCAGCTCTTATGGCCGTGCATACAACATCAAACTGGGCCTTTCCAAGATCAACGGCAAGATCGTCCAGCCCGGCGAGACCTTCAGCGTAGAGGATAATCTGGGCAACACCACCGATGGCCGCGTTTGGAAGAGCGCAGGCGCCATTGAAAACGGCGTACCTACCGATCAAGTCGGCGGCGGCATCTGCCAGGTATCCACCACCCTGTTCAACGCCGTCGTCCGTTCCGATCTCAAGATCGACGAATGGTGGTTCCACAGCATTCTTTCCAGCTATACCCCCATCGGTACCGATGCCGCATTAAACTACGGCACTGCGGATTTCCGCTTTACCAACAATACCGAATGGCCCATCTACATCGTGGCTTACACCCAGGGCACCAAAGCTTATTGTGAGATCTGGGGTCGACCCATTCCCGATGGCGGTTCCATCGATATCGTCGGTGTGCGTACCGGCACCATCCCCCAGCCCAAGGACATCGAAGTTACCAATGAAAAAGATGTTTCCGGCGGGCGCATGGGTCACCGCTGCACCACATATAAGATCTATAAAGATAAAGACGGCAAAGAAATCAAACGGGT
>SVGV01000085.1 GCA_015056185.1 Clostridiales bacterium | reverse complement strand
CGCTGTCCTGCTTACGGATCTGGGCCCGTTTGATCTTCCCGCTGATGGTCTTAGGCAGTTCATCCATAAACTCGATGACCCGGGGGTACTTGTAGGGGGCGGTCACCCGTTTTACGTGGTCCTGCAGTTCCTTCTTCAGTTCATCGCTGGCGGCGTAGCCCTCTGCAAGGACGATGCTGGCCTTGACCACCTGACCCCGGACGGGGTCGGGCACACCGCTGATGGCGCATTCTACCACAGCAGGGTGTTCCATCAGGGCACTTTCCACCTCAAAGGGTCCAATGCGGTAGCCGCTGGATTTGATCACATCATCGGCACGGCCCACAAACCAGTAGTAACCCATTTCGTCCTTCCAGGCCACATCACCGGTGTGGTAAGCGCCGTAGTGCCAGGCGGCACGGGTCTTTTCCGCATCCTTATAATAGCCGGAGAACAGGCCGATGGGCCTCGTCTGGCGGGTAAACACCACGATCTGCCCCTCTTCGCCCACATCGCAGACCTCACCGGCGTCGTTGATGAGCTCTACATCATACCCGGGGGAAGGCTTGCCCATGCTGCCGGTGTGGACGGGCAGCCATTTAAAGGTGGCCATAATAGGGGTGGTCTCGCTTTGGCCGTATCCTTCCACGATCTCGATGCCAAGGGCGGATTTAATTTGGTTGAACACCTCGGGGTTTAAAGGCTCCCCGGCGGTGGCCATATTACGGATGGAGGAAAGATCGTATTTCGTGATATCCTCCTGGATCATAAACCGGTAGATGGTGGGCGGCGCACAGAAGGAGGTCACCTTATAATGGGCCAGCTTTTCCAATAGCTTTGCGGGGACGAACTTGTCCATATCGTACACAAACTGAGCAGCCCCCACGATCCACTGACCGTAGATCTTACCCCAGCTGCACTTGGCCCAGCCGGTATCGGCCACGGTGATGTGCAGGGAGTTTTCGTCCAGGTTGTGCCAGTATTTTGCGGTGATGATGTGCCCCAAAGGGTAGGTGAAGTTGTGGAGCACCATCTTGGGCAGGCCGGTGGTGCCGCTGGTAAAGTACATCAGCATGGGGTCACTGGCCAAAGTGGCGTCGTCGCCGGTGGGACGGGGGAAGCTCTCGCTCATGCCTTCCATGGCTTCATGGAGGGTCAGCCAGCCGTCGTACTTGCTTTCCAGCACGATCTTATGCTGTAAGCTGGGGCACTGGGGAGCGGAGGCATCCACCTCTGGCACCATGTTGTTGTCATCGATGGTGACAACGCACTTCACCTGAGCTGCGTTGATGCGGTATACGATGTCCTTCTCCGTCAAAAGGTGGGTTGCGGGGATGGCAATGGCGCCGATCTTGTGAAGCGCCAGGATCAAATACCAGTATTCGTACCGGCGGCGCATCATCATCAAAACGGTATCGCCTTTTTTGATGCCCAGGGATTTGAACATGTTGGCAGCCTGATTGCTCAACCGGCTCATATCTCCAAAGGTAAAGCGTTTTTCCTGGCCGTGGTCATCGCACCAAAGGAGGGCCAGTTTGTTGGGCTTGGTTTCGGCATAGCCGTCCACAACGTCAAAGGCAAAGTTAAAATCATCGTTAAATTTAACGTCAAAATTCTGGTAAAAATCTTCATAGGACACATAGTCCCGCTCGATGAATTTTCCAAGCATCTCAGGAGGCTCCTTACTTCAAAACGATGGCAAGGAAGCTGGCAGGTTCGTCATCCAAGGCCTGCAGACCGTGCATATAGGCGCTGTCCATGTAGATGCAGTCGCCCTTTTCCAAAACGAGCTCCTGTTCGCCGATGATGACCTTCAGCTTGCCTTCCAGCACGTAATCCAGCTCCTGGCCCACATGGGCGTTGAGCTTGGTGTCGCCGCTGCCGGGTTCCACCGTTACATAGAAGGGCTCACACTTTTTCTTCATAAACCGATGGGCCAGGGCCTGGTATACATAGCCGGGGTGGCGCTGCACCTCGATGCCTTTGCCGTGGCGGGTGATGAAGTAGTGGCTCAGCTTGGGCTCCTCACCGGAAAGCAAAGAGGTAAGGGGGATGGAAAAGCTGTCGGAAAAGCGGGTCAAAAAGCCGATGGGCATATCCTCTTCACCGGCTTCGTAGCGCTTGTAAAGCTCTACATCCATACCAATGGTGTTTGCAACTTCCTCAGGGGTAAGGCCGCTGGCCTCGCGAATATCAGTGATCCTTCCGGCGATCTGCATGACTGCATCGGACATGGATGATACCTCCTAAAAAGAATGGATAAAAAATTAGTTACCGATTAGTATACTATAATTAGCCAAACTGAGCAAGATAAGGGCAAAAAAGAAACACCCTCAAGGGGTGCTTCTTTTAAGATCCATACTGCTTTGCGTGGCGCTTTAAGGCATCAAAGGTTTCATCGCTGATGACGTGCTCCATTTTGCAGGCGTCCTCTTTAGCAACTTCTTCGCTGACGCCCATGGCGATAAGCCATTGGCTGATCATGCTGTGGCGTTCATATACCCGTTCGGCGATCTCCTTGCCGGGGGGCAAAAGGGTAATGTACCCTTCGCGGTCCATTACAATGTACCCGCCCTGTCGCAGGTTTTTCATGGCCACGCTGACGCTGGGTTTGCTGAAGGAAAGCTCAGCAGCGATGTCGATGGAACGCACCGAACCGTTTCGTTTTTGCAGGATCAAAATAGTCTCCAGATAGTTCTCGGCAGATTCTTTGATTTGCATGGTCATTCACCACCTTTTCTAGGCTGCGGCAATGCCGGTAAGTCTATACTAACATAACTTGCCAACCGGGGCAATAGCCCAGGTTTTTGTATGATAAGAATGTGGAAAACCACTTCTGTTTCTCCAGGTTAGATTACAAAAAGAGAAATTAAAAACCGAACAAATTTTCGCATGTTCGCCTTGAAAAACCGATGGTTTTTGGTACAATGAGACTACGATCGGGTAGAATACCCAAAAGGAGGCGGCAATATTGGGAGAATTTAAAGTAAAAAGTGCATTCAGCCCCCAGGGGGATCAGCCTGCCGCCATTCAAAAGCTGGCAGAGGGCATTAACCGCGGCGATACCGGCCAGGTACTTTTAGGCGTCACCGGCAGTGGCAAAACCTACACCATGGCAAAGGTCATCGAGGCCGTCCAGCGGCCCGCCCTTGTGATCGCCCATAACAAAACTTTGGCCGCCCAGCTGTGCAGCGAGTTCCGGGAGTTTTTCCCCGATAGCGCGGTGGAATACTTCGTATCCTATTATGATTACTACCAGCCGGAAGCCTACATCCCCTCAAGGGATCTGTACATCGAAAAGACGGCAATGGTCAACGATGAGATCGACAAACTGCGCCACAGCGCCACCAGCGCCATCCAGGAGCGGCGGGATGTGATCATCGTGGCCAGCGTCAGCTGCATCTACGCTTTGGGTGATCCGGAAGAATACCTTAAGATGAGCATCAGCCTGCGCCCCGGCATGGAAAAAGGGCGGGATGAGGTCATCCGTGCCCTGGTGGCCATTCAGTACGAGCGCAACGACATCAACTTTATTCGCGGTACCTTCCGCGCCCGGGGCGATGTTTTAGAGATCTTCCCGGCCAACTCCAGCGAAAAGGCCATCCGGGTGGAATTCTTTGGGGATGAGATCGAGCGCATCAGCGAGATCGAAGTGCTGACGGGCAACATATTAAGCGTGTTAAGCCATGTTGCCATCTTCCCCGCAAGCCACTATGCCACAAGCCAGGAGCGGCTCAATGCCGCTATGGGCAATATTGAACATGACCTCATGCTCCGTTCAAAGGAACTGCGCAGCGAGGATAAACTCCTGGAAGCCCAGCGGCTGACCCAGCGCACGGAGTTTGATTTAGAGATGATGCGGGAGATCGGCTTTTG
>SVGV01000007.1 GCA_015056185.1 Clostridiales bacterium | reverse complement strand
CGCTTTTGCCTCTTTTTTTAGGAGTTGTTATGAGTAAGAAGCAAAAGCGTATTCTGATGCGGCTGCTGCTTGCCGCCGCCATCTGCATCCTTCCCATTGCCATGTCCATGGGGGATCTGCCCCGCCTTGGCATCTTTTTGTGCGCCTATTTTATTGCAGGCTATGATGTGCTGTGGGAAGCGGCGCTGGGCATCATCCACGGTGAAGTCTTTGACGAAAACTTTTTGATGGCCCTTGCCACCGTAGGCGCCTTTTTGCTGGGTGAATACCTGGAGGCCATGGCCGTCATGGTGTTTTACCAGGTGGGCGAGCTGTTTCAAAGCTATGCCGTGGGCAAAAGCCGCCGTTCCATTGCAGATCTGATGGACATCCGCCCGGATTACGCCATCCGCTTAAACGACGGCGCAGAGGAAGAGCTGGACCCCGAAGACGTATCTGTGGGGGATACCATCTTAGTGCGCCCCGGTGAGCGCATCCCCCTGGATGGCGTGGTCTTAACGGGCCACACCACCCTGGATACCTCCGCCCTGACGGGGGAATCCCTCCCCCGGGATGCAGGCCCCGGTGCAGAAGTGGTCAGCGGGTGCATCAATTTAACGGGCATCCTTACCATTCAGGTGACAAAGGAATATAGCGAATCCACCGTGGCGAAGATTTTGGATCTTGTAGAAAACGCAAGCAGCCGCAAAGCTAATGTGGAAAACTTTATTACCCGCTTTGCCCGTTACTACACTCCAACAGTGGTATTGGCTGCGGTGGCCCTTGCTTTTTTACCGCCCCTTCTCATCCCCGGCGCCCTTTTAGGGGTATGGGTAGAGCGCGCGCTGAACTTTTTGGTGGTCTCCTGCCCCTGCGCCCTTGTCATCTCCGTTCCCCTCAGCTTCTTTGGGGGCATTGGGGGCGCAGGCAAGTGCGGCATCTTAATTAAAGGCAGCAACTATTTAGAGGTTTTGAGCCGGGTGGATACCGTGGTGTTCGATAAAACCGGCACCCTCAGCCGGGGCGAGTTCTCCGTTACGGGCATCTACCCTCAGGATCCCCTTACAAAAGAAGAGCTGCTCTCTTTGGCAGCCCATTGCGAGACCTATTCCAACCACCCCATCGCCCGTTCCATCCTCGCGGCCTATCCGGGCACGGTGGATGCAGGGCGCATTGGGGAACTGACCGATCTCCCCGGGCGGGGGCTTCGGGTCACTGTGGATGGCAGCACCATTACCATCGGCAACCGGGCGCTGATGGAAAGCTGCGGCATCACCCCCATGGAGGATCTCACCGGGTGCACCATGGTACACCTAAGCCAAAGCGGGCGCTATTTGGGTGCCATCGCCGTGGCCGATACCTTAAAACCCGATGCCAAAGAGGCCATCCGTCAATTACGGCAATCCGGCATCCGCCGCGCCGTGATGCTTACGGGGGATAGTGATGCCATCGGTAAACAGGCCGCAAAGGAATTATACCTGGATGAAGTCTTTACAGAGCTCCTCCCCCAGGATAAAGTGGAGCAGATGGAGCGCATCTTAAAGGGGCAGCATGGCAATGTGGCCTATGTGGGGGATGGCATCAACGATGCCCCCGTATTGGCCCGGGCCGATGTGGGCATCGCCATGGGGGCCCTGGGCTCCGATGCCGCCATCGAGGCTGCCGATGTGGTCATTATGAACGATGAGCTTTCCAGCATCCCCATTGCCATGACCATCGCAAGAAAGACCATGACCATCGTAAAACAAAACATCGTGTTTGCCCTTGGCGTAAAAGGGCTGGTGCTGGCCCTTTCCGTTTTCGGCTTGGCATCCATGTGGGCAGCAGTATTTGCCGATGTGGGTGTCAGCGTCATCGCCATCATCAACGCCATCCGTACCCTTTCCGTAAAAGGGATCCGTTAAAGGAGGGATACCATGCAGCAGTTATTACCCCATGACCACGGCAGAGACACCCATGTTATTTTAGAGGCCATGCCCAAGGGGGAAGATTTTGAAAAGACAGCCGGTGTGTTCTCCCTTTTGAGCGACGGCACAAGATTAAAGATCTTCTGGCTGCTGTGCCACAGCGAAGAATGCGTGTACAACATCGCGGCGGCCATCGGCATGAGTGCCCCTGCAGTCTCCCACCATCTGCGGGCATTAAAGCAATCGGGGCTCATCATCAGCCGCCGTTTGGGCAAAGAGACCCACTATTCCTTAAACGATACCGAGGAAGCCAGGCTTGTGCACACCATGGTGGATGCCATGTTCCGCATCAAGTGCCCCCGGGAAGCCGATGTTTAAAACGGTAAAATAAAAAGCACCCCGAAGGGTGCTTTTTTATTTTGTTATTTTACATAAGTCACACGGTCGGGGTGGATCTTGCCGCCGAGCTCTTCAGCATATTTCTTCATGCCGGCTTCAAAGGCTTCGTCCTGGGCTACGCTGTCAGCATAGGGCTGAACCACTTCTTTTACCATTTCATAGGGCAAATCGGCTTCTTCTTCGCCGTAGGTCAGCTTAACGATGTGCACACCAAAGTTGGATACCACGGGTTTGCTGAATTCGCCAACTTCCTTCAGCTGCTGGGCAGCATCCACAAAGGTCTCATCAAAGCCGGTGCCGGCGGGGCTGATCAGGTAGCCCAGTACGCTGAAGGGCACGCTCTTCATGCCGGGGTCTTCGCCATATTCCTTTAACAGGGCATCGAAATCCTCACCCTTTTCCAGACGGGCGTAAACGGCATTGGCCTTTGCCATCAAAGCCTTGGCCTTGTTGTTGCGCAGGGCGTGGAAATCGGCCTGGGCTTTGTTTACCTTTACCGTCTGGGACTGGATCAAAGCTTCTTTTTCAGCGATGATCTTGTTCTGCTCATCGATGATCTTCTGCTGGGCAGCGGCTTTTTCGGTATCCTCGGCTTCTTCTGCCTCGGCCTTGGCGGTTTCGGCAGCGGCCTTTACCGTCTCGGCGGCCTGCTTATCCTCTTCGGCTTCCTCCCGTACAAGCTTGACCCCTTCCAGGGCTACTTCCGCATCTTCGATCTCATCCATCTGCTCATCGGTGAAGGAGAACAGGATGTGCTTGACCAGGCGATAGCCATGGGCTTTATGGAGGGTGTAAGCACCGATGGTGCTGCCATCGGCCATGGTTTCGGATTCATAGTAGGTCTCGCCGTTGATGGCAGCTTCCTTCTGGGTCTTAAGATCAGCCTCGTACATGGCCTTTACAGCTTCGTCATCTGCAGTGACCCCATCGATGATGGAATCACCCAGTTTATCCAGCTTGGCCACCCGGATGCTTTCTTCCCGGTATTCGGCCACGGTCATGCCGTAGCTCTGTACGAAGTATTCATCCACATGGGCATCTTCATCATGCTCTTCGCCCTCGGCCTCTTCGTGGTCCTCAAGCATGTATTCCTTTACGAAATCCACGTATTCATCCACGGAATCGTTAACTTCCTTCAGTTCATCCTCGGTCAGGGGCATATCCCGATCCACGATGATGCAGGCTACCTCGATCTGGAAGAGGTATTCCAGATAATCGGCAATGAAGGTATCCACCGCGGCGCGCAGGGATTCATCCATCTCCTCATCCATCAGATCGATAGCGGTACCCTGAGAATACAAATAAGCCTCGGCCTTTTCATAAAGTTCTGCCTTGGTGTAAGAAACATCCCCTACCTCCAGGACCACCTGGGCCATATCCTTTTCCCGGTTGATCTGGCAGCCGGTCAGCATCAGCGCCATCATCAAAATGGCCAGCAGCAATGCAAGTGTCTTTTTCATGTGAACCTCCAGTGTTTATTCAAAGGAAATTATTTGCTACAGAATCCACATCATTATAGCCCAACAATGTGTCGAAAGCAAATCATAGGTGTGTCGCTTTTGTGAATGGCCTCTTATGCCTGGGCCTTTAAGCCTCTTAAGAACATCAGCGCACGGCCCAGCATCTTCGTTTCGGTGGCGTTGCGGTCCGTTAAGATCAAGGTGATGGGCTCTGTATTGCGCAGCGTTGCACCCTTGCCGTAGGCCTGCACGCAGGAAAGGAGCTTTGCACCATCCACATCGGCCCCCGGGGCAAAGCGCATACGGCATTCCCCGCGGCGGATGGTGGCCGTTGCAACGCCGCTTCCAATGCACAGTGCCCTTAGGGTTGCAATGCGGATGAGGTGATCCACCGCCATGGGCAGTTTGCCGTACCGGTCAATGAGGCTGCTTGCCACATCATCTGCGGCTTCATCCCCATCGATGGCGGCGATTCGCTTGTAGGCCTGGACTTTTTGCTCCGTACTGCTGATATACTCCGTGGGGATGTACGCCGCAAGGGCGGTCTCCACGCTGGCATCCCGTACCGTCTGTTCCGGCTCGCCCTTTACCTCGCGGATGGCATCGGCCAGGATCTTGCAGTAGGTATCGTAGCCCACCTGGGCCATATGACCGTGCTGTTCGGGGCCCAGCAGATTGCCCGCACCGCGGATCTCAAGATCCCGCATGGCCACCTTGTAGCCGCTGCCCAATTCGGTAAACTCACTGATGGCGTACAGCCGCTTCTGGGCGGTTTCGTTGATGGCCCGCTGGCCGTTGTAGGCCAAATAGCAGTAGCCCGTGCGGCTGCTGCGGCCCACCCGGCCCCGCAGCTGGTACAGCTGTGCCAGGCCCAACCGGTCGGCATCCATAATAAAGATGGTATTGGCCGTGCTGATATCCAGCCCCGATTCAATAATGGTGCTGCAGATGAGCACATCGATCTCCTGGTTGTAAAAGGCCATCATGGCCCGCTCCAGGGGCAATTCCCCCATCTGGCCGTGGGCCATGCCGATGCGGGCATCGGGCACCAGTTCCCGCACGGCGGAGGCAAAGCGCTCCATGCCGGCTACATTGTTATACAAAATATAGGTCTGCCCGTTGCGCCCCATCTCCCGCATAATGGCCTGGCGCAGCAATTCCGGGTCATAGGGAGAAACATAGGTGGTAACAGGGCTGCGATCCCCAATGGGGGTATGGATGATGGACATATCCCTGATGCCCACCAGGCTCATTTCCAGCGTACGGGGGATGGGCGTTGCCGTCAGCGTCAGCACATCCACCGTCTTTTTCATGTTTTTGATGGTATCTTTATGGCCTACCCCAAAGCGGTGCTCTTCATCGATGATGAGAAGGCCCAGATCCTTAGGCCGGATGTCCTTATTGAGCAGCCGATGGGTACCGATGAGGATATCCACCTCACCCGAAGCAAAGCGGCGGATGACGTCCTCCTGCTCCTGCTTGCTGCGGAACCTGGAAAGGACCTCCACCACCACGGGGTAGCCCTCACACCGGGCACTGAAGGTGGCATAATGCTGCTGGGCCAGTATGGTGGTGGGCACCAGCAGCAGCACCTGCTTTGCGTCCATCACCGCTTTAAAGGCCGCACGGATGGCGACCTCCGTTTTGCCGTAGCCTACATCACCGCAGAGCAGGCGGTCCATAATGCGGCCGCTTTCCATATCCCGCTTGATCTCTTCAATGCACTGCTGCTGGCCCTCCGTTTCATCAAAGGGAAAGGCGGCTTCAAACTCCCTCTGCCAAAGGGTATCTTCCGAAAAGGCGTGGCCCCGGCTGGCCTGACGCTGAGCGTACATGGCCACCAGATCAAAGGCCAGCTCTTTGACACTGCGGCGCACCTTTTGCTTGGCCCGCTCCCACTCAGCGCCGCCCATGCGGCTGAGTTTGGGTTTGCCGTCATCGCTGCCGATGTACCTGGTTACCCGGTTCATCTGGTCCGCCGGGATGTATAGCTTATCCCCATCTTTGTATTCGATGAGCATAAAATCCTTCTGGATTCCATCCACCGGGATGGTGGTCAGCCCCCGGTAAATGCCGATGCCGTGGATGTCGTGTACGGCGTACTCCCCTTCTTTTAAATCAAATGCCTCTGGGGCGGCTTCCTTGCGCTTGCGCTGGGGGCTGCGTCCCTGGCGGAAGATCTCCGCTTCAGAATAAAGGATGAACCTGCCGTCGGTGTATTCAAACCCCGCCCCAATGGGGTAAGGGGTCAAAACGATCTCGCCTTTTTTGATCTCCCGGTCCAGGTTGCGGATGCAGGTGCACTCCACACCCTTATCCAGCAGGGTTTGGTAAAGGGCCTCACACCGCTTTTCGTTGCCCAATGCAACAGCGGTGGTATACCCCGCCTTTTTGCGGTACTTCAATTCATCGCTGAAGAGGTCCAACCGGCCCATAAAGGGGGTGATGGAGCGGCACGCCATGGAAAACACCTTGCCCGATGCCCTGCGTACAGACATGGTGGTAAACTGCACCTTCATCTGGGGTGCGCTGATCACATCGCCATAGCTTGCCAACTGGCCATAAAGTCCCTCAAAGGCATCTTTGCCCAGCTTATCCACGGTATCTTTTAAATCATCATCGCTGACCTGGGCAGCCTCCCGCATTTGGGCGGGCTCATCCAGCATCAAAATACCGTTGTCGCTTAAATAATCCACCGCACAGAAGCCCAGGTTCACATAGGGCACCACCTCGGCGGCAAAGCTGAGGTCATCGCTTTTTAATTCTTCCATGCGCTGCAGCAGACGCTCGCTCTGGGTGCGCTTGTATTCCCGCTCCATACTGAAAAGGGCATCCCGCACCATCTTGCGGCTCATGGGAGTCTCCACACAGGGGACGATGGTCATCTCATCCACATCGGCCAGGCTGCGCTGGCTCATGGGGTCCATGGTGCGGATGGTATCCACCTCATCGCCGAAGAAATCCAAACGATAGGCACCAAAGGGGGTAAACACATCCAAAATGCCGCCTCTAAGGGAAAATTCCCCCATGGCAGTTGCGCTTTCCTCCCGCTTATACCCCCCCTGGACAAGCTTATGGGTCAGCTCTTCCATGCTGGCGGTATCCCCCCTGCGGAGGGTGATCTGGCTTTTTTGGAAGACATCCGCGTCGGAAAGGCACGCCCGGGCGCCATCGATACCCGCAAACACAAAGCAACGCTTGCCCGATGCCAGTGCATTTAATGCACGGATGCGCAGCCCCCGCTGCTCTTTGTTATCCACCGCCCTTGTAAAGCTGAAGGCCCTGGAGGGCATAAAATAGGCTTCCTCCTTTAAGATGGGCGAAACGGCGGCATACAGCCGCTGGGCCACGTAATCACTGTGGCAAATCAGCAGGATGGGGCGATTCTGCTGGTAATAGGTGGTGATCAAAAGGGGGGCTTTGCTGATTTCCGGCATGCCGAAAATGGAGAGGGGGTCTTTGCCCCCCCTCCTGATGGCATCCTGTATGCCCGCATATTCCGGACTGCGCCGGATGGGGTCTAAAATTTTATGATTCATGAGGTTCCTGTTGGGTTTCCTCCTTCTTTAAATGGCCCTTGTTGTTATAAGCCTGCTGGGCGGCGGTCAGGCCCTCTTTCAATAAAAGCGCCGCAGCCTCTGCGCCCTTTCCCACGCCCTCTAAAAAGGCTTTCTGGGCGTCATCTTTGGGCTTGCTCAACACATAATCGGCAAGATCACCCCTTGGGAGGGCGGCCCGCACCGATGCGGATACGGGGGAAGTTTTGGGTCGAGATCTCCCCGATGATGCTGCGCATGCCGTTGTGGGTGCCTGCGCTGCCCCGGGCGCGGATGCGCACCGCACCTAAATCAAGATCCACATCGTCATACAAAACGATGATATCCGTTTCCTCCACCTTATAAAAGGCGGCCAATTCCAGCACACATTTGCCGCTGAGGTTCATAAACGTCTGGGGCTTTACCAACAGCACTTTTTCCGCCCCTACCCTGCCCTCACTGGCCAGGGCGCCCTTGTGGCGGTTAAAATCCGTAAAGGAAAGCAGGCGGGATAAGCGGTCCAACGCTAAAAACCCGGCGTTATGGATGCTGTTTTCATATTCTTTGCCCGGGTTCCCCAGGCCGAAGACCAATTTCATCCTTAATAGACCTCACGCAGTTCGCCTTTTTCGCGCTTCTCATCGGCCCATTCCTCTTTGATGTACTGTTCGCTCCTGCCTACGGAAAGGGCGCCGGCGGGCACCTCACCCACAACGGTGGTGCCGGCAGCAATATAAGCACCCTCGCCCACCATAGCGGGAGCCACCAGGTTTACGTTGCAGCCGATGAAAACTTTATCCCCCACCACGGTCTTGTACTTGGTAAGGCCGTCATAGTTGGCAAAGATGGTGCCGCAGGCGATGTTGCAGTGGGCGCCCACATCGGCATCGCCAACGTAGGTCAAATGGGGCATCTTGGTGCCTTTGCCGATGCGTGCCTTTTTGGTTTCCACAAAATCGCCGATGTGGACTTCATCCTCCACCACCGTCTGGGGGCGCAAATAGGCAAAGGGGCCAATGGTGACCCGGTCGCCCACGGTGCTTTCCATAATGACGCTGTCGCGGATGTGGCAATCATCGCCCAATGTGCTGTCCGCAATGACGGTGCCGGATTCGATGACGCAGTTTTTGCCGATGACGCTCTTGCCCCGGATGTGGCAATTGGGGTACAAAAGGGTATCCTGGCCGATGACGGCGCCGTCTTCGATATAGGTGTGGTCCGGGTCGATCATCATGACCCCATCCACAAGGTACTTATGGTTGATGCGTTTGCGCATGATGGCCTCTGCAGCGGCCAGCTGGGCTTTATCGTTCACGCCGGAGCATTCCTCGGCATCGGCAATGAGCCCCCCCACCGCGCCGGATGCGCTGAGCTGGGCGATGCAATCCGTTAAATAGTATTCCCCCTGGGCGTTGTTGCAGCTTAAATTGCCAAGGCAGTTCAGCAGCCCTTCAATTTTAAAGCAATAGACGGAGGAATTGACCTCTTTTACCAGTTTTTCCTCAGCATTGGCATCCTTTTCTTCCACAATGCGCAGAATATTGCCAGTGGTATCCCGAATAATACGGCCATAGCCCGTGGGGTTATTTGCAATGCTGGTCAAAACCACAGCATCTAAGTCTTCCTCTTTGCACTTTTTGCACAGGGCAGCGATGGTCTCTGCCTTTAAAAGGGGCATATCCCCCGCCAGCACAACGGCATAGCCCTCTTTCCCTATAAGGTAGCCTTCTGCCATCATCACCGCATGGCCGGTACCCTTTTGTTCCGCCTGGATGGCGAAATCCGCCCGGCCTTCCAAATGGGCCATCACCGCTTCACGGCCAACGCCCACGATGACCACAGGCTGATTACCGGTAGCTTCTTTTGCGGCCCCCACCACATGATCGATCATGGGTTTGCCGCATACGGTGTGCAGCACTTTGGGCTTTTCGGATCTCATGCGTTTGCCATGGCCTGCCGCCATGATGATGGCTACCATATGTTCCATAAGAGGTTCCCCCTTAATTTCATTCTACGTTAGATTTTATTCTTTAAAGGTGCCTGCGTCAACCACCCGCCGTTTCTTGACAGCTTTTGCACCTTTGGTACAATACCCCTGGAGGCGATAACATGAAGTTTCAGCATTTGGCACACATAGCCTTTCGTGTAAAGGATATGGACCGCGCACTGGATTTTTACTGCGGCACTCTGGGCCTAAGAAAGGTCTATTCCATGACCCACGGCGAACGGCTGGAAAAGACGGGCCATGAGATCCCCCAAGGGGCAAACTACGACGATGAATGGATCGTCTTTTTGGAATTCGGCGACCGCCAGTTTATTGAGCTGTTTTCTGCCTTACCCCAGGCGGAGATGACCGATTATAACGATAAGCACATCGGCTACCTGCACTTTTGCTTAGAGGTAGAGGACATCCACGCTGCCTATGAAGAGCTTACGGCAAAGGGCGCAACCATCTTCCGCCCGCTGGACCTCGGGCCCGATCACACCTGGCAGTTCTGGGTATGTGACCCGGACGGCAACCGGTTTGAGATCTGCCAGTATACCGATGCTTCAAAAGAACTCCTTTAAGGCTCAGCCGTGGCGGTTGATTCCCACTGGCTTCTGCCGTATAATGAAGTGATATCAAAGGACAGGAGAGGGTAATTATGCCCAATATCTTTGACTACCAAGGCAAACGGGTCCACATCATCGGCATTTGCGGTGCCAGCCTTTGCGGCGTGGCGGAAATGCTGATGAAAAGCGGCTTTACCGTAACGGGCTCCGATATGAAAACCACCATCTTCACCCCCTATGTGGATCGTCTGGGCATCCACTACACCGTGGGCCACAGCGAAGACAACGTAAAAGGTGCGGATTTCGTGGTGCACAGCGCTGCCGTCCCCGAAACCAACGTGGAACTCAGCTATGCCCGCAAAAACGGCATCCCCGTGTTGGAGCGCAGTGAGTGCGTAGGGCAGATCTTTGACCGCTATAAAAACAGCATCAGCATCACGGGCTGCCATGGCAAAACCACCATCACCAGTCTGCTGGGCCTCATGCTCGTAAAAGGTCAGATGGACCCCAGCATCCATGTGGGCGGCGTGCTCCATTATTTGAACGAAAGCGGCACCCGTGTGGGCGAAAGCGATATTATGGTGCTGGAAAGCTGCGAATACCGCAACAGCTTCTATAACTTCCGCCCCCATATCGCCGTGCTCAACAACGTGGATGACGACCATCTGGATTTCTTTAAGGATATGGCCGATGTATACCATTCCTTTGAGACTTTCGTAGATGGTATGGACAAAGACGGCATCATCTTTGGCTGCATCGATGATGAGCAGGTCATCCGTTTGATGGAAAACTCCGGCCGCAAGTGCATCAGCTTTGGTTTGGGCAATGCCGATTACACCGCAAAGGACATCGAATACGATGCCGTTGGCTGTGCTGCCTTCACCCCTGTACGCCGGGGCGAAGAGCTGCCCCGGGTGAAGATCCACCTGCCCGGCAGCTACAACGTGGCAAACGCCTTGGGCGCCATGGCCGTGGCGGATTATTTGGGCTGCGATTACAGCGCCATGGTGGAAGCTTTGGATGAATACGAAGCCGCTGAGCGCCGCTTTGAATTCCACGGCGAATTGGATGGCGTAAAAGTCTACCACGATTTTGCCCACCATCCCAGTGCAGTCAAGGCCTGCATGAGCGCCGCAAAGATGTTCCAATACAACAAGCTGTGGGCGGTGTTCCAGTGCAACAGCTTCAGCCGGGCATATAAGCTCTTTGACCGGTTTGTAGAGGCCTTTGACCCCGCCGATACCGTCATCATCGCCAAGATCTTCCCCGGTCGTGAGGTGGATACCGGCCTTGTCAACGGCCAGCAGATGGCGGATGCCATTACTGCACGGGGCGGCGAGGGTATCTACATCCCCGAGTTTGAAGACATCGGCAAGTACCTCCAGGCCAACTGGAAGGAAGGCGACATGGTGCTGATGGTCGGCTCCGGCGACATCAACGAACACGTCTGGAAGATCCTTAAGAAGTACGAATAACCTTTAAAAGGCCCGGCTTGACCGGGCTTTTTTTATAAAAAGGACCGCATCAATGTCGCACTCTAAAGGAACATACAGCAAGATACGAAACACCCATGGTTTTAAAACTGCGGGGTGCACGTTCTCTTCATTTGTTGGTCAAGGTATATAACAATACAACCGACCGATAAATAAGAATTTTGTGGTATAATCTGTTCGGAAAATAAGAAGTTAATGGAGATATATTATGGGAGATATTTTAATAAAAATACTTGTCTGTTTTCTCGCAGGAGCGGGGGCAGGCATTGGAACGGGATTTGCGGGGATGAGTGCCGCCGCCGTTATCGGCCCGATGCTGATAACATTTTTGGGCGTACCTGCTTACGATGCGGTGGGGATCGGACTGATCAGCGACGTTTTGGCAAGCCTTATCAGCGCATATACCTATAAGAAAAGCGGAAACTTAGACGTTAAAAACAGCTTGCCGCTGCTCGTGAGCGTTCTGATCGTAACGATGATCGGAAGCTTTGTCGCAAGCTTTCTGCCCGAGCAAGCCATGAGCAGCACGATGCAGATCGCATTGATTATCATCGGATTGCGCTTTATATTAAAGCCGGTAAACAAGACGAGAGAACAGTTGGAAGCAGGTTCTCCCAAGAGCAGACTGATCAAGGCGATCGTCGGCGGCATTTTCGTCGGATTTATCTGCGGCTTTGCCGGCGCGGGCGGCGGAATGATGTTGCTTCTTGTTCTGACTACTTTCCTCGGATACCCGATGCATTTGGCAGTCGGCACAAGCGTGTTTATTATGGCGTTCACGGCTCTTACGGGAGGCATCAGCCACTTTATGATCGGTGGAGTTCCTGATATTCTCTCCCTTGTGCTGTGCGTGGTGTTTACTCTGCTGTGGGCAAGAAATGCCGCAAAAATCGCCAACAAGTCTAACGCAAAGACCTTAAATCGTGTGGTCGGCGTTGTTATGATCGTTACGAGTATTGTGATCCTGGCGGTTAATTATTTTTAATACGATTCACAGTGGCATTTTAGGTGAGAGTGAATGAGAATTGGGCGGAGAAATGATATGAAACTCAGGAACGTTCTGATCGTTGTGAAAGATATATTCCCATCGGAATAGTCGATAGAATTTACGATGCATTTTGCGAAATACACAGCACAAACAAGCTCCAACATGGTAACGGTATTTTTGATTTTGGTGATTTTCAAATACACATATAAATTCCAATTTATCGAATAGATGATATTTGTTTCAATTAGGGTTTTAGGGTCTCCTAAGAATCGGAAAGTGCGTATATTTTCCCAACTTTTTACGATAAAGAGAAAAACAAAAGGAAGCGCGAAATATTCGTGCTTCCTTTTTTACTAACCTTAACAATACAACGCTTGTGCGGTCCTTTTTATTTAGCGGTTGCGCCGTTTAGGGAAGGGGGATTCTGCCGGGGCTTCTTCGGCTTCAGCTTTGGGGGCTTCCACCACAGGTTCCACAGTGGGCTTGGCAGCTTCTGCAGGGGCAGCCTCTCTTACCGTTTCCTCGATGGATTCTGCGGGGGCCGCTTCTTCCGGCTGTGCGTCCCTAATGGCATCGGCTTCGTCAGAAAGCCAATCCACTTCCTCTAATTCCTTCTTCTTTTTCTTTTCCTTGGGTGCTTTGGGGCCCTTGTTTTTACGGCCCTTGATGGCCAGCACGATGATCACGATCAGGAAGATCAGGCACAGCCCGGCAAGGCCGAAGAACAAGATCATCAGGATATTATCCCCCATGATCTTTTCCACAAAGGTCTCGGGCACAGGGGTGGGGGTGGGTTCGGGCTCTTTCACCACGATATCCTCCACCGCACCTGCATAGCGCTGCATGGTCTTTTCCAGGGTGTCGTACTGATAAAAGCCCGCTTCGCCCTTGGCGTTCATGGCATACACCAAATAAAACTCAGGGGCCTGGGCGATGGATGCTGCATTAATAGGGGTGGCTTCGTTTGCGGCTGCGCCCTCATCGCTGCTATCACCGGGAGTGGCGGCGGGGTCGGGGGTCACCTCCACCTGGGGATCGGGGTCCTCCGCCTGCTTGACCCATGCGGGCACGGTAAGATCCTCTCTTAATTTCAGTTCCGTCTCTTCATAGCCCTCGGGGATGACGAGATCCTTGGGGATGGGCAGGAAGATGTAGTTCGCCGTGACGGAATGCTCCAGACTCATAAAGGGGAAGAAGCTGTCCTCCTGCTGATCATACAGGTAGTAGGCGCCGTTTTCACCCTTGCTGTCCGTGAGGTACAAAAACACAAGACCGCTGGTACCAAGGCCGCCCTGGATCTTTTCGCCCTTGTATTCATAGGACTGGGCGGAATAACCATCGGGCAAAGGCAGCGTCACATTCTTTAAACTGCGCCACAGGTACAACGTTTTGCCATCCGCCTTTACCTTGATAGCGGTGTCGATATCCTTGGGCTCCGGCGTGGCCGTTACAGTGGGTTTCTTCGTGGGTTTGGTGGTGGGCTTTGCGGTGGGCTTCGCCGTGGGGGTTACCGTCACTTTGGCCTTTACCGTCACCTTGCCGCTGCCCGATGCCGTGCCGATCTCCTCACCATCGTAGGAAAGGAACTCGTTGGAAGAGGCGTTGACATTGGTGCTGCCCGCCTTTAAGGCTTTGAACTTCAGCTTGTAGGAAAGGGATTTCTGGGTGCTGGAAGAGGTGAACCCTACGATGTGCACACTGCCGCTGCCGCCGGAGGAACTATCACCGCTGACAAACTGCAAAATGGAGGAATCGTAGCGTACATAGGCATCCACTGCGCCCACATTGGTGCCGCCGCCGTTAAAGGTAACGGTGACCGTTACATTGCTGCCCTCGGTAACGGTGGCAGAGGTGACCGAGGCGCTGCCCGCCGCAAATACGATGGGTGCCGCCGCGGCAAATACCATCAGCGCAGCCAGCACAAACACCAGCAGCCGTTTTGTTAAATTGGTTTGCTTCTTGGGCATATCCTTCATCCTCATTTATTGTTGTGTGATCTTCTGGGTGCCTAACAGATGTTTTTGGATGTTCAAAAGATCCAGCACGGATACTTTATTATCCCGGCTGACATCCGCCGCATCCAAATAGCTGTCCGTCAGCTCATCCGTCTTAAGCAGGTGTTTTTGCAGGTTCAAAAGGTCTCTCAATGCAATCTTGCCGTTGCCGTCCACATCGCCATAGATGATGATGGCATATTCTTTAAAGAACTCGCCGTCCACATCCCAGATCTGCAGACGATCCCCGGTGCCGACGGTGGTTGCCTCTTCTTTTTCGTTGCCGTCTTTATCAAACAGGTGCATGGTGCCGCCTTCCAAAACCACATCGATGCCCTCTAACAGTGCTTCCTTCTTGGTTTCCTCCGGGATGCCCGTGATGGAAGAAAGGTTGATCTCATAGGTTTCGCTGGCGATGACACTGTCCGTCGTCAGATTGCTGCTGGGCACAAACTGGCTGCTGGCGGGGTTTTCACAGGCGTTTTCCGGCATATCCAAATACACGGGGATGGCAAACACAAACCCCATCTGGTTATAGTCCTTGCCGATGGCCTTCTCCAGCATCTGGCTGGTACTTAAGGATTCCTGGGCAGGGGCCATGACATTGGTCATATACTGGTGGTCATAGGGGGTCTCCGTCACAACATCAAACTTCTGGGTGTAGATGGTGTTCTGCCCCACGCCGATGTATTTGTCCCGCAAAAACTTGATGCCGCCATCAAGAGCCTTGTACGGGTCCGTCCAGCCCTTGCCCTGGGCAAAAATAGCACCGTTGGTCTGGGCGCCCCGGCCGCTGTGGGCATAAGCACCGATGTTACAGAAGTTAAAGCAGTTTTCATAACCGCTCACCGCGCCCCAGGCCAAATTACTGGTTCCCTCGGTGCCCATCTCCACCCGGATCCTGGATAGGACGTGGAAGGGGTTGATGTTATGGGTTTTGCTTAGCTCAAAAATAGCCTTTGCAAAGGTGGTCTCTTTTTTTTCGCCGTCCACCTTATAGGTAAAGGTGCCGTTTTTGTACTGCTTGATGCCGATGGAGGTGCTGTTGCTGTAGCTGCCATCCATAAAGGTGCCGCTTGCCCCGGAGGCGATGATCTTTTCGGTGTAAACGTCATCCACCCCTTCCAGCTTTTCAAACTGGAAGATATGCTCGTCATCCAGCCAGTTGCGGGGATCCATATAGTAGGCGATGATGTCTTTACTGGCCTTGTACCAGCCCCCATCGTGGGAGATCTGGTTACCCTGGGAGTTGACATCGGTGGTATCCACATATTTGGAGCCGTATTCCGAAAGGAAGTTGGGCGCAACATAGTTGTTGTTTTTCTTGCCGTCTTCCGCATCTACCGCATCGGCCCACTTGAGCCCCGTATGGACGGCCTCAAACTTCCAGTTGGGATAGATGCTGTGCAGCACCCTTAGGTTATCCCAATAACTCCGTGGGAAACCCTGTTTTTCCAGATAAGCGTCGAATTCGGCATCCTTTTTTACTGTGGTGATGCAGCCAAGATATACACTGCTGATCCACCCATAGGCCTCGCCCTCGGCACTCAATGCAATGTTATACCAGGTCCTGCCGTCGGTACCCTTTTTGCTGCTGAGCACGTATACCAAACGGGAGTTGCTCAGCGTACCCACGATGGAATAGTTGGTGCCCGCGTTGGAGCGGATGTTGATGGGCGTTTTGGTAACCTGAATAAGCCCCACCTGGGGGCCGGCAGCCATGGCGGTATCAGGCAAGCCCACAATGGCAGGCAGCAGCACCATAAGCAGTACCAGCACAAGGCACAATACGCGATTCAGATTTTTTTGCAGTGTACGACGCAAAGAAAAACCCCCGGTCAAACGGAAATATTACAATTGTAACAAATATAATTATTTTGTAATATTATACGGGTTTGTGTAGGATAGTGTCAAGCATAGGAAGGGATTTGTGCAAAAGATGACGAATTTTAGCGAAAAACCCGGGCAGATTGCCCGGGTTTTGTGGTTTAAGATTCCAAGATTGCTTTTGCAAGGGCCTTTGCAGCCTCCTCCGTGGTAGCCCAGGAGGTACAAAAACGCACTGCCCGGTACCCTTCCCCCACGGCGCCCATATCCGTAAAGGCAAATTCCCGGCTCAGGCGCTCTGCCACCTCACAGGGGAAGATGGGGAACAGCTGATTGGTGACGGGGGGTGCCATAAACTCATAGCCCCGCTCCACGATGGCATCCCGGATGATGGCTGCCATGGCGTTGCCGTGGCGGCCGATGCGCTCATACAGTCCGTCTGTAAACATGGCCTCAAACTGTACGCCAAGGAGGCGCCCCTTGGCCAGCATGCCGCCCCGCTGTTTGATGAGGTAACGGAAATCCTCTTTGATGGCATCGTTTAAAATGACCACCGCTTCCCCAAAGAGGGCGCCCAATTTGGTGCCGCCGATGTAAAACACATCGCACAGCTTGGCCAGGTCTTTTAAGCCCACATCGCTGCTCTCAGCGGTGATGCCAAAGCCCAAACGGGCACCATCGATGAACAGGTACAGGCCGTATTCATCACACACCTTGCGCATTTCGCAAAGCTCTTCCTTGCTGTACAGGGTGCCGAACTCCGTAGGATGGGAAAGGTACACCATTTTGGGCTGGACGATGTGCTCAAAGCTGTCGTCCTCTTTTTGTGCCTTGGCAGCCGCGGCCACCTGGCTAGCGGTGATCTTGCCATGGGTATGGGGCAGGGCCAGCACCTTGTGCCCTGTTGCCTCCACCGCACCGGTCTCATGGACGTGGATATGCCCCTGATCGGAACTGAGCACGCCCTGATGGGGCCGAAGGGCCGCGGCGATCACGGTAAAGTTGGCCTGGGTGCCGCCCACCAAAAAGTGCACGGCTGCATTGGGGGCATCGCAGGCATCTTTGATGAGCCCGGCTGCCCGCATGCAGAATTCATCGGTGCCGTAGCCGGGGGTCTGGCAAAGGTTGGTTTCGATGAGATGCTGCAGTACCTCGGGGTGGGCACCCTCGGTATAATCGCTGTTAAAACGGAGCATGCAAAATCTTCCTTTCCTATCCGCAAAAAAAGCGGGCCCGGGGGAGATCCACCCGGCGTCCCGCCTTTTGTCATGGTCTTGTTATTTTTCTTCCATCTCCAAAGTCATCTGTTCTACCAGCTGGGCAGGCACCCGGTCAAAGATGCCGCTGATGCTGACACGGTCATGGATGCACTTGGCAGCTTCGGCAAACAGGGGAGCCACGGAAACGATCTTGATCTTTTCGCAGTCCTTGATATAGGGGTTTTCCACGGTATCGGTGGAAACGAGGAATTCGATGGGGCTGTTTTCGATGGCCTTTACACCCTTTTCACGGCAGAGGATGTGGCTCAGGCCGGCGAAGATGCGGCGGGCGCCGTTGGCCTTAACGGCATTGGCGATCTCAACCAGAGTACCGCCGGAAATGGTGAAGTCGTCCACAATGAAGCAATCCTTGCCTTCCACATTGCCGATGACATCCAGCACCTTTGCGGATTCGCTGTGGTCATAACGGGTCTTATCGCCGATGGCAACGCCAACGCCCAAATAATCAGCAAACTCGCGGGCGTTCTTGGCAAAGCCGGCATCGGGAGATACCACCACCAGGTTATCAAGGTCGCAAACGGTCTTGATGTATTCGCAGATGATGGGCATGGCTTCCAGGTGATCCATGGGGGTCTTGAAGAAGCCCTGGATCTGGTCGGCGTGGAGGTCCATCATAACGGTGCGGTCGGCGCCGGCGCACTCGATCATATCGGCGCAGACGCGGGCACGGATGGATACCCTGGGCTCGTCCTTCTTATCGCCCTTGGCATAGCCAAAGTAAGGCACGATAACGGTTACGGAGTTGGCACTGGCGCGCTTAAAAGCATCGATCCAGAAGAGGATCTCAACCAGCTCGTTGTTGGGATTCATAGCGATGGGCTGTACTAAAAATACATCCTTATCGCGGACGGTCTCACGGATCCGGACGAAGATGTTGCCGTCAGAGAAGGTGATGACCTCGCTGTTGCCCAGCTCAGCACCTAAGAAATCGCACATGCGCTTTGCAAAGGTCTTACCGGACGTACCTGCAAAAATTTTGATATCTCCACTACCCACGTTCATTGGAAAGCACCCCCAAGAGATTTAAACATATGTGTTTTTATTGTACCAAACAGCGGGGGGTGAATCAACCGGATTTGTCATCATCTTTACGGATTTTGTCCAAAAAGGCGGGATCCTCTCTTTTTTTGAAAATAACTAAAAAAATCTTGCCGATCACTAAAAAAAGAATCGGAACGATACTCCATCCCCTTGCCTGAAAGCATTATTCCACCTTTTCCTGCCAGGTACGCTTATGGCATCGGGGGCAACGCATGTGCCTTGCCTTTCCCCAATGAGGGGAGTTAACCAATAGATAAGAAGGCGAATAGACATGCCCGCATACTTTGCATTCATAATACCCTGCCCTCTGCTCGGTCCCCAGCGCCACATAGCACCCGAATATGGTAAATACAACGCCGAGAAAGAGAAACATACACTTCAACCAATCCGCCATCTGGACAAAGAAGCAAAGAAATACCACAGCAGTCAGCACCACCGTTACCGCGATCGAGGCAAACAATTTCAACATCCGTACCCGTTGTTCCGCCAGTTCCTGTTGCCGGACCATTTCAAGCAGATGGCGTTCCAAATCTTTGTTTTCGTTTTCCGTCGTGACTGTCTCGCCTAAAAACAATTCATTGATGCTGATGTTCAGCACTTCACACAGCAAAGGGATCTTTGCTGCTTGTGGTACAGACTTGCCCGCTTCCCACTGTACAACTGTTTTTTCGGCAATATCCAGTTTTTCTGCCAGCTGTTTTTGCGTCAGGTTTACCCTTTTTCTGCACTGAGTAATGAATTTGCCGATCTTCCCCTGATCCATAGACGCCTCCTGATTTGATGTGTCTTTGCGGTACCCCGGTGCTCCACGCCCCGTTACCGAAACACAAAAGTTGTCCCCTCAGCCATCACACCCCGAAAACACGGTTCGGGGATCGTTTTTATTGTACCACCCATGAGCAGCCCATGAAAGAACAGGCATAGCAGAAGGATCTGCCATGCCTGTGATCATCTGTTTACCATGCCGATGCCGGCAGGTATCTTATTCTTCGTTTGCCTCCTCGGCATCCTCGACTTTAGGTGCATGGACGGATTCCATAATGGCTTTGAATTCGGCACCGTCGATCTTTTCTTTTTCCATCAAAGCGGCTGCCAGAGCATCCAGCTCATCACGGTTCGTAACCAGCACATCCTTGGCGCGGGCGTAGGCACCATCCAGAATGGCCTTGATCTCTTCATCCACGATGGTGGAAAGGGATTCAGAGTAGTTCTGGGTGTGACCGTAATCCTTCCCCAGGAATACCTCTCCGCCGCCGCCCAGGTAGATGTTGCCCACCCGGTCGCTCATACCGTATTCGATGACCATGCTCCGGGCAATGCCGCTGGCATTCTGCAGATCGGAATACGCCCCGGTGGAGATCTCGCCGATGACGGTCTCTTCCGCAGCACGGCCGCCTAAGGACATGGCGATCTGGTCAAGGAGCTTGTTCTTGGTGACGTACTTGGTCTCTTCCCCGGGGAGCAGCATGGTGTAGCCGCCAGCGCCTTTGCCCGTGGGGATGATGCTCACCTCGTGGACTTCATCGCAGTTTTCCATATGGTAGGCCACTACAGCGTGACCGGCCTCATGGTAGGAAACCAGCTTCTTATCCTTTTCGGTGATGACCACGCTCTTCTTTTCGGGGCCCACCGCCACACGGTTGATGGCGGAAAGCACGTGCTTCATGCGGATCTCGCTGTCGTTGGTGCGGGCAGCTAAAATAGCAGCCTCGTTCAAAACGTTTTCAAGGTCTGCACCGGTGTAGTAGGGGGTACGCTTGGCAACCACTTTTAAGTCTACATCGGCTGCCATGGGTTTGCCCCGTGCGTGGACCTTCAAAATCTCCTCACGGCCCTTGATATCCGGGTAGTTTACGGTGACCTGGCGGTCAAACCGGCCGGGACGCAGCAGTGCGGGGTCTAAGATATCCGGGCGGTTGGTGGCCGCAAGGATGATGATGCCTTCGTTGATGGAGAAACCGTCCATCTCGACCAGCAGCTGGTTAAGCGTCTGTTCCCGCTCATCATGGCCGCCGCCCAGACCGGCACCGCGGTGACGGCCTACGGCATCGATCTCATCGATGAAGACGATGCAGGGAGAGTTCTTTTTGGCGTTATCGAACAGATCACGGACGCGGCTGGCACCTACGCCAACGAACATCTCTACAAAATCACTGCCGCTGATGGAATAGAAGGGCACGCCGGCCTCACCGGCTACCGCCTTTGCAAGCAGGGTTTTACCGGTACCGGGAGGGCCCACCAGCAGTACGCCTTTGGGGATGCGGGCACCCAGACCGGTGAATTTTGCGGGGCTCTTTAAGAAATCAACGATCTCTTTCAATTCCTCTTTTTCTTCATCGGCGCCGGCGACATCCGCAAAAGTTTTGCGGTTTTTATCATCCGGGGCGGCTACCCGTGCTTTGCTCTTGCCAAAGTTCATCACTTTGCCGCCGCCACCGCCCTGCTGGTTCATCATAAACCAGAAGAAGGCGAGCATGCCGATGGAAACCAGAATGTAAGGCAGGCTGGTCAAAAGCCAGCTGGGTTCCGGCACGGCGCTGTATTTTACGGGGATGGCCGCAATGCTGGGGTTGTTTAGAGAAAGGGCCTTCATATCCTCATTGAAGATCTCTACACTGGGGATGAAGGAGGAATAATCATACTGAGAGGGGAAGTTATCCTTCTTGATCTCAGTACCCTTCTTAAGGGCAACCAGGTCGTTCTCGGTGACCTCAATACTGAGGATCTCACCTGCTTCGACCTTCGCCATCAATTCGTTATAGTTTAATTCTTTGCTGAGGGCAGTATCCGGCGTCAGGAACCTGGTAAACAGGTAGATGACCAAAAACAGGATCAAATACATACCCGGGCCGCGGGCGGCTTTTTTCAATCGTCAAATCCTCCTGGGTAATTTATGAGTGTTATATTATAACACAATTTCCAAAGTATAACAATCTGCCATCAATGGTTGTAGACGGATTCATCCAACACCATGATATCCGGCAGGTTGCGGTAGCGGCTGTCGTAATCCAGCCCGTAGCCTACCACAAAGGCATCAGGGATGGTAAAGCAGCTGTAATCCACCTCAATATCCGTCTGGCGGCGTTCTTTTTTATCCAAAAGGCAGCAGATCTTCAGGCTGGCAGGGTTGCGGGATAAGAAGAAGCTCTTCAAACGGCTTAAGGTAAGGCCGCTGTCAACGATATCCTCCACCAGGATCACATGGCGGCCGGCGATGTCGTACTCGATATCCTTATGGATGCGCACGTTGCCGCTGCTGACGGTGCTGCTGCCATAGCTGCTGGCAGAGATGAAGTCGATCTCGCAGGGCAAATCAAGGTTGCGCACCAAATCAGCACAGAAGATAAAGGCGCCCTTTAAGATGCACACGATGAGGAGCTCTTCGCCCTCGTAATCCTTATGGATGCGGTAAGCCACGCCCTTAACAGCGTTTTCTATTTCATCCTTTGTCAAAAGCGTTTCTTTATACTCGCTCACGGTATGATCCCCCCTTAAAATTTTTCCACACCACCCGTAAACCGGGGGGCAGGCATATCTGTTTTGTATAAATCATAATGCTGCAGAGCAATGACTTCATCGCCCACAGCAACGATGCCTAAAAGATCGCGGATACACCGGGGCACCCCTTTTTGCTTCATCCATTCGCTCAGCGGTTTCCCACCGGGCAGCACATCACCTTGTTTGCGGGTACGAAGCACTGCGCCCAAAGGGGCATCCGGCCAAACGACGCTGAGCCCCATGGTGCTAAGGGCTGCGCTGCCGTTTTGAAAGGCTGCGGATTCAGTTACCGGCTCCGCTGGCCGATAAAACTGCACCGACTGCTTATGATCCACAAAAATGCCGTGGCCCACATCGGTACGCCGGTTTTCTGCCAGTGCATCCAGGATGTTCATGAGCATGGCGCTGTCCAGATCATAGCAGCCAAGGCGCTCCAAACACAGCCGAACCAGCCGTTTTAAAACAGCGGGCTCTGTTGGCAAGTCGGATGAAAGGACCACGCAGGTTTGCCCAAACCCATAACGAAGGGCGTTTTCATAGGCCTGCGCCGCCAGGGAAGAAAGGAAGCGTTCATCCTCCCCCGCCGCTTTTGCCGTATTGCACAACGCTTTTATTATTGCAGGATTGTACTCCCTTTGCAACAGGGGGATCAACTGATTTCGGATGGAATTTCGCCGAAAGGTATCGTCCCGGTTGGTTTCATCCTCTACGTGGCTTAAGCCCTTCTCCTTTGCCCAGGCTAAAATATCCTCTTTGGAAGCAGACAGCATGGGGCGGATGATATTCCCCCGCTTTTCTTCCATGCCCTTTAGCCCCCGGGTGCCGCTGCCCCGCAAAAGGTTCATGAGCACCGTTTCCGCCTGGTCCCCCATGTGGTGGGCAGTGGTAATGTAAGAAAGGCCGTTTTCCTTACGGACCTGTTCCAAGTAACCATAGCGCATGCGCCGGGCGGCTTCTTCCACCGTTTCTTTTAAGCGGCTTTGGGGTACACTGCCATGGCCAATGTGCAACGTTACAGAAAGGCTGCTGCACAGATGGCGCACAAAGCACTCATCTTCTTTTGCCTCTTCACGGATGCCGTGGTTATAATGGGCCGCCATGAGGGAAAACCCCATGGAGCGGGAAAGACCCAAGAGGGTATGGAGCAGCACAACGGAATCGACCCCGCCGCTTACCGCGCAGAGGATCCCATCCCCGGGGCGAATGCCCAGCCTAACAAGGGCATCGTGCACCAACTGCTCCATCCATTCCCCTCCCTCTTGCAATTACATTTTATTGTACCCTCTTTTTTTGCCCGGGGCAACTTTATTAAATGGTTTTCTGAATTTTATGGTATCATATTTTTCAGGTGATCCTATGAACAGAAAAGGAAAAATTGTGGTTATATTATGTGCAATTCTGTTTGCCCTGTGCTCACTGTGGCTCAGCGGGCTCTTGCCAAGGCAGATCGCGGCGGTGGTGGCAAAAAACCATCTGGCCGCCCATGACGGCATGGGTTACAGCCTGCAAGCCATAGAGTTTTCCCCCTACCATGATGGTTACTTTGCCTATTTTCTGCGGGGGGAAGAACAGCGCACCATCGGCATCAGCAGCCAATACCTGCCCCTTTGGGTTTCTTATGATTCTGAGATGGAGCCATAAAAAAACAGCCACTTGGGCTGTTTTTTTTATTTATGGATGGAGCTTAGGCGAATCACCGCGACGGTCATATCATCCCCCTCCTCCTTTGCCATGGCAGCCGCCTCCTTTAAAATGCGCTTTGCCATGATGTCCACCGCAGGATCCCGATCCCGGATGGAGAGGAGCCAGCGGCCCATGGAGGCGGTATCGGAAAACAGATCGGAGATGCCGTCGCTCATCATGATGATGGTATCCCCCGCTGTTACCTCCTGTTTGGTGTAAAAGGGTTCGGCCTCCTCCACCGCACCCATGGGTAAGGATCGTCCCTTGACCCAATGGGCTTTATCCTCTCTTAAAATAAAGGTGGGCGGTGCGCTCATCTTTAGAATGTGCGCCTGCCTGGTGCATAGATCCAGCAGCGTCACATCACCCGTGGAAAACACCTCGCAATTGCGCATTGCCATAATGCTGTTTACCATCTTTACAAGGTTCTTCCCCTCAAGGCCGGCCCGCAAAAACGCCAGCAGCAATTCTGCCGCTGTGGTGCTTTCCTTCTTTGCCGCTTTGCCGCTGCCCATGCCATCGCACAGGATGGCGGCCGCACGGTTGGGCCCCGCCTTTGCCATCAAGAACACATCGCCGCTGTGGTCCATCCCCGGCTTGACCCGCCCAAGGGAGGCCGCCTCGGCGCACAGAACGGGGGCGGGGGTAAAGGTGAGCGTACAGTCCCCCTCCCGGTCCCCCCGGCAGGGCCTGTGGCTAAGGCGGTATTCCTGCCCCATGGCCCGGCTGATGTAGCGGCTGAGCACCTTTATGCAATCCTGCCGGCCGCCGCACCCGGCATGGCTAAGAATGACCTCGGTACGCTGGAATCCATCCCGACTGGCTTTTATTTGGGCGGTGCCGTAGCCCATTTTATGAAGTTCTCTTTTTACCCGTTCTTCCACCCGGGGCAGCGTACTGCCCCCTTCCCGTGCAAGGCGGCTTAAATGCTGTGCCATGGTATTCATCTGCTCTGCCATGGCCCCTTTGCTGCCCTCTTTTACTGCCTCAGCCCCTAAAAATGCCGCATGAGCCACGGCGCTGAGCTGTTTTAGCCCGTGGTCCTCCCCCATTTTACGGGGCACCTCCCCCTTAGGCGCCAGGGTGAGTGCCTCTGCCATGGTGCGAAGCTGCTCCAAAGGCAAATGGGTGATGGCCGCAGCCATGAGCAGCTGTTCAAACAGTGGCAGCACCATGGGGCCTGTGGTAAACAAAAAGAAGGCCGCACTGCACAAAAAGAACCCGGCCCAGCTGCCCCACACACCCAGAGACCGACACAGGCCGGCGCACAGGCCGCATAGCCCCAACGCCCCGATCATAAGGGGGGAAAAGCCCATCAAACAGGCGGCACCCCCTGCGGCAAGGCCAACTGCTGCCCCCGTGATGCCGCCCCATAAATACCCCGCTGTAAGGGCCACGCCCATGGCGGCCGTGCGCCCAAGGTGCATCCCCAACAGGCTGGCATCGCAAAGGGCCAGCAGCACCACGGCGCATAGCACAACCATGGGCAAAGGCTCCCCCTTTACGGGGGCATGGCGAAAGTACCCTTCCAATTGGCGGATGCCCCTGGCGGCATAGGGGCCCAGCACCGCCGTAAAAAGCAGATCCAACAGCCCAAGCACCACCGCGGCAATGGCTCCCGTGGCATCCACCACGGCTCCCACCCCCGCAAAAAGGAGAAGCAGCCGTTCCCGCCTAAGGGGGATCTTTTTCGAAAGGGGGCTGTCCTCCACCCATGGGATGATAAGGCACCCTATGGCCATCAGCACCAAGAGCATGGGCGGGGTTTGGCGCAGGACCCACGCCCCGAAAAGGCCGCCCAATGCCGCCGGAGCAGTAAATCGCTTTGCGCAGAAAAACCCGTAAAGCAAAATGGGCCCCATGGCAGTGATGCCGTTTGTAAGCACAGCCCCGCCGGCGCAAAAGCACAGGGCAAACACCACTGCTTTGCCTAAGGCAAACTCCCATTTTACCTGTAAGGCGGGTATGGTACGTAAAAAAACTGAAAGCCGCTGCATGATACCACCTGAATCTTCATATCATAGTAAGTACAGCCATTGTAGCGGCAGATGGATGCAGGGATTGTCGTTTGGTGCAAAGGGCGATTCTACCCGTTTCCCGCGAAAGGGACAGCATCAAAAAAGATCCCGCAAAGTTTGCAGGATCCGAAAAGGGCAAGAAGGAAAAAGGACCGGTTTCCGGTCCTTTTTTATCGGTTTTCCAATCGATTTTTGATAAAATCCGCCACATCGCCACGGGGGATGCCCAGCGCCAGGGCCAATTCCCCATACAGGGCCCATTCGGCGGTGTGCAGGTAATCCTGATCGGTCTGGCTGATCTTTCTGCCATCTTCCAGCGCCTTTTGTGAGCGGCGGTACGCCGTGATGATCAGCCTGACCACATCCTCCGTGCGGTGGGTCTGCAGAAGTTCGCCGTAATACCGGGGCAGTTCCTTGCTGCCGATGGCATCCACTCCATGGAGCTGCCCTTCCACCATAGGGATGGAATCGATCACCAGCAGGGCCTGCTGCTCATCCATCGCCGGGCGGATGAACACCTTGCCCTCTACAGGGGTGTAGATCGTCTCGTTGGTATCCAGGGGGATGAGGGTATAGTAAAGCTTTTTGGGGGCGTACTCCGAAAAGGTTGGGTACCCCACATGAGCCACACGGCATACGCCTTTTTTACCGTATACCACATGATCTCCTACTTGAAACACATCGATGCACCTCTTTCATCATGAGTTTATCATAAAAAAAGCCCATGATGTAAGCGCAAAGTTTTCTGCATTTAGAGGCCCCATCACCGTTTTTTGATGGGATGGCGGATCACCGTTTTGCGTTTTTCCGGCGGGGTCTTTCTTGGGTCGGAAAGGTAGACCTCATGATGGAGGCGCTGATTGGAAAAATCGTTTACATAGCCGTGATCCATAAGGTATGCATCCATCAAAGCGACGGACTTTGCTTCATCATCAAAGGAGCCCGTATGGAGGATCTGCACGCACAAGCCCTCTTCTATGGTCATAAACCGGGCCATGGAGCAATCCAGCTTTTTCTTTTTTGTGGCCGTTTCCACCGCCCAGTCAAAATCCTGTTGAGTGATGAAATCCGGCAGGCGAAGGACGGAGATCCAGTGAAAAGCGGATTTATCCGTAAGATCCACGCCAGCCACATCATCCTGCCACCAAAAGCCTTCCAGAGGCGGAACCACGTATTCAAAAAAGCCTTTGATCTGGTAATCGGTTTTATAGCTCATTTTTAAGGTGTAAGCCACGGCATAAAGCACGCTGATGGCCTTTTGATAGGCTCCCCCTTCTTCGTTGGGGTCCCCCATGCCCGTGATACCGATGTAATTCGCCCTTTCAACATTGACGATCGCAGGTTGATTCTTTGGCAGGTAAAGCTCTTTATACGCTTTTTTAAAATCGAATGCCATAGCGGCCTCCACAAAAGCTGTTTTGTACATCATAACACAGACAAATAAAAAAGCACCCTCATGGGTGCTTTTTGCTTGGTAGCGGCGGTGGGACTTCTCCGCGCCTAGACCGCACTTCGTGCGGGGGCGCTTTGCATGGCCGCTGCGGCGGCCATCTCACCGGCTGCGCCGTTCCATTCCTGCGATACCACATACCAAATAAAAAAAGCACCCTCATGGGTGCTTTTTTTATTTGGTAGCGGCGGTGGGACTCGAACCTACGACACTCCGGGTATGAACCGAATGCTCTAGCCAACTGAGCTACGCCGCCAAGCGCTTACTTAGTATACAATCATATTTTTATAAATGCAAGAGTCTTTTTACGGTTTTCTGTACTTTTTTCTACGGGTTTTCTAAATCAAATAAGGGGGAAGCAGGAATGCTCCCCCCTTATTTTACGGTTTACCAGGAATATGCCTCGGGGGCGCTGCCGCCGGGGCCGGGGAAGATCTCATCCAGCTTCTTCATCACTTCGTCGCTGAGGTCGATCTCTACCGCGCGCAGAGCGTTATTGAGGTGCTCCACCGTACGGCAGCCCATGATGGGTGCGGTGATGGCGGGGTTCTTCAGATGCCATGCCAGGGCCACGTTGGACTGGGTCTCGCCCAGCTCCTGGCACAGGTCACGGAAGGCCTCCAGTTTGGGGATGAACTTGGCACCGCCAAAGCGTTCCATGGCCATCTTGGTGCGGACGGTGTTTTGCATACTGAGGGCGTTTTCGGTCAAGAGACCGCCGGAAAGGGGGCTGTAGGGCACAACGCCGATGCCTTCTTCCAAGGCAGCGGGCAGAACTTCCAATTCAGGCAGACGGCAAAGGAGGTTGTAACGGTGCTGCTCCGTCACCAGACCCAGGAAGGGGAACTTTTTGGCTTCGTACTGTGCACGGACGAGGTCCCGACCGGCGAAGTTGCTGGAGCCCATGTAAACCACCTTGCCCTGGCTGACAAGGTCGGTAAAGGCGCCCCACAGCTCCAGCCAGCTGACGCGGCGGTCGATGTGGTGCATCTGATAAAGCTCGATGTGGTCCGTCTGCAAACGGCGCAAAGAGCCTTCGATGTGGCGGCGGATCTTGTATGCGCTGAGCCCTACGGCATCGTTGGGGCCGTCATTGGGGTCACCCATACGGAAGTAGACTTTGGTAGCGATGATGGTGCGCTCACGGCGGTTGCCGCCCTGTTTAAACCAACGGCCGATGATCTCTTCAGAAAGGCCGAAGTTGCAGCGGTCTCCCCCGCCGTAGTTGTTGCTGGTATCAAAATAGTTGATGCCTGCATCCAAAGCGGCGTCCATAATACGGAAGGCTTCCTTTTCATCGGTGTTCTGACCGAAGTTCATGGTACCTAAGCACAGGCGGCTGACCTGCATGCCGGTACGTCCTAAGCTGGTGTACTTCATGTTTTTCTCCTTTAAGTTTATTCCCATGGTGCTGCGCTCCACCATAGTTTTAAAAAGATAAGGGGAACCAGACCCTATTGGGCCGGCTCCCCTCTAATCGGATAAAATCTATCCGCTTTTATGATAGGTGATTGGGCTTTTAATGTCAATCGATTTTGTCTTGATTCTAATTTGGAAAGAAAAAGGGGGAAGCACGATGCCTCCCCCTTTTGTTAACCATTATTCGCCTTTTAAGTCTTTTACCAGATCATAATAGGTGATGAGTTCTACGTTGTTTTCTTCAAGCCATGCCATGATGCGCTTGCTGGTCATGGTCTGATGATCCCGTACACGCTCGATGGAAAGGCTGGTCAGGCCGAAGAGGGCAGCATCCACAAAGCCGCAGTGGCCGCCAACACGGACGTAATCATACTTTAAGAGCTCATCCCGATGCTCCCAGAAGATGCCTTCGGGGTCTTTGTTGATCTGGGCCATGGGGTCAAACACCTTCTTTTTGCTGGCGGTGTTATCGCCAAGGCCAAAGAGGGGGTTGCTTACGCCCAGGGTAGCGCAGATCTCGTTACTATAGGGCACATCATTTTCATGGGCAACGCGGCTGATGGCTGCCAAATAGGTTTCGGGAGAGATGGAATGGCCGTGGAGGTAGCCGGGCTTGTGGCCCATGAGCTCTACGTACTTATCGTACTGAGCCTGGATCTCGATATCCACTTCATCCTGGGGGAACATCTCGCGGCGGCCTTCTTCCGTCTGCCAACGGGGATCCTTAATGCGCACGGAGGAACGGATGAATTCGCCGTTCTCATCCACCAGGTGGGGGATCAGTTTGGGGTCCGCACAGCTGGGGCCGGAGACCAGGTTGAAGTCGATGCCGAAGCATACATGGGGGTATTTTTTAGCGAGTGCGGCAGCGGGCACGCAGCTGGGCATGTTGGTGAACATACCGGTGTTTCTAAGCATGCCGTTTTCAATGGCGTCTACGATACCTGCGGTCACGCCTCTGGTAAAGCCATAATCATCGGCCTGGGTCAGCAGTTTCATAATGGGTTCCTCCTTTAAATCGATTCACAGTGTATGTATTATAGCATAAAGAAAGGGATGCACATAAGTGCATCCCTTGCATTTTTACAGGGCTTTTACGAGATCATAATAGGTGATGATCTCTACATTGTTTTCTTTGACCCAGTCCAGGATGCGCTTGCTGGTCATGGTCTGATGATCCCGCACACGCTCGATGGAAAGGCTGGTGAGATCAAACAGAGCAGCATCGAGGAAGCCGGTATGGGCGATAACGCCAACATACTCATGCTTTAAGAGCTCCTCACGGTTCTCCCAGAAGATGCCCTCGGGGTCTTTGTTGATCTGAGCCATGGGGTCAAACACTTTGCTCTTGCTGGCGGTGTTGTTGCCAAGGCCCATCAAAGGCTGGGCAACGCCCACCTTTTTAAAGATATCCATGGAATAGGGCACGCCGGTCTCTTCACTAAGGGCCATGATGGCTTCGTTATAGGTTTCGGGAGAGATGGAGTGGCCATGGAGGTAACCGGGCTTTTTGCCGGTAAGCTCGATGAATTTATCG
>SVGV01000006.1 GCA_015056185.1 Clostridiales bacterium | reverse complement strand
GTGTTCTTCCATATAATCAGAGGCTTCGTTAATCTTTTCAATGACATTGCCGTAGAATTCCGTAATTTTGATGTACCCCAGGCCATCCTCCAGCAATCGGTATTCCACCTTATCGATGACCACATGGCCCCGGGTGATGGGGATGTCCAAAGTGGTGCCGTCACGGTATACCGTTACCGTTACCACGCTGCCCTCTTCGCCCCGCAGTTCCATGGCCATCTGGTTCAGGCTTTTGGTGATATCGATGGGTTCCCCATCCATAGCCATAAAGATATCCCCTACCTGGACGCCGGCCTTTTCAGCCGGAGCACCTTTGTGCACCACAACGGCATAGGGGTAGCCGGTGGTCACATCGATGGAGACCGTAACGCCGATGCCGCTGTAATCACCGGATTCATTGACCATCATATCCTCATATTCCGCTTTGGTCATGTATTCGGAATAGGGGTCGCCAAGGGCGGTGACGGCACCTTTATAGGCACCTTCGTTGATGGGCCCGAGGTCCACCTCCTGATAGTATTCGTGGTTCAAATACTGGTAGATCTCATCCAGCCCCTCACTGACGCTTTGGGCGGCTTCCGGGCCGGAAACGGGCAAAAACTCAGTTAATATCACATAGCTGCCAAAACAGCCGATGAGCAAACAGGCAAAGGCCAATAAAAAGGCCGTTGATTTTTTCATTTGTATCCTTCCTTTGCTAAGATGCTCTTATTCTACCACAAAACCTCATAATTGGCACCGTGGCGCAAACGATCATCCACGCACATGAGTCCCCTGAGGGGTCTTTTCCAAAAAGATGACATTTTCCGTGATGCTGTAGAAGGTATCATCATGGCTGATGAAAAACAGCTGATCAAAGCCTTTTACCGCCCGGGGGATCATCTCTCCTAAACGTACCCGGCGGCCGGCATCCAGGTTGCTGGTGGGCTCATCAAAAAACGCCAACGAAAGGTTGCTGAAGGTCTCAATGAGGGCCAGGCGCACCGCCAGGGCCGCCGTCATCTTTTCCCCCCCGGAAAGCTGGTGGAACCGCCTGCTCCTAAGGCTGCCATCAAACTGATCGCTAAGGCGGATATCAAAGTTTTCCTCCCAAACAAGGCTTCCCCCCTCGCCGGAAACGGTACGGTAGGTATCCGCCGCCAGGGCAGAAACCTTTTGGCGGATGGCAGCGGCCATGGGTCCGCCGGCCTGCTTTAATACCTCCCGGATGTCTTTCATCCGTTCTATGGCTGCCTGCTTCTTTTTCAGCTTTACGCCATATTCCTCATACAACGCAGCCTCGCCTCGGGCCGTTTCATAGGCAGCCTTGGCAGCCATACGGCCGCTTTCCGCTTTACCCATGGCCTGGGCACGCTCTTCCACCAGGCGCCTGGCTTCTTTTGCATCCTGAGCCAATTGGCCCATGGCCTCCGTTTGCAGCTGCAGCTGCTCACATTGCTGGGCCAATTCGGCCAACTCTTTTTTACAGTGCTCCAGCTGAGCGGCTGCCTGCTCCTTTTCCTTCTGCTGATGGCTCAGCTGAAGAAAAGCATCATAGCTTGGCCGCAGCTGCTGCATCTTGATTAAAGACGTTTGCTGTAAACTTAGCCCCTCTTCATATTCCCGTTGGGCTTGGGGCAGGGCATCCCTTTCATACCCCAGGCTTTGGGCCTTGGCAGTAAAGGCAGCAATGCGTTCCTCAAGGAGCGTCAGCTGGCGCTGCTGCTGTTTAAGCTTTTCCCCTTCCTGCTTCAGTTTCATAAGCTCTTTTTCTTCCCGCTGCATCTCCTGCTCCAAAGCAGTGATACGGCTGTGTGCGTCGCGGTAAGCGGCCTCGGCCTGCTCGGCATCCTTGCGGTAATGATTCACAACGCCTTCCGCCCAGGTAAGGTAGCTTTCCATCTCACGATCTTTTAAATGGTCCAGGTACCATTCCAGTTTCTCTGTTTCGGCATTGGTCACATACTGCCGCTGCCCCTGTAAAAGGGCCTCCAGAGCCTCGGCCTCCTCCCGGTAGATGACTTCGTTCTGGGCCAACTGCACCATGGCTAATCGGTGGGCGTTGCATTCCTGTGCAAAATCATCCGTCAAAAGATGCTGCAGTCTGCCCATCTCCGCTTGTTTTTCTGCAATGGTCTCCTTCAGCTGCCCAATGCGTTCCGTGCACACTTCCCCGGCGTTTTCTTCCCCCAAGGGGCATGCTACACCGGCGATGGGGCATCGGCCGCAGGCCATTTCCTCCATACCGGTTTTCAAATATTCCATCCGTTCTTTTAGCTGTAAACAATCCGCTTCCAGTTTGCGGATGGCTTCACGATAGCCTGTGCGCTCTGCTTCCTGCTCGTTTAGCTCCCGCTGCTTTTGCAAAAGGGCTTCTTTTGTGCTGATCACCAGTCTCGCCTTTTCCATACGGCTAAAGTGATCCATCACACGGCTGGCAGATCGCAGCAGCAATTGGGCCTGCTCCAGCCGGTTTTCTGCAGCGGAATATACAGCCTGGGCTGTCTGCCCATCTTCCTTATGGGCAGTTAGCTCACACAGCGCTTCTTCATAAGCCGCCCGATGCTGCAGCTGGGCCTCTTGCCATGTTTGCGCATCTTCTTGATGCGCCTGCTGCTGCCAGGTAAAACGCTCCGTCTCTGTTTGGATGCGGGCCATGGCCTCTTCATACAGCTTTGCGGTTTTCTGCAGCTCCTTCACTTTGGCGGAGCGCAGCTTTAATTCTTCCCCCAGGGTACCGATGGTGCATTCAAGGGCGGTGTATTCCTCATAGGCGTTTTGCAGCCTTTCAAGATCCCCTTCCCCTTTTGTAAGCTCGGCCAGGCGGTTAAAAAGAGCTGTTTGTTGCTCTTCCAAAATAGCCCTTTGGTGCATGGCAGCCTGGAGCTGCTCCATGGTTTCGGCATAGGTTACCGCTGCAGACCAAGCTGCTTTTGCTTCCCGTTCCCCCTGCACCCGGTTTTGGTACTCCCCTTCCAGCTCGGCTAAATGCTCATAACTATAGGCAAGGGGCGCCATCTTAAGGAGGATCTTGTTTTCGCCATCCTCCAGCACCCGCTGGCTGGGCAGCAGGGCATCCCCCGCCTTACGGTAGGATTCCACCCCCAAAATGCTGTTGAACTCCGCCGTTCTGCGGGCGGGGGGCAGCAAAAAGGGCGCTAAAAACTCATTTTGACCGATGGCGATCATCTGGGAAAACAGCTTTTCGCTCTGTACCCCCTTGCCAATGCCCATGGCATCCCGCAAAAAGGGCATCACATCCGCACGGTTGTGCAGATCAAGCTGAGCATCGTTTTCAAAAACGATCCACCGTTCATTGCCGGTCGCACGCATGGTGCGCTCCACCATGTATCGATGCCCACCGTTCAAAAACCACACCTGCACCGTACAACTGCGCTGCCCGGTGCGGATGAATTCTTCCTTGTTCATGGGGGGCAGCACCCCAAACAGGGCATAACCGATGGCCTCGATGATGGTGCTTTTGCCTGCACCGTTATCCCCGCAGATCAAGTTGATGCCCGGAGCAAAGTCGATGGTGCTGTCAGAATAGCTTTTTACATTGACTAACCGAAGCTTTTCGATGATCACAGCAGTTCCTCCTCCATCAACCGTTCCACATCAAGGGCGATCTCCTCGATGGCATCGGGGTCCCGGTATAGGATGCGCTCTTTCAGCTGCAGCGTGATGTCCACCAGCCGCGCACCATCCATGCCCCTGTCGTTCCACAGTTCTTCAATGACCTGCCGTTCCAGCGCAGCCATATCCATGCTGACATCCTTATGCCCCTGCACGCTGCTTAAGCGCAGCTGCACATCCAACGCACCCAGCTGCAGCTCTTTTCCGTAAGCACGGATGCGCTCTGTTTCTAGCAAATCCCCTGAAAAGGCGATGGATCCTGTGACGATAAGGCTCATCAAACACCCTGCCGTAGCGCCCTTTTCCATGGCGTCACAAATGGCGCTGTGGGCAGCGGATGCATCCATCTCCTCATTCAGTTCCACACTGATGCGCACGCTGTGCCGCCTGTTTACGGCAATATGCTCTGCCCTGCAGCCATCTGCCGTGACGTCAACAAGATAGACCCCCTTCTCTTTGCCGATGGCTTCATCCATACGCACGCTTTCCGGCGCACCGGGGTTAAAGGCGATGCCGCTAAGGCTGTACGCCGTATGGATGTGCCCCAAGGCGATGTACTCCACCTTTTCGCCCAGGGCCTCCACCACGTTGGATGGCAGATAGGCATTATCCATGGCCATCTGCGCCCCCACCGGGCAGTGGAGCATGGCGATGGTGGGGCCATCATAGGGGGGCAGTTCTTCTATCAAACGCTGCACCAGCTCTTTGGTGCGGGTACCGGCATAGGGCAGCCCCACGATGCGCAAACCATCGTGAAAGGCCACATTGCCTCCATCCTCTTTTAAAACATAGAGGGATTCCCCCTCCGGCCTGCGCAGCAGGCAGATGAGCTGCTGATGATCCAGATAATCCATCCAGGATTCCCGGTCCACATATAAAGCTTTATCATGGTTGCCCTCGATGGCATATACAGCGATGCCCGCTTCCTTCAGCTTTAAAAGTACCTCAGTGGCTTCGCTTAAAGCACGGGGGTTGATCTCCCGCCGATCAAACAGATCCCCCGCGATGAGGCACGCATCGGCATGGTGGTCGATGGCAAGCTGAGCAATGTGCAAAAAGGCCAATGCAAAGTCTTTTTCGCGGCCGTCAGCCCGGCCCGCCCCAATATGGATATCTGCACAGTGGATCAGCCTCATGCTCATCCCTCCTTTTTTGTTATTATAGCCCATGGGGCCGCGGGGGGAAAGCATCCGCATAAAAAGAAAAAGCCCCTAAGCGGGGCTTTTGTTCTTTTTTATTTTGCTGCGTTAAAGGCTTCCCTTATGCAGGCCTGGTGGGCGGAATCCACCTTCTGGCTGACGCCGGGCTCTGCATGAGTCTGGCTGTTTAAGAAGTGGACGCAGATATGGCCGTTAAAGTTGTTGTTGGTGATGGTCCAATCGGCATGGGGCATACCGTTCATGGATGCTGCATAGTACTTGCCGTTGTAAACCACCCAGACGGGACGACGCGCCCAGCTGAACTTGCCGCCGTAGGCCTTTTTCAGGTTAGCGGTATCGGCTGCGGTCAAGGGCTCGGTATCCATATGGAGGGTGCCGCCCTTACGTTTGGCTCTAAAGGTGATGCCGGTGCGCACGTCTACAATGGTCAAAGAGGTGCTGCCACGGGGGATGATGCCGTTTACCACTTTCCAATCCGCCAGGATGACCTTGCCCTTTACCTGGGTGGGGGTCACCTTGTTGCTGCTGGAGCTGCCGGAAGAAGAGGAACTGGAAGAAGAACTGGTGGTCACCTTCTTCTTAATATTGTTGTTGCCGTAAAGGAGCTTTAAGGTAGCAGCATCGGCATGGCCGGTCTGGCTGATCTTGGCTGCCTTCTGGAATGCTTTAATGGCTGCAACGGAAGCATCGCCGTAAAGGCCGGTGGCGCTGGCAGTCATAAAGTTGCGGCGCTTCAATTCCTTCTGCATTTTGGTTACGGCCGCACCTTCCATGCCGGCCTTTAAGTAACGGGTAGCGGCTTCGGCAGTAAAGGTACCATCCAAAGTGATGTGTTCCGGCAGGGCATAGCCGGTTTTGCCATCGTAAGTCACTTTATAATAGCCGTTTTCGAAATCCAGCACCTGGATGCCGTTGCCGGCTGCCAAAGTGGTAACTTCCTTTGCATCGGCCTCTGCAGCCTCTTTTACGGATACTTTGTCCTTCCATACGGTACCGTTGTAGCCCTTTTCCGTCACGAAGAACAGGCTGCTGGTCACGGCATAGCCTTCAATGATGCCATAGCTGATCTTGGTCCAGCCTTCCACGTTATCTTCCAAAATGGCAACGGATTCACTGCTGTGCAGCTGGAACAGGGATTCGGAATTCTTATTGGGCTCCACACGGACGTTCAGGCCATCCACCCGTACTTTGGCGGATTTTACATCGGCATCTTCCGCAGCGGATGCAGCGCTCTCTTCATCACCGATGACGCTTTGGTCATCGGGGAACAAAAACAGGTTGCCGGCGGTAAGCTCCGTAGCCAAAGCATCGCTGGTGGCGTTATTATTTTCTGCCAGAGCATAGTTCAAGGGCAAGGTGCTGAGGGTCAGAATAGCCATAAGCACGGCTGCCATTGTCAACAAACGCTTCTTCACATTATCCTCCTAAGAAAAGAGACACTCTCTCACTTTTGATCCGTGACAATTTTACTCCATATCTTACTTTTTTGTCAAACTTTAAAAACAAGAGAAAACAAAAGAAAAACAGCGGAAACCACTGAATTTCCGCCGTTTTTACATATTACAAAAATATTTCAAGATATTCACATTCTTAAATATCCAGTTTTAATTCTTTGATTTTTCGTCTTAAAGCTACCATATCTTCAAAAGAATCCACCTTTTTGCGGGGGTCCCGCAGCAAGGCTGCCGGATGGAATGTGGGCATGATCCACCTGCCGTTTACCTCATGCCAGGTACCCCGGGTTTTGGTGATGCGCAGATCGGGGGAAAGCATGTAGCGCAGGGCAGTTGCCCCCAGCAGTAAGATCACCTTCGGGTCGATGAGTTCGATCTGCCGCTTTAAAAAGGGCAAACAGGCCGCAGCCTCGTCATCCTTGGGGGTGCGGTTTTTGGGCGGACGGCATTTGACGATGTTGGTCACATAAAGCTTATTACGGTCGATGTCCACCGCATCCAGCATATCCGTTAATAAACGCCCGGCGGCCCCCACAAAGGGTACGCCGTTTTTATCCTCTTCCGCACCGGGTCCTTCGCCAATGAGCATCAGATCCGCATGGATGTTCCCGCTGCCGGCCACAGCCATATTGCGCTCTTCACACAGCACACAGCCCCTGCAAAGGGAGATCTCTTTTACAAGGTCATCGTATCGTTCCATTTCCTTCTCCTTTATTTCGTCTGCGCTTCACAGGCCTTTAGCACATGCTCGATGAGCAGCCAGCTGGTGATGGATCCGATGCCGCCGGGCACCGGAGTCACAGCACTTGCTTTTTTCAAAACATCATCGGTATCCGCATCCCCTACCATCTTGCCGTTTTCATCAGTATTGATGCCCACATCGATGACCACCGCACCCTCTTTTACAAAGGATGCATCCACCATTTTGGCTTTTCCGGCGGCGCAGATCAGCACATCGGCCCGTTTGCAGACGGCGCGGATATCCTTCGTCCTGGTGTGGCAGTAGGTAACGGTGGCATTGCGCTTTAACAGCATCATGCCGAGGGGCTTGCCCACAACGGTGCTGCGCCCGATCACAACGGCTTCCTTCCCTTCCGGTTGGATGCCGTAATGCTCCATCAGCCGTACCACAGCCTGGGGGGTACAGGGTACAAAGCCCCGTTCATCCCCGCAGAGCACAGCATACAGGTTTTCATCCACCATGCAGTCCACATCTTTTTCCCGTTTCAGTGCTGCAATGATGCCCTTTTCATCCATATGTTTGGGCAGGGGCCGCAGCAAAAGCAGCCCGTGGATGCCATCATCCTCGTTTACCTTCCAGATCTCGTTAAGCATCTCGGTGGTATCTGCCGTTTCGGGTATCACCTTATGGATCACCCTGATGCCCACAGCAGCGCACTTTTTCATGGCGCTTTCTTCGTAAAAGATATCGTCAGACTTTTCCCCCACCCGCATGATGCACAAGGTGGGCAAAATGCCCCGCTCCACAAAAGTCTGGGTTTTCTCTTTGCACCCTTCCCGGATGGCCTTTGCCACGGCAGCGCCTTTTAATACTTGCGGCATAAGTCACCCTCCACCTTCCGGTAAACTCTGCCCATCCGTTCCCGCACATCGGCACAGATGGCCCGGGTCTCATCCATGATACGCATGCTGGCCGCTTCATCCGCCATCATCTTGGCGTTGACAAACACATTCAGCACCGCACAATCCACACAGGCAATGGTCAAAGAGGCCGCACATCCTAAATCGCTGATGACAAGGGCGGAGATATTCCGTTCGATCCGCTCCAGCACATCGGTACATTGGCGGCACAGGCGCACCATGTTGTAAGGGGGCTGGATGGCCACGTTAAGGGCCTCTTCCATGGCAGCGGCACGGGCCTTCTGCTCCTCATCCGTCCCCTTGGGCATTCCGTATACCTTACTTAAGGGTAAAAAGGCTTTGGCGTCCTCTTCCGCCAATTCCAGATACCGCTTGCTGATGCCGTTTAATTCTTCTATGGCGGTGCGCAGTTCCCCCTCTGCGTGGGCAAACTTCTTTTTGCCCACCGTAAGGGATGCCGCCATGGCACCCAGGGCAGCGCCCAAAGCACCTGCCAAGGCTGCGGCACCGCCGCCGCCGGGCACCGGCTCTTTGCTGCCAAGGACCTCTACAAATTTTGCTACACTTTGCTCAACCAAAGGATTCTCCTCCTTAGATAGGCATGGCCGCACCAAATGGGCGGCCATCAAACGGGCCATTGGCCCAATCAGATTTTTTTGATCCAGCAGCGGCGGCGCCTGTGCTGTTCCGTTTCAAAGAACCGCCACAATGCCTGCACCTTCTCGTTGGTCTCAAGCTCGGGGCCGGTCTCGGCATAGGTCATACCATCTTCGATGGCGGCTTTGATCATCTGGTTCATCAAAATGGCGTTGAGGCCCTTGCCCTGGTAACGGGGATCCACCGCCACCAGCAGCAGATCCAGCACACCGTTTTTCTGGCGGGTAGCCTTAAGCACACGGGCCCACCCTAAGGGGAAGAGCTTGCCTTTGCTCTTCTTTACGGCAGCGCCCATGCTGGGGATGACAATGCCGATGGCAAGGAGGTTATCCTCCTGATCATACACGCCGGAGATGTATTTGGGGTTGACCATGGTGACAAACTGGCTGTAGTACTTGTTGATCAACTCAGGGGTCAGTTCCACCGTGCCGTACAGATGGGTGTAAGCTTCGTTTAACAGCTTAAACACCGGTTTGATCACCGGGCGGATGTCCTTCATGGATTTAGGCTGGAACACCTTTAAGTTGTTCCGTTTGATGACCATCTGGGCCAGGCGGTCGATCTTGTTATCCTTCTCTTTGGGGATGGTGATGCGGTATTCCACCCAGTCCACATCTTTTTCGTAGCCGTGGGCCGCCATATGCTCTTTATAATAAGGGGCATTGTAGATGGTGATGAACATGTCTTCCCGGTCAAAGCCCTCGATCAGCATACCCTCCTGGTCCATATCCGTAAAGCCGATGGGACCGTGGACTTCCTCCATCCCCAGTTCCTTCGCCCAATCTTCCACCGCTTTTAACAGCGCACCGGAGACCTCTTGATCATCGATGAAATCGATGCGGGAAAAGCGCAGGCGCTTGGTCCCCCACTTTTTGTTGGATTCCTTGCTTAAAATCGCGGCAACACGGCCGGCAGGCTTGCCATCTTTATAAGCCATAAAGTATTTGGCATCGCAAAAAGCAAAGGCGGGGTTTTTATCCTTACGCAGGTTGCCGATCTCATCTGAGATCAAAAAGGGCACATAGCAGGGGTTGTCTTCATAAAGAGTGTTGGGGAATTTCACAAATTCCTTTAATTCTTTATTGGTTTTGACCTCTTTAACCGTAATCATCAAATCATTCCTTTAAGGGTAAACTCATTCCGTGCCGGAGCCGCCAAGATCATCCACGCCGCTGCCGGGGTCGGGGTCCGTGCTGGGCACAGGGGTAGGATCGGGATCCGTACCGGGGCCAGGGGTGGGCTCGGTGCCACCGCCACCACCGCCGCGGCCGGCACAATCGTTAAACAAGGTGTTTAAGGCATTGACGCCGGGCAGTGCATTCTGGATGGCGGTCACATCAGCACTGTTTACAGCGGTGTTTAAAGCGGCAATGGCGCTTTCACACTGGCTGATCTCCGCCGCCGTCATGACGCTTCTGTACTGGCTCAGCTTGCTGTTGGCATTGCTGAGGGCGTTTTTGCCGTTATCAACGGTGTTCTTGCGGGGCTGAGCAGCGCTTGTCACACTGCTGACCACGCTGTTGAGTTCACTGGTAGCCGCCTTCACTTCCGTTTCGATCTCACCGTCTACCGCGCTGTTGCAGGCAGAGATGGCATCCTGCAGCTTGCTCTTTTCCTCTGCGGTCATGTAGGCCCCAAGGCTGCTTAACGTGCTGTTTGCGCTGCTGATAGCGTTATTGGCACTTTCCAGGGCAGCCAGCAGGGATTTCTGGCTTTCCTGCAACTGCTTTTTGATGACGGAAACATCCATGGACATATCCACGCTGATGTTGACCCCAAAGATCTCCTTCACCATAGCCTTCCAGGAACCCTGGGCGATGCCCCAGTAGCTGATGGAGGTTTTGCCGTTTTTCAGGTTCAGGAAATCACCGGGCACCGTATGGGTCTTAATGGAGGTATCCATATCAAGATCCATAGCAAACACGGCCAAAGCTGCCAGCTGGTTCAGCTGCAGATTGGTATATATGCTACTGCTAAAGGTGTTATAAAGGGTGGTAGCCTGGGTCAGTAAGTCTTTTTCTTTCAACTGCTTTACCACATCCACGATAGCGCGCTGCTGCCTACCGGCACGGGCTAAATCACTGCTGCCCTTGCGCTGACGCACATAGCACAAGAAGTGGTAGCCATCCAGATGCTGAACACCTACTTCATGCTGGGTCCCGCAGTTATTGTGGGATTTTTCAAAGGAATAATGGACATAGGGTGCTTCCACATTCACGTCCACACCTCCGATGCCTTCCACAATGGTGTAAAGGCCCGTCATATCCACACAGGCGTAGTAATCCACCGGGATGCCGCCGCACAGGCGCTCTACAGTGTTCATGGTGTTTTCAAAACCTTTGCCCTTTAAGCCGCCGCCAAAGGGGAATGCCGCGTTGATCTTGCTCTTGCCGCCGTTAGCAATGTGCACATAGCTATCCCGGGGGATGCTGATGATATCCACCTTCTTGGTTTCAAAGTTGATGGTGCACAGCATCATGGTATCCGTTCTAAAAAGATCCGCCGTTTGGGACCTCGCCGCATTTCTATCGATGCCCAGCAGCAAAATGTTGACGCGGTTCTTCAAAAAGTCCATATCCGCCTGATCGAGCAAGATGTCGTAATCGCTGATCTCATCAGAGGGTGTGGGCTCGGGGTTCGTATTAAACAGGTTTTCCGGATTATAAATATCCTTAAAATACACAGCAAGCCATGCCAAACCCACGATCAAAACAAGGCAAAGCCCGGCTACAAGCCGCTTCCAGTTCCGTTTGAACCAGCCGCCGCTGCCGCCTGCCTTACTCTTTTTTGCCTGATTGACAGCCTTACCGCGCTGGGGCTGGCTGCGTTTTGCGCTGCTTCTTGTGCTGTTACGCCTGTTCACACTATCACCTTCGCATCCGATTCGTTACAGAATTATAGTTTATTGTGACACAGAACTGATGATTTTTCAACCTTTTCTCCCCTTACAGGATATTCCCCGCCGTTATCTCATATCGCTTGGGTATTTCATACAACCGATGGCGCAAAGAGAGGATCTCGCTGTAGCAGCGGGTATAGTCCCCCATGGTGCAAAAGCTCTTTGCTTTTACAAGGCTTTCTTCCATCTCATCCACAATTTCGTGATCCATCATCACCGTCCAGCTGCTTTTTACCTTATGGAACCGGGCTTCGCATTCCTCTATGGCATGAAGGGCCCTTTCTCCATCCTCATTTAAAAGGGCATGGGCCGCTTTTTTGCATTGGGATGCCATCTCCTCCGCCTGGGTCTGTACACCCTTTTGCCACAACAGCGCAAAGCTGATGAAACCCAAAAGCATCCCGGCGGCAAACAATAGTTTTTTCATTGACTCCTCCTTTTGAATTGTGCAAAGCAGGTTTTGCCTGTTTTTGCCTGCTGAATAAACAAGTGATCATGCCCGTCCATCATTGCGGCGTATATATCCTCAATGCCGCCAAACCCCAGGGCCTTCAGGTTTTCATTTAGCTGCTGTGCCGATGCCCCCATCAGCTGCAGATTCTCTTCATCCGCCTTCCCTTCATAGACTACGGTATACCGCAAGGATGGGTCTTTGCCCACGATGCCCGCTTCCGATGTGGTTGCCGCCCGGGCCGATGCTTTGGGCAGCACGCTGATGGTGCCGTTGGTCTCTAACACGCAGTACATGATCTCCTCAATATTCCCATAGCCTTTGTTGCGCAGGTTTTCCATGAGGTCACTCATGTTGATGCTCAGTTTCTTTAGTTCTTTTTCATTGAGCACCCCGTCTTTTATCAGCACACTGGGGCTGCCGCAGATGATTTTTCTCATCCATTTGCTCTTTTGGCATAACAGGTCCATCACTCCATGGAGCACCAGCAGGGCGATGAGCGGGATGATCCCTTCTATGAGCGGTACCCCCATGTTTTCCATGGGCCCCGTCACCAGATCCGCCACCATGATGGTGATCACCAGCTCAAAGGGCTGCATCTGGCTGATCTGCCGTTTGCCCATCAAACGCATAAACACCACCACCGTGATATAAAGTATTCCCGATCGAATCAGGCTGATGAGCATGCCATCCCTCCTTACTTTTGCAGTATGCCCAAGGCACGCTCCTTTCCATGCACGCCGGGGAAGCAAAAAAGGAGGGAGCCTAGCTCCCCTCTTTTACAGCCGTATTTTTACTTGATAGGTTTTCAGCCAGCCGTTGAGCTGGATCAAATATGCCATCAGCTGGGGCCCTGCCATCAACTGGCCAAACCAGGGCCGGTTCACAGTGCCGTATAAAAGATCCTGCAGCGCCCGCCGCTCCACCAGGGCATAGATGGGTGCATCCTCATCCGATGCGATCTCCTTTAAGCGCCTTCTCATCAATTCCCCGTATTGGGGGTGATAAGTTTTGGGGTAGGGGCTCTTTTTCCGCTCATAGATGGCTGTGGGCACAAACTCCTTCATGGCATCCCTTAAAAGCCCCTTTTCCCTGCCGTTTTTGTACTTCATCCCCCAAGGGATGGAAAAAACGTATTGGATGAGCTCTGCGTCCGCAAAGGGCATCCGCACCTTTACACCGCTGTGGCTGCTCATGCGCTCCGTCCGCTCCAGCAGATTGGCGCCAAAGTAGCTGAGGTTTAAGGAAAACAGCTCAAACATCTCCCGTTCCTCCTCAGCGCCATGGTAAGGGGGCAGCTGCTCCATAAAGCTTTGGTACCTGCTAGCGATATGCTCCTTCAGATCAACATTCAGATCCACCTTTAAAAAGCTTTCCCGGTAGCTTAGATCCCGGCTCCAGGGGAAGAGCCCCGTTTGGCGCAGGTCTTCCCGATAAAACCAGGGGTACCCGCCAAAGATCTCATCAGCGCACTCCCCGCTTAGCACCACGGCATCAGTTTTGCCGATCTCCTTTAAAAACAGGTAGAGGGATGCATCGATATCCGCCATACCGGGCAGATCCCGCATCTCCATGGCGGGGAGCAGCGCATGGCTTAACGCATCGATGGAAAGAATGCAATTCCGGTGATCCGTTTTGGATTCCGTCACCATCAGTTCTGCAAACGCTTCATCCCGCTCCGGCTGAAAGAGGTTTTTTTGAAAATGCTGCCCGTTGCCCTCGTAATCCACGCTATAGGTCCTGAGCTGCCGTTCCTCCCGTAAGAGATGCTTTGCCAATACCCCGGTGATGATGCTGGAATCCAGCCCGCCGGAGAGCATGCACCCGTACTCCCCCTCCCCCGCCTGGGCCAAAATGCTGTTTTGCAGCAGGTGCCGTACATGATAAAGGGTATCCTCATAGCTTTCGGTATGGGGGCGGGGGGTGATCTGCCAATACCGTTCCACTGCCGCCCGCCTGCCATCAAAGATCATATAATGGCCGGGCAGCAGCTCATTTACATCCCGGAAGATGCCGCAGCCTGGAGTGCGGGCGGGCAGCACCGCCATGATCTCCCCCACGCCGGATTCATCTACCACAGTGCTCACACCGGGGTACTGCAGCAGCGCACGGATCTGGGATGCAAAGGCCAGCTGCCCATGGTAGCGGTGGTAAAACAGCGGCTGCACCCCCAGCGGATCCCTTGCTAAATACACCATGGTGCCATCGGTAATGGCAAAGGCAAACACCCCATTCAGCCGCTTTACGAACCCATCCCCCCACAAAAGATAGCTGTGCAGCACAATCTCGGCGCAGGATTTCATCACAAGCCGTTCCCCCGCCTGCTCCAGTTCCCTTATAAGAGCATTTGCGTTATAGAGCTCGCCGGAAAACACCACCGCCAGCCGCCTTCCACCCAGGGTTTTGATGATAGGCTGTATTTCATCCCCGCCGCAGCGCACACTGCCCAAAGCGACCAACTCCCCTTTATACCGGCCCTCCCCCAAAGCTCCCCGGCCCTTTAAGGCTTCCATCATGCTTTTTAACACATCTTCTTTCTGCATCGCATCCCGGCACAAAAACCCTGCAATGGCGCCCATGGTATCACTCCTTAAAAGTACTTCATACCAAAGTACGCAAAAAGCCGGCCCCGGGTGCATGGGGGCTGTTAAACTCCCCTCCCTTCTGTTATAGTTGGGTGGGAGGGTACTATGATCCGCATCAGTCAAATGGATGAAGCTCACGCAAGGGAGATCGCCCTGTGGCGATACCCGGGCATCTACGAACAATACAGCTTTCAATTTACAAAAGAGACCATCGGCCACCTGCTTAATGGCAGCTACTTTTTTGTGGAGGATGACGAAGACGGCCTCATCGGCCTGTTCTGCTTTGGCCCCTCTGCCAGGATCCCCGTTCTGGATGAAGCCGCAACCTACACCCCCGATGCCCTGGATATCGGCCTGGGGCTGCGGCCCGATCTATGCGGCAAGGGCATCGGCACCTCCTTTTTGCAGATCGCCATGGAGGTAGGGCAAAAGCTCCTTTCGCCCCCCAGGTACCGCCTTTCCGTGGCTGCCTTTAACCTGAGGGCCATTTCCGTCTACCGCAGGTGCGGCTTTGTGACCCAAAAGGTGGAACAAAACATCATAAGCGGCCAAAGCTATTACATCATGGTTTGTGAACAATAAAACAATAAGAAAAAGGATGCGCTGATGCGCATCCTTTTTTTGTTTATCAATGACCCTGTTTGGAGCCGCAGCTGCAATTGGAGGTACCGCCCTCTTTTGCACACAGTTTGGCATGAGGGCACCCAACGCAGGTCTCTCCCCGCTGTTTGGTGCGGTGTAAATACCATGCAGCAGCCGAAGCTATGATGACAAGGATCCCAATAATGATCACGTTTTCCATACGATGTTCCTATTCTTTCACAGTCGTTACGCAGCAATCTTTTTGCTGCTGAGGCTGTATTCTGCCTTTACCTTGCTGTTGGTGCGCTTGATGAGCATCATGATCACACCGGCCATGGCCAGCACTGCAATGAGGCCCGCGATGGCAGCGCCTACGTTCAAAAGCTCAGGTGCGGTCACTAAGGTACCGATGGTGTACACAAAGTAGGCAACGGTAAAGCCCACGGCCAGCTGCAGAGCGATGCCGCCCCATACCCACTTGCCGCTCTTCATTTCGGCGTTCATTGCACCGATGGCAGCAAAGCAAGGGGGAGTGTACAGGTTGAACATCAGGTATGCAAGAGCAGCCACTTTGGTGATGGCCATGATGCCGGCTACTTCTGCGCCGGCGCCTGCCATCAGGGCCAGCTCTTCCGTATCGATGAGGTTCTCAAGGCCTACAAAGCAAACGGCCAGGGTGCCAACTACGTTTTCTTTTGCGATAAAGCCGGTCACAGCGGCTGCGGCCAGCTGCCAGGAAAGTACGCCCACGATGGGCACCAGCACATAGGCAAAGGGCGTTGCGATGGAAGCCAGGATGGATTCCTGGGCGGTCTCGGCAACGGCAAAGCTCCAGGTGAAGGTCTGCATCAGCTGAACTGCCATGTTGCAAAGGAGGATGATGGTAGCAGCTTTTACGATGTATGCCCAGCCACGGCTGCACATGGATTTAAAGGCGCTCCACAAAGAGGGTACTTTGTATTCGGGCAGCTCAATGATGAAGAAGGATTTACGGGCTTTGTACCCTGCGATCTTGTTGACCAAAAGGGCACCTAAGAAGATGAGCACAATGCCGGAAAGGTACATCACAGTACTGACCCAGCCTGCATCATCAAAGAAGGCGCCGGCAAACAGAGCGATCACGGGGATCTTGGCGCCGCAGGGCATAAAGGGGGCCAGCATAGCGGTGGCACGGCGCTCCCGCTCGTTGCGGATGGTACGGCTGGCCATGATGCCGGGCACCGCACAGCCGATGGTGATGACAAAGGGGATGACGGATTTGCCGGAAAGGCCTACCCGCTTAAAGATGGGGTCCAGCACCACTGCCACACGGGACATATAGCCGCAGTCTTCCAAAAGGGCGATGAGGAAGTACATCACCATGACCAGGGGCAGGAAGCCCACAACGGCGACCACGCCGCCGATGACGCCATCCACTAAAATAGCGGAAAGAAGGGGGCTGGCATCCACAAGCAGTTCCCCTACCCATCCCTGGAAGCCCTCCAGAAGGGCTACCAATTCATCGGCAATGGGGGTGCCTACCCACACCTGGGAGATCTGGAATACCAGATACATCACAACGGCAAAGATCGGGATGCCCAGCCATTTGTTGGTCAAAACGGCATCGATCTTATCCCCGAAGTTCCATTCCTTGGTCAGCACTTTGCGGCTCTCGACCTCTTTTACAATGTCATTTACAAAGGCAAAACGTTTGCGGTCGGCAGCTTCCACAGCGACTTTATCCGTTAAATCGATGTCCTCCTGCACATAGGGGGCCTTCTGCTGCACCTTCGCCTGGGCGATGGCGGCATCCACTACGGCCTTCAAGCCTTCTGCAGAGGTGGAAACGGTGTTCACAACGGGGCAGCAAAGCTTACGGCTCAGAGCGGCGGTATCGATCTTCGTGTCCTTCTTTTCGTTGATGTCGCTCTTGTTAAGGGCAACCACAACGGGCACACCCAATTCCAGCAGCTGGGTGGTAAAGAACAGACTGCGGCTCAGGTTAGTGGCATCCACGATGTTGATGATCACATCGGGGTTCTCCCGCTTTACGTAAGAGCTGGTGATGCTCTCTTCGCTGGTAAAGGGAGACATGGAGTACGCACCGGGAAGGTCAACTGCGATCAGTTCCTCACTGCCTGCATATGCCTTTTTAATGGCATGTTCCTTCTTGTCCACGGTGACGCCTGCCCAGTTGCCAACCTTTTCGTTGCGTCCGGTCAAGGCGTTATACATCGTCGTCTTGCCGGAGTTCGGGTTGCCGGTCAAAGCAATTCGCATTGGGGGTTCCTCCTTTAAAAATGACTCATTTATGTAATCGTAATGAAAAGCATCCCGCAAGTTAGTTTATACTAACCATTCTGCAAAAAACAACAGTCAGCCGCTTCCACTTTGTTAAATGATGATGGCCTCAGCCAACTGATTGTCGATGTTATACCTGCCGTCTTTAATGGATACCACGCAGCCGCCCTTTAAGTGAGAAACCACCGTGATGGCTTCGCCGCTGTAGCATCCCAGGGAAAAAAGAAATGCATTCAGTTCTTCATCATCGGTGTTGATCTCTTTGATGATGTACTCTTTCCCCTTTTCTGCATCTTTCAGCGTCATGTTATTTCACCAAGCATTCGTTAAATCTATGTAAAAGCCAATTAGCATTCACTAACTATAAAGCTTTTAAAAAGTTAGCGCCAACTAACCTCCTATAGAATACTCTTCCATCTTTGGTTTGTCAACGGCATTTTATTAAGTTTCTTTTCTTGAAAACACACTTTTTTCTGCAAAAAAAGCCCGGGCAAATGACGCCCGGGCCGATCCACCAAATTCCACTTAATCCGCATAATAAGCATTTGTGCTGCTTAAATACCAACCGCTGCCATCCTTATGCAAATACATTTGTACAATATATTCTCTGCTGCTTCCTGTGCACGCCACCCTGGCTTCCACCTTTGCCGAAGGGTCAAAAACGGTAAGGTAGTTCTTTTCCACCCTGGTGATCTTCCACTCTTTTACCTGCTTGCCGGCTACATGGCGGTAATACTGATCATTGCTGTAAACGTAATCCTCCAGTGTATCCCATTGGAACATCTCGGTAAACTTGTTTGAGGCGTTTTCTGCGTTTTGCTGTTCTACATATTCCCAGCGGTAGAAAGGTTCCACCGAGGAAAAGCCTTTGTCCTGCAGGGCCATCAAGTAATCCTCAACAAAAGCATCGATGCCGCCAAACTGGATCATCACAAAAACAACGAGCGCGATGATCAACACAGCGGGGATCAGCAGCAGCTTCCCTTTGCCGCTCTTTTTCTTTTTCGGCACCGGGCGTTTGGGCGCAGCCTCCCTTTGATGCACGATGGTTTCTTCCTTTTGCTGCACTTTTTCAGGTTCTGCACCGGCGGGCGCCATCTGGATGGGTGCACCGCATCCCTTGCAAAACTTTGCCGTACCTACAATCTCTGCTCCGCAATTTTTACAATACATATTGTTCCCCTTATTTCTGCACCGAATGGCCATAATTGGAATAAACCATCCATATAATACCACAATGCATGCCATTATTCCATGTTAACCCAAAGAAAAAGCCCGGGCGAATTACGCCCGGGCCGGTGTTTATGCACCCAAACTATGTTCTACCTGCTCTAAGATGGAGCCCATCTTCCGCTGGGCTTCCCCGCCCGTTTCACAGTAGCTGCGCACCCGTTTTAACAGTGCAGCGGTATTGCTGTTTGCCATGGGCACCAAAATGAAGTCCCTTCCAAAAAGCAGCGTGCAGTACCGCTTGTTCTTCTTGGCGGGCTTTCTGCCCTGCTGGATGCGCATCTCATCCATGGCTTCGGGGCTCCACACCCCCGTCAGGTCGGAAAACAGAAATTCCCGTTCATCCATGTTCCACTTCCGGGCAGAAAGACGATCCCGGTAGCCCAGGATGCGCCAATTGAAGAAGTTCATGCAGCTAAAGCACAGCAAAACGATGGTGAGGAGCAGCAAAGTGGACATCAAAAAGTACTCAAATCCGCTAAAGGGAATCTGCCCCAACAGCACAAGGGCATAGCAAAACATGACCACGGCAACCAGAACCAGGGCCACTACCCTCAGCTTAACAGGATATTTTACTTCCACAGCGCCTTCCCGATCCACCGGTGCTTTGCGTCCAAACCCTGCCATTCATCTTCCTCCTTTACTGCAGTTAGTTTTATTATAAGGATTATTTTTGATAACTCAACTGTTTTTATGCGCACATCCGCAGTTCCTTTAAAATACGGATGAGGCTGATGGGCACCACGTTTTCCTTATGCAAAAAGTACCGTTCCATGGCGGATAACACCGCGCCCACATTTTGTGCATTCCTGGGCAGCTTTAAATGCCGATGCCCAAACCGGATGGAAAACCGCCCCAGTGCCCGCTTTTTGATCTGGGTAACGGTATAAAAATGGTACACTATATCCTTCCTCAGGGGCCGCTTTTCCACCAAGCGGTCGGGGTATACATAAAACCGCCTGCCTTTGCCCATGCTGCTGAGCACCACCGCAGCCATGGCCGCAGCGGATGTGCATAAAAGATAGCTTTGGGGCAAATTCCGTTTGATGAGGGGTGCAAACACAAAACCGTAGATGCCCATAAAAACCATTCCCACAAGGATGCTCTTTACTGGCTTCGTTTCCTGATCCCCAAGGGGGATCGGTGCGTCATACCGGGGGATCTGTTCCATAGGGCCTCCTTTGACCCCGGGTGGTATTACGGCAAAATCGTCACCGGGGTACCGATTGGGCAGTGCAAAAACAGCACATCCATCACGGCATCCGCAGCGGCAACGCAGCCCGCCGTCCAATCCCCGTCCGTCCCCCCGCCGTGGATGAAGATGGATCCGCCCAAAGGGGTATCAAAGGGCGGGTGACGGCCATCTTCATGGGCGCGGTGGATGTTTGCATGATCCTCTTTTGTGATGCTCCCCATAAGAAGGGCGGCATCAGCATCGGCCTTATTGGGGTAGCTGATGCCCAGGGAACGGTAAAACTTACTGTTTTCGTTGCGGATGCAGATATAGTATGTACCTTCCGGCGTTTTGTTATCCCCCTCCCTTTCTTTATGACCCACAGGGTCTTTGCCAAGAGCAATGGGAAACGTAAGGGGTTCCTCCCCCGCCGAACACAGCAGCAGTTTCCGTTCCGCTTTTTTAATGATGATGCGGCTTTCTAACATTTATGATCCCTTCCAAAGAGAAAACGCCCGCCGAAGCGGGCGTTATGTGAAAAGTTAGAACAGTTCCACCAGATTCTTTTTGAATTCGGGGTTCATCAGCTCTTCTTTGTTGTTCACATCGTACTCTACGCTGCCTTCCACATAGGTGGCAATGGCATCGTAGTTGTCATCGATGACCGCAAAGTCAGCATATTTGCCTTCCTTGATGGAACCACGGTCGGCTTCCAGGCCCAGCACCCGTGCAGGGACTAAAGAGCTCATGATGACAACGTCTTCCATGGGCAGGCCCAGTTTTTCCACCAGGTTGCCGATGCCGAAGAGCACGTATTTGCTGCTGCCGGAGATGGTGCCATCCTCCAGGTGTACCAGGCCGGATTTTTCGATGTATACAGGGCGCCCGCTGGAGCTCATGTATTTGCCTGCAGGTGCGCCGGACATGGAGCCGGAATCGGATACCAAGAGCACGTTTTCTTTGCCTTTTAATTTGATGATCATGGTGATCAGCTCAGGGCACACATGGTAGAAGTCAGAGATGACTTCGCAGCGGATGCGCTCATCCAGCAGTACGCCGCCCAGTACGCTGACCTCACGCTGATGGATGGGACGCATGGCGTTGCTGGTGTGGATGCCGATGGAAAGGCCGTGGTCGGCAGCTTCCACCGTCTGGGCGTAGGTTGCGTTGCTGTGGGCCACGCCGACGATGACGCCTTTTTCCACCAGGTAATCGATGATCTCCATATTGCCTTCCAGTTCAGGGGCCAAAGTCATGTATTTAAGGGCGCCTTTGCTGGATTCATAATAGGCTTTGCACAATTCGAAGTCAGGGGGATTCATGCCGCCATCGCTGAAGCCGCCCCGGCGATCGGGATTGATGAAGGGGCCTTCCATATGCAGGCCAAATACCCGTGCGCCGGGCTTCTTTTCCTTCATGTATTCGTAAGTCATGGCGTTGGTCTCAAGGGTGTGGGCCCATTTGCCGTTGGTGCTCAAAAAGCCGGTTACGCCAACGCTGGCAAGACCTTTTGCAAACATGGTCAGTTCATTGGGGTCAACGGTGTCGGCATCCCAGCCCAAAAAGCCGTGGTTGTGGCAATCGATGATGCCGGGGATGATGCGGCTGTCGCCGTAATCCACCACTTCGCCGTCAAAATCGGCAGGAATGGCATCCTTAGCCATGATCTTCAGAACGCGCTCGCCATCCACCACAATGGCGCCATCCACCAAGCCGCGGTGGCTGTAAATGCGGGAAGATTTGATCAGTTTTTTCATATCCGGTTTCCTCCTTATTTGAGGTAATTCATTGGTTACAGTATACCATATCTTAAGAGGAAAAGAAGCACCCTTTGCCCCCACACAGAAATATTATATAATGGTTCTAAGGATTTCCATCATAAAGGAGCAGCGCACTATGTCCATCGCAATTGTATGGTCCAGCCCCAATGGTAACGGCCTTACTGCATCCGCAAAAAACGCGGTATTGGAAGGCATCCAAAAACAGGGGATGGAGTATCAGGAGTACCATTTAAACACTATGGATGTGAACACATGCCTTGCCTGCAGCACCGGCTACGGCCTGTGCAAAGCAGAGGGCAGCTGTGTATTGGAAGATGATTTTCAGGATCTCTACCATACCCTATGCAAAAGCGACGGCATTGTATTGGTAACCGCTGTATACTGGCACGACATGACGGAGGTATTAAAATCCTTCATGGATCGCCTGCGCCGGTGTGAGACCGCCCACAACCACCATTTGGAGGGCAAGCCCTGTATGCTCATCGCCTGTGCCGGGGGCAGCGGCAACGGCGCCATCCGCTGCCTGTTTACCATGGAGCACGCACTGGAAAACATGAAGATGACGGCAGTGGAGCGGCTGCCCGTCACCAAATTTAACCGCAGTTACCTGCTGCCCGCCTTGACCGAAGCCGGTGCCGCCTTTTGCGAAAAAGTAAGGTGAACAGTTTACAAAAAAAGCACCCATATTAGGGTGCTTTTTTTATATAAACTCATGACGACTTTTGATCGCGACTCCATGGTCTTCCAGCAACGATACGATTTGCTCGATGCACAAGAAATCATTGAGTTCTGCATCTTCTATGGTGCTTTTTATGCTATTGAGTAAAAAAAGCATCTCAGCATCAATGCAATGTATCAAGGCATCTGTATCGATGCAAGTGCCGACTACTTGTGCAATTCTATGAGATAACGATTCTGCCAACAGATTTTCAAATAGTTCCAACAAAACCACCTCATAAATTATAATGCCAGAATTTCTGCCAATAATTGATGGCAGGAATTCTGGCAAATATAGTTTGTATGAGGTGAGTTGTTTGTCTATCCAAAAGTACAGGCGAATCAAAGAGATGCGGGAGGACCGGGACTGGACGCAGCAATATGTTGCCGATCTTCTGCATATTAACCGCAGAACCTATGGAGCTTACGAAAACGGCGTAAACATGATCCCCGTTGATATCCTCATTCAGCTCAGCTGCATCTATGAAACCAGTGTGGATTACCTGCTGGGGCTAACCAACAATAAAATGCGTAATCATTAAAAAAAGCACCCATGTTAGGGTGCTTTTTTTGATCACAGCCAATGATGCAGTGCATCCCGCAAAAACCGGGTGCAGCCGGGGACATCCTTATCGTAATAAGCAATAAACCGTTCATCGGCCAAATACCCATCAGCAAGGCCCAGATGCATTTCACGGTTATATACCTTCCATGTCATCTTCAGCCAGCGGGTGTGCAGCTTTGCGATGCGCTCCCCTGCCTCACTTTCAGGGGCAATGCCGGCGGCAACTGCCTCGTTCAGTGCGGTGCGGATGGCATCTTCCAACGTCTTAAAATCATCAAAAGCTGCTTCATCCATGTTAAGGATCTTTTCATTGGCGGCATCCACAGCAGCATCGCCATAGCGGCTGCGGGCCTCTTTGCCGTATTTCGCTTCGTTTTCTTTCACCAATTGCTGTTTAAAGCCTTCAAAGCGTTTTTCATCGGGCATAGCGTTTCCCTCCTCCTCTGCTTTCAGCGTTTCTTCCAAGGTAGCGATGATGGCACTCAGCCGCATTTGCTTTTGCTTTAATGCATCCAAATGCTCGTAAAGGGCCGTTTTTGCGTTTGCCCCATTCCCCATCAATTGGACGATGGTTTTAAGGGGCACCTCCCGTTCCCTGTAAAAGAGGATCTGCTGCAGCTTTTTCACCTCTTCCAAGCCATAATAACGGTAGCCGCTTTCTGCCACAAAGCTTGGGCACAACAGGCCGATCTCGTCATAATAGCGCAGGGTACGGGTGCTCACCCCGCTGAGTTTTGCCATTTCCCCTACGGAATACATCTTACCACCTCGTCTATAGCATAAACCTTACCGTTACGGCAAAGTCAAGAGGAATTTTCACCTTTTATTCAGTATTTTCCATTCTCCCTTGAGGCTTTCATAAAAGTATAGTAAGATGGATTTGGCTAAAATAAAAGCCACTTAGAACGAATATCTGCCCCATGGGCAAAAGGAGACTGCATGATGAAAAAACTGATCAAATCCAGTCGCATCTATACCGAAGGCGGCATTTTGGACGGCGCCATTCTGGTAGAGGGCAGCAAGATCGCCGCTCTGTACAAAAAGGATGCCATCCCCGCTGATTTCGATGGCGAAGTGTTCGATTACGGCAGCGAGCGCGTCATCCCCGGCATCATCGACCTGCACACCCACGGTTTTAAAGGCTGGTCCGCCCAGACTACCGATAAAGAGCAGATCCGCATGATGGCCAAATCCCTGCCCAGCGTTGGCATCACCGGCTTCCAGCCCACCAGCTGTGCTTCCGATTACCATGTGGAAAACGTGGCCATCACCGCCGACGTCATCGACGAAGGCTACGAAGGCGCCAAGATCCTCGGCATCCATATGGAAGGCCCCTTCTACAATGTAAAACGCCATGGCGCCACCCACCCCGATGATGTAAAACCCTGCTCTTTGGAGCTGATGAAACAGTTCTGGGAAGCCGGCCGCGGTTATGTCACTTACATGACCATCGCAGCGGAAGTGCCCGGTGCAAAAGAAGTCATCGATTTCTGCCTGAACAAGGGCATGGTTTTGGGCATCGGCCACAGTGATGCCACCTACGCAGAAGCCATCGAAGCTTTCGATAACGGCGTAAAGGTGGCCATCCACAGCTTTAACGCTATGCGGCCCATCCACCAGCGGGAAGTCGGCCTCATGGGCGCTGTGATGCTGGATAAGCGGGTATACAACGAGCTCATCCCCGATTTCTACCACGTCTGCCCCGAAATGATCCAGATCCTGTTCCGGATGAAGCCCTACAACAAGATCCTCCTGGTCAGCGATTGCTCCGCCATGAGCGCTTTAAAGCCCGGCATCTACAACATCGACGGTAAGATCAACATCAATGAGAAGAGCGGCTTTATGCACCTGGAGGACGGCACCATCAACTCCAGCAGCAAATACATCCTGTACGGCATTGGCAACCTGGTTGAAAAACTGGGCATCCCCCTTGAGGATGTCATCCTGATGTCCAGCCGCACCCCTGCCGAAGTTCTGGGCATCCAGAAGTTCAAGGGCGGCATCCACCCCACAAAAGATGCTGATATTGCCGTCATCGATGACAACTACGACTGCATCGCCACCTTCGTGGAAGGCAGCCTGGAATACGACCGCGAGACCGCTCCTGACCTCGTCAACCCCGAAGTGGATAAGCTCGTGGTTGAATTGTTCGATTAACCCAACATATAAAAGCCCCTGCGGGGGCTTTTTTATTTGCACCGATCCTTTGCCATGGTAAAATAAAGGGGAAAGGAAGGCGGTAACATGCTTTTGATGCCCCTTTGGACGAAGGAAAATAAGATCTTCATTGTAGACCAGACTCAGTTACCCAAAACCTGGTCCGAAACCGAGATCACCACCATAGAAGAGATGCACTACGCCATCAAAACCCTGATGGTCCGGGGCGCCCCTGCCATCGGCAACGCTGCAGCATTCGGCATGTACCTGGGTGCAAAAAACAGCGGTTTTACCGATGGAGATTCCCTTAAAGATGTATTGAAACAGGCGGGGGATTATTTGGCCACCGCCCGTCCCACCGCTGTTAACCTGTTTTGGGCCATCGGCCATATGCAGCACTTTGCCGATGGTTTGCCCAAAGATGCCGATCGGGATGCACTGCTCACCGCTTTGTTTACAGAAGCCAAGGCGGTTTTAAATAGGGATATCGCCACCTGCAAAGCCATCGGCCGGCACGGCGCCGGGCTTTTAAAACACTGCAGCGGCATTTTAACCCACTGCAATGCCGGCGCCCTTGCAACAGGGGCCTACGGTACTGCCCTTGCACCCATCTACACCCTTTTGGAGCAGGGCATCCGCCCCAAGGTGTATTCCGATGAAACCCGGCCCCTTTTGCAGGGCTCCCGACTGACCGCCTACGAATTACAGCGTTCCGGCGCCGATGTTGTCACCATCTGCGATAACATGGCAGGTTATGTAATGGCCCAGGGCAAAGTACAGGCCGTCATCGTGGGGGCGGACCGCATCGCGGCAAACGGCGATACCGCAAACAAGATCGGCACCTACAGCCTTGGGGTATTGGCAAAATACCACGGCATCCCCCTTTATATTGCCGCACCCTTTACCACGGTGGATTTTGACTGCATCGACGGCCGCGGCATCCCCATTGAAGAGCGCAAGGCGGATGAAGTGCGCACCTTCTGCGGCGTGCAGAGCGCACCTATTGACATCCCCGTTTACAACCCCGCCTTTGATGTGACCCCAAATGAGCTCATCACCGCCATCATCACGGAAAACGGCGTCGCCTATCCGCCTTTTGCTGAAAGCCTGGCGCAGCTGAAAAAAGCATAAAAAAAACCGACCTGGTTTCACAGGTCGGTTTTTACATTCTTTCAAAAGACACTACGGCTTTAAAAGCGTTTGACATACACCCTGGAATCATTCCCCTCAATGTCCTTCATGGTTTTAAAAAACTCGCAGCCGTATTTTTCGTACAGCCCGATATGGTTGGTGGAAATATAGATCCCCGTCTTCCCTTCCGCTTTGGCCAATGCTTCTCCATAAGCCAGCAACTTTCCAAAGTGCCGGTGCCCCCTATATTGCGGGAAGGTGTACACAAAGCCGATCCACGGGGTCAAATCGGTCGGCTGAATATCGTCTTTTTCCGCAAGCGTGCAGAAAGATACCAGATCATTGCCGTCGGTCAGCATCAAAACTCTGGTGTTTTCACCCACCAATTGCTTTAAAGTACCGCTTTTTAAAAGCTTATATAAATATCGCCCGGCACCCCAATCGCTTTCTTTCATCTTATCGAGCCAATATTCTTTGTTTTCCGTGCCGAAATATTCTAATATCTCCATAGGTTCTTTCCCGACCTTTCCTCTGCAAGTTGATTTGCGCTCATCCGTCCCAACGCCGGTTTTCCCACGTTACCACGCAAAAAAAATTTGCAATTTTACCATATGCATTCCTGCATTTTTGTAAAAAATCCGTTAAATCAGCGTCAGCAGCCAGTAAAAACCGACGCCCACCACGATGCATAACCCCAAAGACTTGCTCTTTTTTGCCACCACCACAACGGGCAAAGCTGCCAGCATGGGGCGCAAAAGGGGCCAAATGCCCAAAGCCAGATTGGCGGGGTCAAACAGATCGCTTGCAACCAGGGCTGCAAAAGCCGCCGTGGGAATGTAAGAAAGGGCGCGTTCCACCCCATCGCTCATCTTCCTGCCGGAAAGAGCCACCATGGGCACCGCACGACTTAAGAAGTTGCAAATTACGGTAATGGCAAAGATGATCCAAAAACTCGTCCAGCTCATATCAGCGCCCCTTTCTGCCGGCAATGACCCCGGCAGCAACGCCCATGAGTGCACCGATCAAAATGGCCACCTGGCTCAGGCCCAATAGCTTTGCGCCTACCACCCCAAACGCCGCCACACCCATGGCCCACAGATGGTCCTGGGTGCTTTTTTGCATCATCAGCAGGCAAATGAAGATGGATGTCATACTAAAGCCGATGATGGCGGTATCCAGGGGGATCATGGTGCCCACGATGACACCCAGGCAGTTGGAAAGCGTCCAGGTTGCATGGCTGGTGGTGTTGACCGCCCTCGCAGAGCGGGGATTCCAGTTCCCCTTTTGGAATCGGCCGATGTTCACCCCAAAGGATTCATCGGTGATCTCCGCTGCAAAGAGGGTGGTAAACCACTTGCTTTCCTGATGAAAATACTGCACCAATGCAGAGCCATATAAAATATGCCGCATGTTCACAAGAGCAACGGATACCCCGATGCTGATGGGGGATGCCCCCGCCGCAAACATACTTGCGATCATAAACTGGCCGCTGCCTGCATATAAAAACACACTGAGCAATGCCACCTGCAGTAAACTGAGCCCAGCTTTTGCGCCCACAATACCGCAGGCCAAGCCCAGGGGCACATAGCCGATGGCAACGGGGATGGCCGCCGCCATACCCGCACGGATGGTGTTTTGTTTCATAGGATCCCTTCTTTTATCGCCCGATCAAAAGCCAAATATAATGTATAATAATAGTTACTTTTGGCCCCACCGTCAACCAAGGGATCAAAAAAGGATCGCCCTTCACATTTTGCAACTTTACAATGATAATATTGCAAATCGCGGCATTCTATACTATGATAAGAGGTATATTATTTCAGGAGGAACCAACGTGGCGAAAACCATTTCCAAAGTGATGGTTGCCAACCGGGGCGAGATCGCCATCCGCGTCATTCGCGCATGCTACGATCTAGGCCTTCGGACGGTATCCATCTATACAAAAGAAGACAATACCAGCTTATTCCGCTCCAAGGCGGATGAAAGCTACCTCATCGGCAAGGGCAAGGGCCCCGTTGCCGCTTATTTGGATATCGACCAGATCGTCAATCTCGCCGTAGAAAAGAATGTGGATGCCATTCACCCCGGCTACGGCTTTTTGAGCGAAAACGCAGAGTTTGCCAAAGCCTGTGAGGAAAAGGGCATCACCTTTATTGGACCCCCCAGCCATGTGTTGGCCCAGATGGGTGATAAACTGGCCGCCAAAGCCATTGCCAAACGGGCGGGTGTGCCCACCATCCCCGGCAGCACCTCCCCTGTGGAATCCCCCGAGGAAGGCGTGCGCCTGGCAAATGAATTCGGCTACCCCGTGCTTTTAAAAGCTGCTGCCGGCGGCGGCGGCAGGGGTATGCGCCTTTGCTATGACGACGAAAGCCTTAAGACGGAATTCGGCCTTGTAAAGGCTGAGGCGGAAAAGGCCTTTGGCAATGGGGATATCTTTGTGGAAAAATACCTGGAGGACCCCAAGCATATTGAGATCCAGGTGTTGGGTGACAACTACGGCAACATCGTGCATCTGTACGAGCGCGATTGTTCCGTCCAGCGGCGTTACCAGAAGGTGGTGGAATTTACCCCCGCCTTTACCGTCAACCGCAACACCCTGGATGCCATGTACGAAGATGCCCTGAAGATCGCACGGGAAGTGGGCTATGTGAACGCCGGCACCGTGGAGTTTTTGGTGGATAAGCACGGCAAATACTATTTTATTGAGATGAACCCCCGCATCCAGGTGGAGCACACCGTTACCGAAGTGGCAACGGGTGTTGATCTGGTGCAGGCCCAGATTTTGATCGCTCAGGGCCACTCCCTGTTATCCCCCGAGATGAACTTAAAGCAGGAGGACATCCATCACAATGGGTTTGCCATCCAGTGCCGCGTCACCACGGAGGACCCCCAGAACAACTTCGCCCCGGATACCGGTCGTTTGACGGTATACCGCAGCGGCGGCGGCAACGGCGTCAGGCTGGATGCAGGCAATGCCTTTGCCGGCGCGGTGATCTCCCCCTACTACGACAGCCTTTTGGTTAAGATCACCACCTTTGACCGTTCCTTCGAAGGTGCCGTCCGCAAGGCCCTGCGTTCTTTAAACGAGATCCGCGTCCGCGGCGTCAAAACCAATATGCCCTTCCTGGTCAACGTGCTGCAGGATCCCACCTTCCTCATGGGCAAGTGCGATACCCGGTTTATCGACAACACGCCCTCTTTGTTCAACTTTGAACTCCCCCAGGACCGTGCGACCAAGGTATTGAAGTACATTGCCCAGCAGTCCGTAAAACCGGAGCGTCCCGAGCGGCCCACTGTGCTGGTGCCCCGTGTGCCCAGCGCCCCCGATGCACCCCTTTCCGGCGGCTTCAAGCAGCTGCTGGATGAACAGGGCCCCAAGGCCGTTGCCGATGCCGTCTTGAAGGAAAAACGGCTTTTGATCACCGATACCACCATGCGGGATGCCCACCAGTCCCTGTTGGCTACCCGGGTGCGCTCCTTGGATATGGTCCAGCCCGCAAAGGCTATGGCAGCCGCTATGGACGGCGCCTTCTCCTTTGAGATGTGGGGCGGCGCAACCTTTGATGTGGCCTACCGCTTCCTCCACGAATCCCCCTGGAAGCGGCTGGATGACCTCCGTGCCCGGATCCCCAACGTCCTCTTCCAGATGCTGCTCCGCGGTGCCAACGCTGTTGGCTACACCAGCTACCCCGATAACGTGGTCAAGAGCTTCATCCGGGAAAGCGCTAAGCGCGGCATCGATGTCTTCCGCGTGTTTGATAGCTTAAACTGGGAAGAAGGCATGCTCTTTGCTTTAGATGAGGTCGCATCCTGCGGCAAGATCGCCGAAGCTGCCATCTGCTACACCGGGGATATCGATGACCCCAAGCGGGATAAATACCCCCTCTCCTATTATGTGGATCTGGCAAAGCGGCTGGAGAAAGCGGGCGCCCATATTCTGGCCATCAAGGATATGTCCGGCTTATTAAAGCCCTATGCGGCCAAAAAGCTTGTGAAGGCTTTAAAAGAAGAGCTCTCCATCCCTGTGCATCTCCACACCCATGATACCAGCGGCAACCAGATCGCTGCGTACCTCATGGCGGCGGAAGCCGGTGTGGATATCGTGGATTGCGCCTTAAGCTCCATGAGCAGCTTTACCAGCCAGCCCTCCATCAACTCTCTGTGCTATGCCTTGGAAGGCACCGAGCGGGATCCCAAGCTCAACAAAAAGGCCCTTGAACGCATGAGCGAATACTGGGCACAGGTGCGCCCCCTTTATAGGCAGTACGAAGCCGGCCTCATCAGTCCCGATACCCAGATCTACGAATTGGAGATCCCCGGCGGCCAGTACAGCAACTTTAAGCCCCAGGTGGAATCCCTGGGCTTAGGCCAAAGGTTTGAAGAAGTCAAGCGGATGTATTCCACCGTCAACCACATGCTGGGCGATATCATCAAAGTGACCCCCAGCAGCAAGATGGTGGGCGACCTTGCCATCTTTATGGTGCAGAACGGTCTGAATGAAGAAAATATCGTGGATCGTGCCCCCGCCCTTTCCTTCCCGGATAGCG
>SVGV01000084.1 GCA_015056185.1 Clostridiales bacterium | reverse complement strand
GGTTAACAGCGCCATCAAAAGCGCACCCAGCACCGCAAACCCGATGGCCATCCCAAGGCCTCTGGCGATCCCTCCCATCAGGTTTTTCACGATCATCTTTTTGGGGTTATGCAGATGCTCCACATAATCGTAAAAGCGCACCCGTTCCAAAGAATCGCTCAGCTTTTCGATCTGTTCTTCCAATCTGCCTAGGCGCTTATCATCCATACTTCCACCTGCTTTGGGCTTTTCCCCCATCATGCCCAACTCAGACAAATGAAATACGGATGAAAAAGAAAAAGGCCCCAAAGGGCCTTTTCATTCTGCTTATTCTTCTACGATAGCATCTGCAGAGAATGCGTTGATCTCTTCAAAGTTGGGAACAGTGGGTTCCAGTTCTTCGATCTTGGCTTTTACGGTTTCGGGGATGGAGAGTTCTTCCACCACGTCTACCAGCTCTTTGCTGTAATCCACAACGGTGTTTTTGAACTCCATCAAAACGTTGCGGATGGCCAGGATCTTGCCCTCGGCATCGGCCATTTCCTTCTCATAAGCTTCCATCTTGGCGCGGGCGCGGATGTCAGCGGTGTTGAGGATGGTGGAAGCCTCTTTCTGGGCGTTTTCGATCATCTCTTCGGATTCCCGCTTGGCTTTCTCGGTGATGTCATCGGCAGCCTTGTGGGCGGTAACCATGGTGTGCATCAAAGAGTTTTCCATGCCGCGGTAGGATTCCAGCTGAGCGTTGAGCGCATCGATGCGGGCCAAAAGCTCTTTGTTCTCGCGGATCACTTTGTCATAATCCACAATGATTTCATCGAGAAAATCGTCTACTTCGTCTTTGCTGTAGCCGCGTTTTTCTTCGCTGAAGTTTTTCTCGTGAATATCTTTCGGTGTTACCATGGTAGTTTCCCCCTTATAATAATTGATTCTCTCTTCTTATGGTCGCTGTGCCCCGTGGGCCAATTACTTAGTACTGACGGCGGTTGTTGCTGCCGCCCAGGGTGTAAAAGCTTCCGCTGCCCTGAAGGTCATCCGGAATGTTGCCGGAGATATCCACATTGGTGGGCACCAGAATAAAGATGCCTTTGGTCACCTTATGGATGTTGCCGTTTAAAGCATACACCGCACCGGACATGAAATCCAGCACACGCTGTGCGATGTCGATCTCAAGATTCTCCAGATTAACGATGATGGGTTTGCGGTTCTTTAAGTTATCGATGATGCTCTGGGTATCATCGTAAGTCATGGGCTGGTAGACCACCATCTTCATCTTGCCGTTGCTGGCGCCGGAGATGCCCCTGACGTTATCAAAATTATTCTGGGCAGGCTGAGGTGCTGCCGCTTCACGATCCCGTTTCTTGCCGATGGTTCTCACCTTGCTTCCTAAACCGCTCTGACTCTTGGCAGGTTTTTTGGTTTGAGGCTCATAATAGTCGTCCTCATAGTCATCATAATCGTCGTCATAAAAATCACCACGGCCGCGGTCATCGTAATCATCGTAATCGTCGGCATAGTCATCCTCATAACCGTCGTTGTAATCGTCGTAATCGTACTCTTCATCCAGGTTGGATTCAGGCAGACCGATGAAATCAAACACCTTACCGAATATCTTACCAGCCAAATCAGTACCTCCTAATTAGGGCTTAGTAGTTTCGTGCCCCAAAGATAGCCGAGCCGATGCGCACCAGGGTAGACCCCTGGGCGATGGCAAGCTCAAAATCTCCGCTCATCCCCATGGATAGTGTATCAAAGCAAGGGGATTTTAACTCGCGGGAAAAACCATCGAACAACCCTTTGACATCTGCAAAGTTGCGTTCGGTATCAAGTGCAGAAAGGCCAAAGGGTGCAACGTTCATCAGCCCCCTAAGCCGGAGTGCATCGCATAAAGAGACCTCTTCCAAAAGCGCTTTGGCGGCGTCGGTACCGGCGCCTCCCCTGCCCTCTTTCTTTTGCAGATCCACCTGCAATAAGATGTCCGTCACCACACCGGCTTCCAATGACCTGCGCTGCAGTTCCTTTACCAAAGACGGCCTGTCCACAGAGTGGATCAAACTGGTCTTGCCGATGAGTTTACGCACCTTATTGCTTTGCAATTGGCCAATGAAATGCCAATCTACACTTAATTTAATATTATCATGCTTTATAGAGAATTCGTCAACCCTATTTTCCCCAAATAGCCGTTCACCACAGGCTGCAGCTTCACAAATGGCCTCCTTTGGGAAATTTTTGCTCACGCATAAAAGGGAAACCTCCTTTGGGTCCCTTCCCGCCTTTTGGGCAGCACGGTCCAAACGGCCGTGGATCTCACAAAGCTGCTGTTGAATTCCCATTACTGCAGCACCACCTTTGTGCCGCCGGAAAGCACAGTGCCGTCTTCCGCCGCTTCGATGATGGCATGGGTCTCATCCTCAAACACGATGGTAACAGGCATAAACTCCGTTGCGCCTTCTTTTACCACTTTGATTCCCAGCACATTATCCACCGTGAACAGGGCTCGTTTATCCACCTTGATGCCAGTATATTCCTTGCGCATGGTGGTGACCGCATTGCGTACGCTGATCAGCGGCCCGATGTCCTCCTGGATCTCCACAAAATACAGGATCCCGCCATCTTCCGGTTTGCGGGTACCGATGATCTTCCCTTCGTGGGGACGGTCCAGATACCCTTCAAAGGTCATCAGGAACTTCTCGTCCTTCTTCATTTCTTTGATGGAATCTTCCGCCAGAATGACGCAATACCAGGTGTAGTTATTCACCAACCGGTACAAAGGCCGGGTGGTGCCATCGCTGCTGTAGGTGATCTTGGAGGTGGAGGATTTGGCGCTTTGGATATCCCCTTTGGTCAGCTTATCCATATTGGTGGGGTTCAAGACTTTTTCATGACCATCCAGATTAAAGCTGACCATGCCGGAGCTGTCGGCCACCACATCCTCCCGCCAGGATGCCAGACTTTCCTTCAGCTGCTGTTCCTGGGAGTAGAGGCGGCTGAGCTGATCATCTGCCTTTACGTTGTTCTTTAAAAAGTTTTGCTTCTGGCTCAGCAGCTCGCTCAGTCCCCGCTCCAGTGCGATCACGTCCGATGCCGTGCCGTTGCTCACCGCAGATGCGATCTCCTCCATCTTGGCGGCGATCTTGCTGTTCAGGGTATTTAAGTCCCGATTCACCGCATCCCGCCAAATGACGTTTTCCTGGTAATCCTGGATCTGCTGCTGGATGGAGATGAGGTCTTTAAACAGGCTTTCGTTATAGCCCCAGCGGTAAACCTCCGCGATCTTGCTGCCCTTGCTGACCCGCTCCCCTTCGGAAGCATAGAACACCGCATGGCCATAGTTGGTAGCGTTGTATACCGTTTCATCGCGGATGAGCACAACGGGGTAGGTGTTTTCAAACACCATGGTGCCTTCGCTCAGTTCCTGGTATTCTGGGCCGCGCAGCACCAGAGTAAACAGCAAAATGACCGCCAGTGCAAATGCTCCAATTATGATATAAAACCGCGTGGTCGGCCTGCGCCGGACCCGCCTGCGTCTCGTTGTACGGTTCATCCTATCCTCCGGAATCAGGTATGATTATGTAGAATTATATCATATATTGATATCCCCTGCAAAAAGGTATTTCATTTTTGTAAAAGCTGTTACACGAAGTTATACTTTCTAATGGGTGATCCGGCTGATATAATAAAAATAACAGCAATAAAGGAGGCATTTTCCATGATCATCCGAAACGGCAAAGTGTTTATCGATTCCCGTTATTGGGATACCGATGTGATCTGCGAAGATGGCAAGATCAAGGCCATCGGCAAAAACCTCATTTACGATGGTGAGGCCATTGATGCACAGGGTAAACTGGTCTTCCCTGGGTTTATCGATGTCCACTGCCACGGCGGGTTCGAGGTATCCTGCGGCGATGGTGTAGAGGCACTGCAGAAGATCTGTGCCCTTTCCCCTCAGCATGGCGTGACCTCCTTTTTACCCACCCTGGCTCCCCATAACATCAAAATGGCCCAACGCCAGGTAAAAGCGGTAAAGGATGCCATGGGCTGCCCCGGTACGGATATCGTG
>SVGV01000083.1 GCA_015056185.1 Clostridiales bacterium | reverse complement strand
GGCAATTGTTGGGGCAGCCCTCACAATTATGGGGGAAGATGATCTCATCAGCTTCGGCATACATATCGATATGCTCAATGTGGTCCCCCTTGGGCATGTAGGCTTTGCCGTTGGGCTTTAAACCGAATTTTTCATAGAAGCCCTGGGCGTAAGTCTGGGCGGAAAGGAAGACCCCCTCGGCCCCGGCATTGAGGGCCCGGTCCAGCAGCAGCCGGACGACAAGATCCCCCACGTGCTGACCGCGATATTCCTTTAACACGCAGATGCGGCCGATGCAGAAACGGCCGTTATCCAAATACACCCTGCCCGTGGCAATGGGCTCATCGTTATAGTAGACCACCGTATGCCATGCATAGTAATCGAAATCGTCAAACTCCTCTTCTTCCGTATAGCCCTGTTCTTTTACAAACACCGCCATACGCACGGCGCGGGCCGCCTCAAAATGATCCATGCCAAACAGCCAGCTGGCTCTGAGCATTGTGACCCCTCCTTTTTAAACTTTGCTTTCCAATCCCTGTTTTTTATGATACCATACCATGCGGAGGTATGATATGGATAAAACGATCAAACGCATTAATGAGCTTGCCGCCATTAAAAAAACGCGCCCCCTCACCAATGAGGAAGAAGCAGAAAAGAAAGAGCTTTACGCCATCTATCTAAAGGCCATCCGCGGGAATCTGGAAGCACAGCTTGGGCAGATCCATGTGCTCAATGACGATGGTGAAGAAGTCCCCTTAAAACGCAAAAGCACGTTAAAAAACTAACGGCAAATAAAGCGGCTGCGGCCCGGGTAACCCCAAACCGCAGCTGTTTTTTTATTCTTCTTCGCTATCCAGTTCTTCCTGGAGGATGTCTTCCACCACTTTGGTGAGCTCTTCCAGCAGGTCGTCATCCACTGCTACGAATTCTTCTTCCCCTTCGTTGCCTACGATCTTCATGATGTAAGCATCGGTGGGGCCTTCTTCGCTCTGGGCGGCTTCCAGCTCCGTCAGGACGGCATATTCCTGATCCTGATATTCGAAGGTGAACATCCACTCAAATTCGATTTCATTGCCTTCTTCGTCCTCAAATACGACGATATCCAGTTCTTCATCCATAATCGGTATTCCTCACTTTCCAATTCTGCCGTTTGGCTATTGTACCCGCATAGCGGGGTGCAATCGTTACTGTTCTTCCCTGTCGGAATGGGCCATAAACTTGGTGTATTCCGGGATCCACTTTAAGGTAACATCCCCCGTGGGGCCGTTACGGTTTTTGGCCAAAATGGCATAAGCCAAATTTTCATTTGCCCCTTCGTCCTCATCTTCATCCCCATCGTTCATATCGGAATGATGGGCTAAAAAGATGACCATATCGGCATCCTGCTCGATGGAGCCGGATTCCCTCAAGTCTGCCAGCATGGGGCGCTTGTTCTGCCTGCGCTCGATATCACGGTTCAGCTGGCTCAATACTAAGATGGGCGCGCCCACATCACGGGAGAGGATCTTCAGCCCACGGGTCAGTTCGCTGATCTCCTGCTGCCTGCTTTCGCTCCGGCCGCCCCGGTTGCTGCTCATCAGCTGCAAATAATCGATGATGATGAGCCCAAGCTTTTTCTGGGCACTTAAGCGCATGCACTTAGCCCGGATCTCAGAAACCGTGGCACCGCCGCTGGCATCGATGTAAATAGGCGCGGTGGAAAGCTTGCTCATGGCACCTAAGAGCTTGACGTACTCTTCATCCTTCGCCTGGCCGGCACGCACCCGGCTTAAGGGGATCTCCGCTTCGGAGCACATCATACGCATGGCAAGGTCCCCTGCGGACATTTCCAGGCTGAAGATGGCAACGGGCTGCCCCTGGCCCACCGCGATGTTCCGTGCAATATTCAGTGCAAAGCTGGTTTTACCAACACCGGGTCGGGCCGCCAGGATGATGAGCTGGTCCTTATTAAAGCCGGCGGTCATGGCATCCAGATCCACAAAGCCCGTGGGGGTACCTACGATGCCCCCTTTGCTGAGGGCTGCTTCGTTGATGCGCTCAAAGGCGTCGCCCAAAGCCTCCATAATAGGCCGCAGAGAATCCGTCCGCTGGCGGGTGATGATGGCATAGATGGCGTCATGGGCGGCGCTGATCACTTCGCCCGAGGGTTTATCCGCCTTAAAACCTTCATCCACCATGTTGCTGCCCGCTTTGATGACGCTGCGCAGCGCCGCGCGGTCCTCTACGATGGCAATATACCGGTCGATGTTGGTGGTGGTGGGTACGGTGGAAGAAAGCTGGGCTACGTATTCAATGCCCCCGGCTTTCGTCAGCTCGTTGCGCTGCTCCAGCACATCGGAGATGGTGACCAAATCGATGGGCTGGGCGCTGCGGTACAGCTGGGCCATTGCAGAAAAGATGACCTGGTGGGCGGGCGCGTAAAAATCCTCCTCGGTCAGGGTCTCCATGGCCGCGGCCACAGCATCCTGATCCAGGAGCATACTGCCCAGTACGGATTGTTCCGCCTCTAAACTGTTGGGCGGCAGCCTCCTTGCGTTTTCCACCTTCTGTTCCCCCTGTTAATTCTTTGCGACGACGTTTACAAAAATGTTGACGGAGATGTTTGCAAAGGGCTTGATCTCCACCTCGTACTTGCCAAGGGCCTTGATGGGCTCAGAAAGTACGATGTCCTTTTTATCGATCTTCAATCCCAGTTCTTTTTCTAAACGGGAGGAGATCTCTTTATTGGTGATGGCGCCGAAGAGGCGGCCGTTTTCACCGGTTTTTGCAAATACGGTCACCGTTTTGCCCCGCATTTCATGGGCATTTTTTAAAGCTTCCTGCCTCTCCATCTCCCGCTTGTGGGCCTGGGCCGCCTGCTTTTCAGCAGCTTCTTTTACGTTGCTGGCGGTGGCTTCGGTGGCCAGCTTCTTGGGGAAGAGGAAGTTGCGGGCAAAGCCATCGCTCACTTCTACGATCTGGCCTTTTTTGCCGGTGCCTTTTACATCCTGATTCAATACAACTTTCATTGGGGATCCCCCTTTCCGGTTTGATTATAGCACAGGGGGGCAATTGCTGTCCCCCTCGCTGTGGATTTTTAAGCATTGGGGGAGCAGATGCTCCCCCGTGATTCATTAGTCGATGTACTCCACGCCCATGTAAGGCACAAGGGCATCGGGCACTTTGACACGGCCATCAGCCATCTGGTAGTTTTCCAGAACGGCGGCCACGGTGCGGCCCACAGCAAGGCCGGAGCCGTTTAAGGTGTGGGCATAGACGGTCTTGCCATCCTTGCCTTTGCAGCGGATGCCGGCACGGCGGGCCTGGTAATCCTCAAAGTTGCTGCAGGAGGAGATCTCCACATAACGGCCGTAGCTGGGCATCCAGACTTCAATGTCGTAAGTCTTGGCGCTGGAGAAGCCCATATCGCCGGTGCACAGCAAAATGACCCGGTAAGGCAGGCCGAGGATCTGCAAAATGGCCTCGGCATCGTTGGTCAAACTTTCCAGCTCTGCATAGCTGTGATCGGGGTGGGCAAATTTTACGAGCTCCACCTTGTTGAACTGGTGCTGGCGGATGAGGCCGCGGGTATCCCGCCCGGCGCTGCCGGCTTCTGCTCTAAAGCAGGCACTGTATGCGCAGTACTTGTAGGGCAGCTCCTCTGCGGGGAGGATGCTTTCCCGGTGCATGTTGGTCACGGGCACCTCAGCAGTGGGGATGAGGAAGTAATCCGTCCCCTGTACTTTAAAGGCATCCTCTTCAAACTTGGGCAGCTGACCGGTGCCGATCATGCTGCGGCGGTGCACCATGTAGGGGGGGAAGATCTCGGTATAGCCCTTTTCGGTATGGGTATTGAGCATCAGGTTGATGATGCTGCGCTCCAGCCGTGCGCCCAGGCCCCGGTAGAAGGTAAAGCGGCTGCCGGTGACGGATGCGGCGGCTTCCCAGTTGAAGATGCCAAGATCCACGCCCAGATCCCAATGGGCTTTGGCTTCAAAATCAAACTCCCGGGGGGTGCCGTGGCGGCGGATCTCGGGGTTGTCGGTCTCATCCTTGCCGGCGGGCACGGATGCGTGGGGGATGTTGGGGATGGATAAGAGAAGGTTGCCGAAG
>SVGV01000005.1 GCA_015056185.1 Clostridiales bacterium | reverse complement strand
TGCATCGTTGTCAAACACCTTACCCCTGGGGGATGGAAAGATCCTGTGGGGTTTGGATTTGCACGCGGCCATGGCGGCCTCCATGCAGTCAAAGATGGGCTGTGCGGTCATCAGCATACCACTGCCGCCCCCAAAGGGGTAATCGTCCGTATGCCGATGCTTGTTCTTTGCATACTCCCGGATGTCGTAAACCACCACTTCGAGGATGCCCTTCGCCATGGCCCGCCCAAGCAAACTTTCGTTTACTACAGAACGGATCATATCAGGGAAAAGGGTCAGTACACTAATCCTCATAGACGGCCACCTCACTGAGCTTTTCAGGTATGAGGACCATGCGTTTTTCGTCAACATCCACCAAAGCCATCACCCGTTTTAACGCCGGGAAGAGGATGCGCTTGCCTTCCTCGCTCTGTACCACATACACATCCACGCCGCCGGTCTGCAGCACCTCAGTTAAGGTGCCCAGGCGCTCATCCGCACAAAACACGTCCATCCCTTCCAGATCCTTAATAAACCAGGTATCCTTGGGTAACTTCACGCTGTTTTCTTTGCTAACACAAAGGTATGCACTTCTGAGAGCTTCGGCGTCATCCATGGTGTATACACCGCTGATGTAAAGGTACACGGCATCGGGATCGATGCGGTTTACGGTGATCTTGCAGGGGGTGAACTTCCCTTCCCGCTCAATATAGCCTTCCGTAAGGTTGCGGTACCGCATCACATCATCGGTCAAAGGCTGAACCTTCAATTCCCCTTTGATGCCTTTGGGCTTTAACACAAAGCCGATGCGGACGTAATCGTCGTTAAATGATCTCGACATTGTAGTGGATCTGCTTTCCTTCTTTTACGGCAGCAGCTTTCACAATGGTGCGGATGGCCTTTGCCATTCTGCCCTGCTTGCCGATGATCTTGCCCATGTCATCGGGGTGAACGGTCAGCTCGATGGTGATGTCGCTTTCCGTACCCTTCACAACGGTTTTCACATCTTCGGGATGATCCACCAGATTCTGGGCGATAAAGGTGATCAGTTCTTCCATGTCGTTCCTCAGTTGATTGCGCCGGTCTTCTTCAAGATAGCACGTACGGTGTCAGAGGGCTGAGCGCCGTTCTTTACCCAGTACTGAGCGCGCTCAACATCGATCTTGATCTCTGCGGGGTCGGTCAGAGGGTTGTAGTAACCGATCTCCTCGATGAACCGGCCGTCCCTGGGGGTGCGGCTATCGGCCACCACTACGCGATAAAAGGGAGCTTTCTTTGCACCCATCCTCTTGAGTCTGATTTTGACTGCCATACCATTTCCTCCTTCATATGTTCCTAAACAATTTTGAATTATGTCAAACTGCCTTTAAAAGGGCAATTTAAAACCGCCTCTTCTGCCCATCTTGCCGCCTTTGCCGCGCATCATGCGCATCATCTTGCGGATGGACTCATACTGGTTGAGCAACCGGTTTACATCGCTCACCTGCTGGCCGCAGCCCTTAGCAATGCGCTTCTTGCGGGAGGCATTGATGATCTCGGGCCTGAGCCGTTCCTGCATCGTCATGCTCTGTACGATGGCCTCCATACGAGCCATCTTCTTTTTATCCAGCTCAGCGTCCTGAGGGATCTTCATATTCTTCATCCCGGGGATCATGCCCATCAGCTGCTCCGTGCCGCCCATATTGCGCACCTGAGCCATCTGATCCATGAAGTCAACCAGGGTAAATTCGTTTTTGCGGAGCTTTTCTTCCAGCTTTTTGGCCTGCTCCATATCAAAGGATTCCTGGGCCTTTTCGATGAGCGTCAGAACATCCCCCATACCCAGGATGCGGGAGGCCATGCGGTCCGGGTGGAAGATCTCAAGGTCTTCCAGCTTTTCACCGATGCTGGAGAACTTAATGGGCTTGCCCGTTACGGCCCGCATACTGAGGGCTGCGCCGCCGCGGGTATCGCCATCCAGCTTGGTCAGCACGATGCCGGTTAAGTCCACACTGCCATCAAAGCTGGATGCAATGTTAACGGCCTCCTGGCCCGTCATAGCATCCACCACCAAAAGGGTCTCGGTGGGGTTTAAGGCGGCACAAACGTTTTGGATCTCCTCCATCATGTCGCCATCCACATGGGTGCGGCCGGCGGTATCGATGATGACGGTATCCAGCAGTTCATCCTTTGCGTGCTTCACTGCCGCCTGAGCGATCTGCACCGGTTTTGCCCCCTCTAAGGAGAACACCTGTACTCCGGCTGCCTTGCCAACGGTCTTTAACTGGTCAATGGCCGCCGGGCGGTAAATATCACAAGCTGCCAGTAAAGGCTTTTTGCTGCGTTTCTTTAAATAAAGGGCGAGCTTTGCGGCAAAGGTGGTTTTACCCGCACCCTGCAAACCGCACAGCACGATGACGGTCGGGGGCTTGCTGCTCACAGCAAGCTTTGCATTGGCGCCGCCCATCATCTCGGTCAGCTCTTCATGGACGATCTTAATGACCTGCTGGCCGGGGGACAGGCTCTTTAAAACGTCCTCCCCCACTGCCTTTTCGGAAACCTTGTTGACAAACTGCCTTGCAACTTTAAAGTTAACATCCGCTTCCAAAAGGGCCAGACGCACCTCGCGCATGGCCTCCTTTACATCGGAATCCCGCAGCATGCCTTTGTTAGAGAGCTTTTTAAATACGCCTGTCAGTTTTTCAGCTAAACCTTCAAATGCCATTTATTCTCCCTCCCAAATTTCCATTGCAGCATCCAGCTTTGTGATCAGGCTTTCGTTGCCCTCTGCCATGGCCCGTACTTCTTCCATCCGTTCCCGGAATTCCAAATACCGCTTTACGATGCCCGCGTTTTCCTCCGCCTGGTTTAAAGCAGCCTTCCCGCGGACGATGGCATCCCGAACCCCCTGGCGTGTGATCCCTGTCTCTTCTGCGATCTCCCCTAAGGAAAGATCCTCCATCAAGTAGAGTTCCAGGGTATCCCGCTGGTGCTTGGTGAGTAAGCCACCGTAAAAATCCATTAGCAGATTGATCCAAACTCGTTCTTCCATGTTTTCCTCGCTGTAAAGGCGTTTTGCTTTACACCTTGTGGAGTTTAACATGGCAAGCAATGTTTGTCAATAGAAAAAGGCGCAAAACTGCGCCTTTTTCCTTTATTTATGGGCTTTTAGCCGATCATATCTCTGGCAAATGCAGCAGGGTCAAAGGGGGTAATATCCTCCATGCCCTCGCCTACACCGCAGAACCATACGGGGTACTTCAATTCGTTGGCCACAGCCAGCGCTACGCCGCCTTTTGCGGTGCCGTCCAGCTTGGTGATCATCATACCGTCCACCTGAGCGACCTGGCCGAATTCTTTGGCCTGCATCAACCCGTTTTGCCCGGTGTTGGCATCCAATACAAGCAGGGTTTTGATCTCACCCTGGAACTCCCGTTTGGCGACCCGGGTGATCTTATTGAGTTCGTCCATCAGGTTCTTTTTATTCTGCAGCCTGCCGGCGGTATCACACAAGATCACATCCACCCCGCGGGCCTTTGCCGCCTGGATGGAATCATACACGATGGCAGCGGGATCCGCACCCATGGTGCTTTTGACGATCTGCACATCGGCCCGCTTGGCCCACAGATCCAGCTGCTCGATGGCAGCGGCACGGAAGGTATCGCCGGCGCAAAGAAGCACCTTTTTGCCCTGCTGCTTAAACTGGTACGCAAGGCGGCCGATGGCGGTGGTCTTGCCTGCACCGTTTACGCCCACCACCAGCATCAAAAGGGGGTAGGTAAACTCGGGGTCAGCACCGGCAGGGGTCAACACCTCGGTGATGATCTCAACCAGTTCATCCTTTGCTTTGTCCGCATCCTTGATGCCCTTGGCCTTCACCCGATCCCGAAGGGTATCCACCACCTCAATGGTGGTTTCGGCACCCACATCACACAGGATTAGGGCCTCTTCCAGTTCATCGTAAAAATCATCGGAAAGAGCTCCGGTAAAAAACCGGGCTAAGCGTTTCAACAAGCCGGATTTGGTGTTTTGCAGCATGAGGGTCCCTCCTTATACATCCTGGAATCGCACAGAAACCAGTTTACTGACGCCCTTTTCCTCCATGGTAACGCCATATAAAGCATCGGCAGCTTCCATGGTGGGTCTGCGGTGGGTAATGGCAATAAACTGGGTGCTTCGCTTATAATTGCCGAGGTAATCGGCAAACAACCGCAGGTTTTCATCATCCAATGCCGTTTCGATCTCATCCAGAATGCAGAAGGGAGTTGCCTTCAGATCCAGCATGGCAAAGAGGATGGCAATGGCGGTCAAAGCACGCTCGCCGCCGGAAAGGAGCGAGATGTTCTGCAGCCGTTTTCCCGGGGGCTGTGCGATGATATCGATGTTGCAGTCCATGGCGTTATTCTCATCGCTGAGCTCAAGCCTGGCTTCCCCGCCCTTAAACAAAGCGCGGAAGGTCTTTTTGAAGTTCTCATTGATGATCTTAAACTGATCCAAAAAGCGCTTTTGCATTTCGCCCATCAAATCATCGATGAGCCTTGTCAGATCCGCTTTCGCCTTTTCAAGGTCGGTGCTCTGGGTCATCAAAAAGCTGTACCGTTCCTGCACACGGCTGTATTCTTCGATGGCGCCGGGGTTTACGGGGCCCATGGCCGTGATGCGCCTGCGGATCTCCCCTGCTTCTTTTGTGGCATCGCTGATCTTGATTTCAAGCTTATGCTGCTCAGCCAGTGCAACGGTCATTTCATAGTCGTTCCACATACGGGTCTCAAGGGCCTCCAGCTCAGCCAAAAGCCGCTCCCGCTGGTTCCCCATCCGGTACCTGCGGTCCCGGTTTTCCTCCGCCGCTCCGATGAGCTCTTCCCTTTTAGCAAAGGCAGCCCGTGTAAGGATCTCAAGTCGCTGTTTTTCCTTACCCAGCTGGTCCAGCACGCCATCGTTTTCATCCGATTCCGTTTTAAGCTCAGAAAGTGCTTGTTCCGTACCGACGCGTTCTTCCTGCCAGTTATTGATCTTCTGCTCCAGCTCTTCGATCTCATCTTTTGCCGATGCAAGTGTGCTTTGCAGCCTGTCACGGTCACGGCCAAGGCGCATAAGTTCCTTTTCCGCAGCGGTTTGTTCGCTCAAAAGGGCACTGAGGTTGATCTGTCGCTCGGCGATATCCCGATCCATTCCGTCGATCACGCTGCGTTCCGCCATCACAAAGCGGCTGAGGGAATCGATCTCGGTTATAAGGGCCTGTAAATCTTTGGCCGCTCCCGTTGCCGCCTTAGGCTTTGCCTCATCCATCATCACACGGATGCGCTGTTCTTCCACCTTTAAGCGGTTCACATTCCCCGCTGCGCGCTCAAGCTGAAACACAATGGCATCGGTTTTTTCCTTCACCTGGGCCAAATGGATGCGCCCCTGCTGGAGTGCCTGCTGGCTTTCGCCCACACGCACCTTTACAAGTTCGCTTTCTTCGATCAGCTCCTGCTTTTTCTTTTCATACAGGGCAATGCGTTCCAATGCAGCGGCTTTTTCCTCATCCGCCTCACGGATCAATCGATCCCTCGATAGGAATCCCCTGTCTCGGTTGCTTCCGCCCGTCATGGTTCCGCCGGGGTTTAAAAGATCACCGCTCAGCGTCACACAACGGAAGCTGCGGCCGCTTGCCCTTGCAATGGCAATGCCGCAATCCATATCCCGCACCACAAGGGTACGCCCCAAAAGATACTCCGCAGCTTTCTTTACCCGGTCATCACAGCGGATGAGTTCCATCGCAGTACCGATAGCACCATCCATGGATAAATACCGGTTGATGTCGCTGCCGAACACCCTGGGGTTAATAGCATTTAAGGGCAAGAAGGTGGCTCGTCCGTAATCGTTGCGCCTGAGATGGCTGATCAACGCTTTGCCCGTCTCTTCATCTTCCACCACAATATTCTGTGCCGATGCAGCCAGCGCCTGTCCGATGGCTTTTTCGTACTTTGCATCGGTTTTGATCAGATCACCAACAGGCCCGTATACCCCGGATCCCACCGGCTGCGCCTTTTCCCGCACATCCTGCATCAAAAGGCGGATGGTCTGGGGGTAACCCTCAAAATTACGTTTCAGCTCCCGCTGGATCGCCCCACGATGGTCCGCACCGCGGGCCTTTTCCCTCTCACCGGCGATGGCAATATTGGCATTCTGAATGCGCTCCAAAATGACATGGTACTCAGCTTCGGCATCCTTTGCCTGCTCTTCCAATTGGCCAAGGGCTTCCATCACGCCGGCGCCTTCCTGCTCTGCCTCCGCCTTTTCTATTTCCAGCTGGCTTAATTCATCCTGGCCTGCTTGCAGCATGGATGAGATCTGCTCCAGCCGTTGGGCAGCCTGTTCATAGATGGCTGCCTGACGAGCCAAAAGGGATTTCTTTTCCCCTTCCTGGGCCAGGGCATCCAAATGCTCCTGCTTCTTCGCATCCAGCAGCCTTTCCTGTTCAAACAGCTTTGCTTTCCGCTCATCCCGGGCGAAAATATCCCGGTTCAGTGCATCTTCTGCGGCTTTGGTATCCACCTCGCGGGTACCGCTGAGCATCTCCATGGTGCGCAGCACCTCGAAAAGCAATGCCTCATCGCTGTCCCGCTCAGCCAATAAACGGGCAAGATTCTCTTTTGCCGTTTCATATCTTTGAGCACTCAGGGCAAGATCCGCATTTATGGTGTTCATCTTTTGGGCCAGCACAAAGCGTTTATCCCTGGCGGCTTCCAAAAGCCCTTCCATGAGCGTAAGCTTCTCCCGGTGGAGTTCTTCCTCCTCCCGCAGATCAGCTTCACGGGCTTTACTTTCTTCCTCATACCGTTCCAGCTCGCCGATGTCCCCATCCAGCTTTTTGATGCGGGCGGTACTGCGCTGATGCTGCTCGTAAAACAGGGTGATATCCAGGTCTTTTAACCGGGATTGCAGCGCCAAAAACTCCTTTGCGGTTTCTGCCTGGGCTGCAAGGGGCTCCAGGGAGTTTTCCAGCTCCGCCATGATATCCCCCACGCGGATCAGGCTGTTTTCCACATTACTAAGCTTTCTCTGAGCTTCCTGCTTACGAACTTTATACTTCATTACGCCAGCAGCCTCTTCAAAAGCTGCACGACGCTCCTCCCCCTTGGGGGATAAGATCTCTTCGATCTTGCCCTGGCCGATGATGCTGTAGCCATCCCTGCCTACACCGGTATCGTAAAACACAGAGAGGATATCCCGCATCCTGCAGGGGGATTTATTGATGGCATATTCGCTATCGCCGCTGCGGTACAGCCTGCGGGATACCGCAACTTCGCTGTATTCCACGGGCAGAGCGCCATCGGCGTTATCAAAAGTCAAAATAACTTCGCAGTAAGAAAGAGGGCGGCGCTCATTGGTACCCGCAAAGATCACATCCTCCATCTTGGTACCCCGGAGGGCCCTTGCGGATTGTTCGCCCAAAACCCAACGAACGGCATCAGCCACATTGCTTTTGCCGCTTCCGTTAGGCCCCACGATGGCCGTGATGCCGGGGCTGAAATCGATGTAGGATTTATCTCCAAAGGACTTAAACCCATGTATGTCGATGCGTTTTAAATGCACGCCGAACCTCCAAATTACCCAAATAAATTATCGTTTCTTCAAAAGCTCAAGGCTCTTTTTGGCAGCTTCCATCTCGGCCCGCTTTTTGCTGTAGCCGGTGCCGCTGCTAAGCTCCCTTTCGCCAAGCATGGCACGGATGGTAAACATGCGCCTATGGGGCGGGCCTTCACTTTCCACCGTTACATAGGTCACATCTTCGCCAAACTCCGTGGCACAATAGTGCTGCAGCAGGGTCTTATCATCCACATCGCTTTCGGCTTTTAGTGCGTTATCGATGGCATGATCCATCAAAAGAAGCACCGCTTCTTTGGCAGCTTCCATGCCGCCGTCAAAGTACACTGCGCCGATCACAGCCTCCATGGCATCCGCCAGGATGGAGGATTTCTCCCGCCCGCCGGAAAGCTCCTCGCCTTTGCCTAAGATCAGCATATTGCCAAGGCCAAAGGCTTTAGCCGCCTGGTACAGCGCCTCTTCACGGACGATCAAAGAACGCAGACGGGTCATCTGCCCTTCGGAAAAGCTCTCGGTTTTAAACAGCTCATCACTGATGATCAGCTGCAAAACGGCATCGCCCAAATACTCCAGACGCTGGTTATTCTTAAACTTGTCTCCGTCAAAACTGCTGTGGGTCAAAGCGCGCTTTAAGGTGGATACATCACTAAAGCGGTAGCCCAGTTTTTCCTGCAGTATTTCGTAACCTTTTAAGGACATTATGCATCCTCGCCCTTTATATTTTCCATGGCGGCCTTAATTGTGCCCACCACGTCCATTCTAACCATTTTTGCCGTCTGATGTACTGCAGCACAAAATGCCTTTGCGTTGCTGCTGCCATGGCCTTTTACCACAGGTGCATTCACACCAAGCAAAATAGCGCCGCCGTAGCTGGTGTAATCGGCATACTTCATCAGGTTTTTCAGTGCAGGCTTTAACAAAAGCGCGCCGATCTTGCTGCGAAGGTTCCTGGTCATTTCCTTCTTTAACAGGGAGAACAACATCACGCCGATGCCCTCACTGCTCTTTAACGCAATGTTTCCCGCAAAACCGTCGGATACCACCACATCAAAATCTGCAGTCACGATATCCCGCGCTTCCGCATTGCCGCCAAAGTTCACGCCGCACTGCTGCAAAAGAGGGTAAGCCTCTTTGGTCAACTCGTTGCCCTTGCCTTCTTCCGCACCGTTGTTCAAAAGACCTACTTTGGGGTTCTTTACACCCATTACCTTTTCCATATAGGCGGATCCCATCAAAGCGAACTGGGGCAAAAACTGCGGACGGCAGTCCACGTTGGCACCGCAGTCAATGAGCAGCACTTCCTTGCCGTCCATTCGCGGCATCAAGGGCGCCAATGCCGGGCGCTGGATCCCGCGGATGCGCTTTACAATAAAGGTGCTGCCGGCAAGGAAGGCGCCGGTGCTCCCGGCTGATACCGCACCCTGGGCTTTGCCATCCTTTACAAGGTTTAAAGCGACCACCACGGATGCGTTCTTCTTGCGGCGTACCGCTTCCACCGGGTGCTCATCGTTGCCAACGATCTCATCAGCGGGCACGATCTCCACCCGGGATTGATCATAGGTTTTATCAGCAAGGTGCGCTTTGATCACATCTTCCTTACCGCAAAAATATAAGAATAATTCAGGGTCTTGGTTCAATGCCAAAATGCTGCCATCCAAGATGGCGGCAGGGGCATGATCCCCACCCATGGCGTCCACTGCCAAATAAATCATAGAGACCACTCCATATTTTGTCTAAACTTCTAATTATTATACTGTATGTAGGGGTCAGACTTCAACCTTTTGCATCTTTGTATGCTTTTGCAAAAGCAACAAACCGTTTAAACAACCCGTCAGATACCTCGCACTCCATCCGTTCCGGGTGCCATTGTACCCCAAACAGGTCGTCCCGTTCGTGCTTTACCGCTTCAATGATCCCGTCTTCCGTCCATGCAATGGGGGTCAGCCCCTTGCCGGGCTCCTTGATGGACTGATGATGGGAACTGTTGCTGATAAACGATTTGCCGGCGATCTCATAAAGGTAGTTGCCTTCTTCCACCGTCACAGGATGATCCACCTTGGTGTGTACGGTACCCACCGCATCGGGGATATCCTGAATGAGGCTTCCGCCCAACGCAACGTTGATCATCTGGATTCCCCTGCAAATGCCGAAGATGGGCATATTCAGCCGGCAGGCTTCTTCAAACAAGGCAAACTCCACACGATCCCGTTCCGGAGTGGTAGCTTCCGTTTTGGGGTGTGCTTCATCGTTATAATGTTTAGGATCCACATCCATCCCGCCGGAAAGAAGCAAACCATCCACCATGTTCAGCACACCGGGCACGTCTTCATCTGCAATATAGGGTACGATGACAGGGATGCCCCCTGCCCTTTCAACAGCGCCGGTATAGGTATCATTCATGCGAAACTGCTTTTCATCAAAGGAGCAGCTAATGGCAATAATGGGTTTCATCATATCCATCCCTTTCAGTTTAGTTGGATGATAAAAGAAAAGGGCAGTCTAAGCTGCCCTGTTTCAATACAAATTATTCGGCATTTGCGGCCTTGATCTCATCACGAGTGCGCATTACTTTGACGCCGTCATAGTAACCGCAAGCTTTGCACGCAGTGTGGGGCATGATAGGTGCCTTGCACTGGGGGCAAGTTACTACAGTGGGGGGGGTCAGTTTGTCATGGGTACGACGCTTATCCCTCCTGGTACTGGAAACTCTTCTCTTGGGTACTGCCAACTCCATACACCTCCAAATTAATCAATCTTCTTCGAGATCGCTGCCCATGGCGGTGCAGCCGCAGTCTCTTTCATTAAGAATCTGCCCGCAGACGGGGCAAATCCCCTTGCAATCCGCTTTACAGAGCAACTTTTCGGGATACTCCAGCAAAACAGCCTGCCGGACGGCCTCGGATAGATCCAAGGTATCCCCCGTGAAAGAAAAGATGTCTTCATCTTCCGGGTTGCGGGCAAACCGCTCAGCAAAATCCGCTTCCACCGCAGCCGATGCACTCATCAGGCAGCGTGCGCAGATGCCTTTTGCAACATAGCTGAGCTTTCCTTCCAAAAGGAACATGCTCCCGCCAATGTTACGGCAAATACCGCTGAGGGTCACATCCCCCTCTACCTGGCAATCCTCGGGCAGATCCACCTCGCCCGCCAATGCAAACGTAAGCACATCTTCCGCCTTTGCCAGTACTTCCCGAATGTCCAACAAGAAATCTTTCATAATTTCACATCAATAGATTATATCCATCGCTTACGGGTTTGTCAACAGAAAGCGCACAGATATATCCGCAGATATTTCCTTTCTTCTGCCGATTACAAGATGCCCTGCTCTTTTGCGTACAGCCTCATGGCGTCGGCAGCGTATTTCATGGTAAGATCCAGCACATCGTCGGACATTTTATCCATGCTGGCACGGATCTCCATGTTATAGATGCCCTTGTAGTTTACCTCACGCAGTGCTTTTAAAACCTCGGGGAATTCCACCCGTGCAAATCCCAACAGTGTATGGATGTCGGAATAGATCGGCCCGATCATGCCATAGTTGTCGTTTAAATGCAGCACCTCAAGGCGGCTGCCAAAGGCCCGCACCATACCGGGTACATCCTGAGCAGAAATATTGGCATGGCCCGTATCCAGGCAGAAGCAGCAAATATCACTGTTAAGCCCGTCCACCAAAGTGATCATATCCTCCGCCGTGGTGAAGTTATACCGAGGGTCACCGGGCAGCTGGCATTTGGGGAAATCAAAGGAGTTTTCCAGCGCCATCTTCACGCCGAATTTCTCCGCTACCGGCACCAGGTGGGAAAACCACCAGATGTTGTACTTCATGATCTCCTCTAACAGCTCTTCGGATTTGATCCTCGCCCGAAAAAAGATGGGGTGAAACACCAAATGAGGTACCCCCATGATGGCACAGGCTTCGATGCACCGGTAGAAGATCTCTTCCGGCTCCCGGTAGCTGCCATCCTGGGGCATCATGCAAAACTGGGGTGCGTGGGCCTGGCCGATGGCAATGCCGGCATGTTTGGCATGCTCTTTTACCTCTGCGGCCCAATCCCTCCAATTATCCTCCGCCATGGGAAAGTAGTCTTTGCTGTGATGGTCCTTGCCGCAAAAGGAATACAGGTTAAAATCAACACTGTCGTACCCTATGTTGGCCATACGGCGCATTACTTCTTCTTCCCCATAGCGCAGGGTGTATACAACTGAGGTCGCGCCTACTCGCATAAGCGCGCTCCTTATTTGGCCAGTGCCAGGGTATCCCGGGCGATGACCAATTCTTCGTTGGTGGGGATGACGAATACCTTCACCTTGCTGTCAGCAGTGCTCAGTTCGACCTCGCCGCGCTTGGTAGCGTTAATCTCTTCATCGAACTTCACGCCCATCCATTCCATATCGCGCAGAACTTTCGCACGGACGCCGCCGTCGTTCTCGCCAACACCGGCGGTAAAGACGATGCAGTCCACGCCGCCCATAGCAGCAGCATAAGCGCCAACGTATTTCTTTACGCGGTAGCTAAATGCTTCCAGAGCGATGGCAGCACGCTTGTTGCCTTCGTTAGCAGCAGCCAAAATGTCACGGAAGTCGCTGGATACGCCGCTAAGGCCCAGCATACCGCTCTTCTTGTTGAGGTAGGTATCCATCTCTTCGATGGTGAGGCCCAGTTTCTCCATCAAATATTTGATGATGGCGGGGTCCAAGTCACCACTGCGGGTGCCCATGATGACGCCCTCAAGGGGGGTCAGGCCCATGCTGGTATCCACGCTGATGCCGCCGTCAACTGCGCTGATGGAGCTGCCGTTGCCCAGGTGGCAGGTGATGATCTTCACATCTTTGATGTCCTTGCCCATGAGCTCTGCAGCACGGTGGGAAACAAACAGATGAGAAGTGCCGTGGAAGCCATAGCGACGCACTTTGTGCTCGGTATAAGCTTCGTAGGGAACGCCATACAAGAAGGCCTTTTCAGGCATCTTGGCATGGAAAGCGGTATCAAACACGGCTACCTGGGGGGTGCCGGGCATGGCGGCTACACAAGCCTTGATGCCCATGATGTTGGCAGGGTTGTGCAGGGGAGCCAAATCGATGTTCTCTTCGATGGCCTTCAAGGCGGAAACATCGATGAGTGCGGAAGCGGAGAAGCTCTCGCCGCCGTGTACTACACGATGGCCAACAGCGCCGATCTCACCAAGATCGCTCACTACGCCGTGTTTCTCATCCATCAGGGCTTCCAGCACCATGTGAATAGCATCGTTGTGATCCTTCATATCCTTCTGGATCTCGGCTTCGCCGTTGATGCCCTTATGCTTTAACAAACTGTTTGCAATACCGATGCGCTCAGCCAGGCCCTTTGCCAGTACCTGTTCTCCATCCATATCGATGAGCTGGTATTTCAAGCTGGAGCTGCCGGCGTTGATAACAAGGATTTTCATTATGCTCTTCCCCCTCTTATTTGATGGCCTGGGCCTGTACAACGGTGATGGCGATTACTTTCATAACGTCATCGGCGCTGCAGCCGCGGCTCAGATCGTTAACAGGCTGTGCCAAACCCTGGACGATGGGCCCAAGAGCCTCAGCCTTTGCAAGGCGCTGTACCAGCTTGTAGCCGATGTTGCCTGCATCCAGGTCGGGGAATACCAGTACGTTGGCTTTGCCTTCTACAGGGCTGCCGGGAGCCTTGCTGGCGGCAACGGAGGGAACGATGGCAGCATCCAGCTGCAGTTCGCCATCCAGCTTCAGTTCGGGAGCCAGCTCTTTTGCGATGCGGGTAGCTTCGATGACCTTATCGGCATCGGCATGCTTTGCGCTGCCCTTGGTGGAGAAGGAAAGCATAGCGATAACGGGGTCCATCTCGCACAGGGTCTCAGCGGTCTCAGCACTGGAAAGTGCGATGGCTGCCAGCTCTTCGGCGTTGGGTTGATGACCATGCCGCTGTCAGCAAAGATGAAGGTGCCGTTGTGGCCAAAGCTCTCATCGGGAACGGTCATTACGAAGAATGCAGAAACCGTCTTGGTGCCTTTTTTGGCTTTGATGATCTGCAGTGCGGGGCGCAGAACGTCGCTGGTAGCATGGGCAGCACCGGCAACCATACCGTCGGCCTCTTTCAGTTTGATCATCATGACGCCGTAATAAAGGGGATGCTTCACGGTAGCGATTGCCTGTTCCATGGTCATGCCCTTGTTCTTGCGCAGTTCATAAAGAGCAGCAGCGTATTCTTCTACCTTGTCGGATTTCTCGATGTCGATGATCTTCACGCCGGTAAGGTCTACGCCCTCGGCAAGTTCCTTTGCCTCAGCTTCGTTGGCAAGGAGGATCACATCTGCAATGCCGGCTGCCTGAGCCATACCGGCCGCCTGGACGACGCGCTTATCAAAGCCCTCTGCCAGTACGATGGTCCGTTTGTCCGCTTTGGCCCGTTCCATAACCCTATCTGAAAAAGCCATTTTGATTGTTCTCCTTTCAATGGTGGCATTATTTGATTCCGCATCTATATTATACCATCAAACTTCACTCTTCAAGGAAATTGACGAAAATTCTCCCATACTCCATCATCTTTTGCCCCAACATGTTATAATAAAGAAAAAACAGGATGAGGATCCATGGTCTGTTCGATCGTATGCGAATACAACCCTTTTCACAAGGGGCATGAAAGGCAAATACAGTATTTAAAAGGACAGGGGCATCAGGTTATCTGCATTATGTCCGGTTCTTTTGTGCAGCGGGGCGAAACCGCCGTGTATTCCAAATGGATCCGCACCAAATGGGCACTTTTAGCCGGGGCAGATCTTGTTTTGGAGCTGCCCGTATTCTATTCTCTGCAATCCGCTCAGGGGTTTGCACGGGGTGCCATAGCTTCCCTTTATGCCACCGGTATGGTAGATGCCGTTTCATTTGGCATGGAGGTGCAGGATGTCAGCACCCTGCAATCCATGGCTAGGCTGCAGCAAAGCGATGGGTTTTCTTTGGCTTTAAAAGCGCACCTGGCCGCCGGGCTTTCCTACCCCCGCGCCATGGAGCAGGCCGCAAAAGAGAGCCTTACGGATCTGCCTTTAGAGGCATTTTCCCCCAACAGCCTTTTGGGGGTGGAATACTTAAAAGCCATGGCGGAACTTCATTGGTCCCCCGCCCTTTTGCCCCTTCACCGTGGGGCGGATTCCCCCACTGCCACCTCCTGCAGAGGAGAGATCCACCTGGGTCAACAGCCCAATGGCGTCCCCGGGTACGTGCAAAGGGACCTTACCTCTCTCACTCCTGCAAAGCTTGAGGACCTTACCCAGCTGATCCTCTACCGGCTGCGCACCATGGATCCCGATTCCCTCGCCATGGTGGAGGATGTGTCGGAGGGCCTACACAACCGCATTATCACCGCTGCAAAACAACATCACGATCTCCCTTCCATGATGGATGCCGTCTCCAGCGGCAGGTATACCCGTGCAAGGGTCCGGCGGATCATCTGCTGTGCCCTCTTGGGCATCACCAAAGCCGAGCTTGACCCATACCGCAAAACCCCGCCTTATATCCGTGTATTGGGGGTTCAGGGGAAAGAGCGATCCCTTTTAGGCAAGCTTACAAAAAACTGCACTGTACCTGTTATCTCTTCTTCTAAAGATTTTTCATCAGTTCCCCTGTTCCAAAAAGAGCTGATGGCTACGGAGCTTTACTCCATAGCCACCCACCAAAACAGCGGTGCCGATTACACCACACCGCTCATCGTCACTCCATAATCGAAAGGGCCGCAAGGTCCTTTTTTATTTTTGCCATAGCTGCCTTTGCAGCTTCCCTGCCCCGCTCGATGGCAAGGGCTGCATCTGCATTGGTATAGGGGTTGATCTCCTTTAGATCCGGCTGGATCAGCACATCCCCGCTGTAGATCTTCGTCTGTTTATATCGGTACCCCACGATATCATTGGCGCGCATTAAAATATCGTACACCTTGGGTTTGATCTTTCGGAATTCACAGGGCGCACTCACATCCACCGCGATCACGTAATCCGCCCCCATTTGCCTGGTCTGTTCAATAGGGATGATGTCCAGCACCCCGCCATCCACATACATTTTGCCATCGATATAATGGGGCTGAAACACCCCCGGTATGCTGATGCTTGCCCGTACAGCTTCATACACCTTGCCCGTTTGGAATACCACCGTCTTGGCTTCCTCAAGATCACAGGCCACGCAGGAAAAGGGGATGCTAAGCTCATCAAAGGTTTTATCCTTTGTCAACAGCTTGGATAATTGGCGGAACCGTTCCCCCTTTATTAACCCGCTTCTGGGTAAAGTGACATCAAAGAAATCCTTATCCGTCAGGTGGATGCTCAGCTTTTCCATCATGCTAAGGTCGCTTCCCGCCGCATAGACTGAGCCAATAAAGGCCCCCATACTGCACCCGCAGATGCAGTCAATGGGTACGCCTGCTTCTTTTAACACCTGCAAAACACCAATGTGGGCAAAGCCTCTACCGGCACCTCCGCCAAGGGCCAGGCCCACCTTTTTTCTATCATTCTCTTTCATAGCGGAAACCTCCATGAAATACACTATAACATTGGGGGGATCTTTATGACAAAACGCCTTTTGCGCATTGCCCTATGCGCCTTACCTGCACTGCTGATGCTGTACCCAACCCAGGCACTCTTCGGTGCCAAACAGGGGCTTTCCACCTTTTTAGATACCGTTCTGCCTGCCCTTTTACCCTATTATGTGGGTACATCCATCTTATTAAAAAGCGGACTTGCGCGATCCATCACCCGTTACCTTACACCACTATTGAAGCCCTTTGGATTGCCCGGGCAAAGTGCCTTCCCCTTTTTCATGGGAGCACTTTCGGGCTACCCCACCGGCGCCAGGCTAACAGCGGAATTGTACGAATACGGCATGCTGACTCAGCACCAGGCCCGGGGTACTGCCATATTATCCTCCTGCTGCGGCCCCAGCTTTATGATGGCCGCCGTCGCCGCAGGGATGCTTAAAATACCCGGCTGCGGCATCATCATCGCCGCTGCCCATTATTGCAGCGTACTCACCGCTGCATTTCTGTTAAAGCCCTTTTATCATTCTCCCAAAGATAGTCCAGGTAATTCAACCATAAAGCCAAAGGTACCGGGATCCATCACCACCATTGTTTTGGATTCCATTGCAGATTCCGCCGTATCCCTTTGGACGGTGGGGGGATACCTCATCTTCTTCTCTTCGTTGATCTCTGTCTTCAGCGCCACAGGTGTTCTGAATCTCATCGGCGGGGTACTTACACCGGTCCTTTCCCCTTTGGGGATCCACCCAAGTACCATTACCCCCATCCTCTGCGGAATGGTTGAGATGACGGATGGCTGCACCCGGGCGGCAATGGCTTTTGGCCCCATAAGCAGCAAAGTGATTTCCTGTACCTTCATCATCACCTTAGGCGGGGGCAGCATCTTTGCACAGAGCTTCAATTACCTTCGCAGATGCAGCATCAAACCGGGGCTGTTCTTAGTGAGCAAACTGACGTCAGCGGTTTTCTCATTATTCTATTCTTCCCTCCTGCTGTATCTCTTCCCACAAGCAGCCCCTGCCTCCGTCGCCCTTACCCCCTCTTTTGAACGGACCCTTGGCGGCAATACCACCATCATGATCATCGGCGTGCTGGTCATCAGCTTTTTGGGCGCGGCCATGTCCCTTTACAATTTAAGGTCTTACAAACACAAAAAATAAAAGGCCCTTTATGGGCCTTTTAAAAAAGTTAACCGCGTTTTCTGCCGCGCCCGCGATTATCACTCTGGGCGCGCTCTTCCCTCTCATCCGCCTGTTCGCGCTGAGGGGCTGCGTTGTTATCCCGGGCTTTTACATTAAGGGAATCCCGGTTTTTGCGGATGAGGTCATGGTATTCCTTTACGTAGGATTCCAGATCCCCCAGCACATCGTCAGCATAGGCGCGTGCACTGACGCGGATCTCTTTGCTGTTGCGCTGGGCCGCCGCAATGATCTCCTCTGCATGGCGCTGAGCCATCTGGGTGATCTCGTTTTCTTCCACCATCTGCTGAGCACGGCGCTCCGCTTCACGGATGGTAGCCTCTGCCTGTACCTTGGCATCGTCTAAAATGAACTGCTTCTCCCGTAAGACCAGTTCCGCTTTACGAACCTCTTCAGGTACTTCTTCCCGCATTTCATCCAAAATGCCGTAGATCTGCTCTAAATCCACCCGTTTTTTGTTAGTCAGGGGGATGTTAGGGCTGTTTTCCAGTTCATCTTCCAGAAGATCGATCAGTTCGTAAATATTCATTTGATGCCTCCACACCCTTGCAGTTTATTTTGTACTTCTTCCGCAATGCAATCCGGCACCAGGCCGTGGATGTCGCCCCCAAAGGAGCACATCTCTTTTACTACACTGCTGGATATAAAGCTCCATTCGGAGCTTGTAAACAAGATCACGGTATCCAGTTCCGGCGCCATGCGTTTGTTCATAGCGGCCATGGCAAGTTCGGATTCAAAATCCGAGATCGCCCTCAGCCCTCGGACGATGGCATTGGCGTTGCAAAGACGTGCGTAATCCACCGTCAAGCCGGAAAAGGTGCCGACCTCCACATTGGGCAGATCAGCGGATGCTTTGCGGATCATCTCCATCCGCTCCTCCACCGTAAAAGATGGGGTCTTGCGCTTATTTTCCAACACAGCAACGATGAGTTTATCAAAAATCCGGGAGGACCGCTGGATGATATCCATATGACCGCTGGTAACGGGGTCAAAACTCCCGGGGTAGATGGCGATCTTCATTGTTTTCTCCTGACTATAGCAATGGAACGACTGCCGTATTTGCGGTCATCCGCCACTTCCCAGATGCTTCCCGTAAAGGGGAATCCATCCTGGGTGCTGTATTCACAAATGCAGATGGCGTCCTCTTCAAACACGCCGTCAAAGGCCGCGTCCAATGCTTTTTGGTAGTACCCTGCCTTGTACGGCGGGTCAAAAAAGCCGATATCAAACCGCTTGCCGTTTCGTTTTAATACATCCAGCGCACGCAGATAATCGTTTTGGTAGATCCTGCAGCAATCGGTTATTTTAAGCGATGCCGCATTGCGCTTTGCAACCTGCACCGCCTCGCGGGAGGCGTCCACCATCACGGCTTCTTTTGCGCCGCGGCTGATGGCCTCAAAGGTAAGGATGCCGCTTCCGCAGAACAGATCCAGTACGCGGGCTCCCGAAAGCTTCGTCGCAAGAATATTAAACATGGCTTCCCGCACGATGGAGGAAGTTGGGCGGGTATCCTCGCCCCTGGGGGCATCCACCACCCGGGAACGGAACTGTCCGGCAGTAATACGCATCACATTCTCCTAATTTATAACATTATAGCATAGGCAATACCAGTTTTAAAGCCGATGTTTCTCCCTGTAAACGGCATCCTCCGTTACAACGGCATCCATTTTAATATCCCACGGATCCACCGGCAGTGTTTTTGCAATTTGGCAGCCGAAGCATACGCCAATTTTCTTTGCACTGCTGTTCTTTAACAGCCGGTCATAGTATCCGCCGCCCTGGCCCAGGCGGTAACCCTCTTTGGTGAATGCCACACCGGGCACCAAATAAACATCAGGGATTACCGTACCGTTTTCCGGCTGAGGCTCTAAAATATCGTAAGCACCGGGGAGCAATTCGGTATCGGCATCATAGCGAATGCACAAAAGATCCTCACCGGATACCACCGGCAGCGCAGTTTTGATCCCCTTTTGCCACAACAGCGGAGCTAATGGGATGATATCCGCTTCCGGCCATTTTGCATAATAGAGCATCACGCAGTTGGCCGATGCCACCTCTTTTAATGAAAGCAGAGCATCTACCATTTTCTTTTGGTATTGTTCCCTATTATAAGAGGGCAGCTCCCGCCTTAAAGCGCGGAAGTGCCCCCGTAAATCACCTTTGGAAGTCAAACACATGCACCTTCACAAGCCGGGCGGTAAACCCAGTAATGATCTCATGAGGGATGGTACCAACCAGAGCTGCGATCTCATCCGCCCAGATGGCTTCCTGCCCCTGTTTGCCCATGAGCACAACAGGATCCCCCTGCTTTACATCGATCCCACTCACATCCACCATCAGCTGATCCATGCAGACGCGGCCTACGATGGGGCAGCGTTTTCCGCCGATGAGCACCGCGCCGCTGTTGCTAAGGGCCCTGGGGTAACCATCCGCATAGCCGATGGGCACCGCAGCGACCTTCATGGGTGCATCCACATGATAGGTGCAGTTATAGCCGATCACCTCACCGGGCAAAACATCCCTCACCCTGCTGACTACGCTTTTTACACTCATCACAGGCCATAAATCATAGCCGAGGTCTAAATCCGCCGAAGAAGGATAGCCGTATAAGCTGATGCCGAGACGCACAGCATCCCTGTGGTATTCCGGGTAGCGTAAAATAGCTGCGCTGTTGCACACATGCACCATGGGGCTATGGCCATAACTGCGGACGATCTCTTCCACCTCTGAAAAGCGCCGGTACTGCACATGAACAAAGCTGTCATCTTCCGGGTCATCTGCTGTAGCAAAATGGGTGTAGAGCCCCTCCAACGCCACGTTTTCACAGGTTTTCAGCTGTTCCAAGAAGGGGATGATCTCATCCTTTTCAATGCCGATGCGGTTAAAACCCGTTTCCACTTTTATATGGATCCGAGCCTGTTTTTCCAACCGCTTCCCGGCAGCTTCAGCATCCAGCAATTGTTCCATGGAATACACCGTAAAGGAGACGTTTTCCTTTACCATGGCTTCCATGGCGTCTTTGCCCAAAACGGGGCCCAGTACCAAAATATCAGCTGAGATGCCGCCCTCACGAAGGACGATAGCTTCATCAGGGGTAGCAACCGCCAGACAATCAGCACCGTTGGCCATGCAGACCCGGGCGCACATCAATGCATCGTGGCCGTAGGCATCCGCCTTTATAACAGCCATCAGCCGGGTTTCGGTACGCTGACGATAAAACTTCAAGTTATGGGCCAAAGCAATGCAGTTCACTTCGGCAACGGTTTCTCTTAAATGGTTAGAACTATTTCCCAGCACCTTCATAAACCTCTTCATCACTCAGGGTTACAATCCCCTTTTCCGCAAATAATTTGCGGCAGGCATCCACATCATCGGGCTTTAACAAAATCAATGCGTTTTCATTGGGGTTGCGCACAAAGGAATACAGGTAATCCACATTGATGTCACCTGCTTCAATGAGGTCCAACAGGCCGGCAAGTCCGCCGGGGGTATCGGGCACGGCCACCGCCAGTACCTCGGTGGTGCTGGCTAAAAACCCATTTTCAGAAAGGACCTTCAGGGCATCATCGGGACGGCTGACCAGGCAGCGCATGATGCCGAAATCCGTGGTATCTGCAATGGAAAGGGCGATCAGATCGATCCCTTCACGGCCAAGCAGCTTTGTTGCACGGGCCAAAACACCCTTTTTATTTTCAAGAAATACGGAAATCTGTTTTAACATTGTGGATCCTCCCTATTTCACAAGGTCATACCCCAGGCCGAAGGCGACCCGGTTCATTTCTACAAACTGAGGCTTCACACTTTCGGCGATAGCGGCTTCCATAGCACTGCGGTCAAGGCCTACCATAGCGGTAAATGCACCTAATAATACGATATTCAGCGTCATCAGGCTGCCGGCCTCTTTGGCCAGCTTGGCACCATCCACCACTAAAACGCGGCTGCAGCGGCTGTTGACGCGATCTAAAATATCTTTGGCGTATTCCCCATTGCCCATAGCAACAGAGATGGGCAGCACTTTGTCCGCCGCGGTGACGATGGCACCGTCTTTTGCAATATAATCGATGTACCGAAGGGCTTCCATGGGCTCAAAGGCCAGGATGGCATCCGCTTCACCCCGTTTGATCAGGGGGGAATACACCTTTTCATCCATGCGGACATGGGTCACTACGCAGCCGCCGCGCTGGGCCATGCCGTGTACTTCGGATACCTTTACATCCAGACCCATCTTTAAGGCATAGCTGCCCAGGATCTTACCGCACAGCAGGATGCCCTGACCGCCCACACCGGAGATCAATACATTCAGTTTCATATCAGCACCCTCCTTTGATGGCACCCACGGGGCAAAGGTGTACACACAGGTTGCAGCCTCTGCACATGGAAGGATCGATGTTCACCTTACCGTTTTCCTTGCGCATAGCGGGGCAGCCGGATTGCAGGCACATGCCGCATCCGATGCACTTTTGCTGATCCACCTCATACATGGGCTTTTTGCTGCGGTCGATGAGCACGCATTTATGCCGTGCGATGACGACGCTCACACCATCCGCCTCTACAGCTTCTTTTAACGTAGCCTGCATCTTAGGCAGATCCAGCGGATCCACGATATAGATATTCTTCGCACCAACGGCCTTGGCCACATCTTCAATGGCGATGGGTGCTACCGCATTGCCGCCGAGGGTCATACCCGTGCTGGGGTTATCCTGATGGCCGGTCATACCGGTGGTGCCGTTATCCAGCACCAAAACGGTGATGTTGGATTGGTTATAGCAAACGCTGGCCAGGCCATCGAGACCACTGTGGAAGAAGGTGGAGTCCCCGATCACCGCAACAGCGTGCTTGTTGAATTCTTCCCCCTGGGCAAGGGCTGCACCGTGGGTCATGCCGATGCTGGCACCCATACAAACGGTGCTGTCCATGGCACTAAGGGGCGGGTTGGCCCCCAAGGTATAGCAGCCGATGTCGCCAAAGGCATTGAGCTTAAGCCGCTTAATAGCGGTAAAAGCGCCTCTGTGGGGGCAGCCGGGGCATAATACGGGGGGTCTGCCGGGCAAATCGGTAATGGTATCGGCCGCCATGGCTTCGCCCTGAATGGCACAGGCAACGGATTCTGCGGTGTATTCGCCAAATTTGCTGAAGGTATCCTGACCCTTGGGGAAGATGCCAAAGGAGTTCAGCTGAAGTTCCATCACAGGTTCCAGCTCTTCCACCACGTAGAGGTCGGCAACGGAATCTGCAAAAGCCTTTGCTTCATCGCACTGCATGGGGTAAGGCATACCCACTTTATAGATGCTCCCTTCAGGGGCAGCTTCTTTTACATACTGGTATACCCCGCCGGCACAGATGAAGCCGGTATTATCACTGCCCTTTTCCACACGGTTGATGCCATTTTCTTTTGCAAACTCCAGCACCTTTTTCAAATTAGCCATCAAGGTATACTTACGGGGCCGTGCGTTGTTGGGCATCATCACGTATTTTTGAGGTGCCTTCACATAGGGCTTTACAGGTGCATCTGCCATCTCTCTGGGCACTACGATGCCCCGGGTATGAGCAATGCGGGTGGTCATCCGGATGATGACGGGGATATCGCAGCTTTCGCTCATTTCAAAGGCCAGGCGGATGAAATCATAAGCTTCCTGGGCGCTGCTGGGCTCCAGGATGGGCACATGGGCGCTCATGGCGTAAAAGCGGGTATCCTGCTCGTTCTGGCTGCTGTGCATACCGGGGTCATCGGCAACCACAAATACAAGGCCGCCGTTGATGCCGGTATAGGCGCCGGTAAACAGCACCTCACTGGCTACGTTTAAACCAACATGCTTCATGCAGCACATGGCACGGGCACCACCCACCGCTGCACCCATGGCTACCTCGGCGGCAACCTTTTCGTTGGCGGCCCATTCCGCGTATACACCGCCCAACGCAGCGATGGTCTCGGTGATCTCAGTACTGGGCGTACCGGGATAGGAAGATACCACTTTCACTCCGGCGTCTTTTGCACCCTGGGCCAAAGCTTCATTACCAAGGAGGATCAAACTCATCTTACTCACCCTTATCTCTCAAATCGGTCACACGCTTTGCTTTGCCTTCAAAGCGCTTTAAGCTCATGGGGTTCACAAGGCTTACCTTTACATCCAGCAAAATCTCTTCTCTCAGACGGGAACGAATGCTGTTGGTGATGCGCTCCAATTCCGCAAATTTCGCGAGCAGCTCAGCGGAATTGACTTCCACCAGCACCTCCAGGCGATCCATATGGTTCTCTTTGGTGACGATGATCTCATAGTTGGGGCCGGCGCCGGGTACAGAAAGGATCACGCTTTCGATCTGGCTGGGGAATACATTGACCCCGCGGATGATCAGCATATCATCGCTGCGGCCAAGGACTTTGTGCATCCGGGCGCTGGTACGCCCGCAGGCACATTTTTCATAACTGATGCTGGAGATATCCCTGGTGCGGTACCGCAGCAAGGGCTGGCCTTCCTTGGTGATGGTGGTAATGACCACCTCGCCCATCTCACCGGGGGCTTTGTTTTCGCCGGTCTCCGGGTCGATGATCTCCACAATAAAGTGGTCCTCCGCGATGTGCATACCGACCTGTTCGGTACACTCCCCTGCTACGCCGGGGCCCATGACTTCGCTCAAACCGTAGTTTTCAAACACACGCATACCATAGAGGTCCTCAATGGCTTTGCGCATCTCTTCCGTATGGCCTTCTGCACCCAAAACGCCCAGGCGGATGGGCAGCTCGTGGAGGTCCACTCCCATCTGTTTTGCGGTCTCACCGATGTACAGTGCGTACGAAGGGGTACCCACCAAAAGGGTGGTGCCGTAATCCTGCATCAGCTGGATCTGCCGCTTGGTGTTGCCGGCAGATACCGGTATCACCGCTGCACCCAGCTTTTCAAGGCCGTAGTGCAAACCCAGCGCACCGGTAAATAAGCCATACCCAAAGGAGATCTGGGCGATGTCATCGGGAGTGGCACCGGCCTGGCAGACCACACGGGCGACGCACTCAGCCCAGTTATCCAGATCCGTTTTGGTATAGCCCACCACGGTGGCGGTGCCGGTGGTACCGCTGCTGGCGTGGATCCTGACGATATCTTTCATGGGTACAGCAAACAGGCGGTAGGGGTAATTGGCCCGCATATCCGCCTTGGTGGTAAAGGGGATCTTCTTAAGATCATCCAGAGACTGAATATCCTCAGGCTTTACCCCTGCTGCATCCAGTTTTTCTTTGTAATAAGGAACCGTTTCATAAACCCGTTTTACCGTACTTTTCAGGCGATCAAGCTGGATCGCCTCGATCTCACTGCGTTCGGCGCACTCGATGGCCGGAGAAAAAATCATACCTCACACCTCATTATCCTGGAGAAATGGAAAAAAGCTCTGCCGTATTACCGTTTCACCATAAAATATTTATAGTTTAATATACCACACTGATATATAAAAGCCAATAAAGATCAGTATTTTTCAAACATCATGCAGTCCCGTTTATTCAGCATCTTGCGGATGGCACTATGGGCGCTGTTTTCTTCCGCCGCGGTGCAGTAGCTGCCGCTTACTGCTTCCGACAGCCACAAAATATCGATGGTGTGCTGGGCGGGTTCATCCACTTTTGTAAAGGTCACCCGGCCGTCTTTTGCTTTGGCGCAGTAGGTACCCTCCTGCCAGGTAAGGTAATCATCTTTTAAATAAAAGCGTACTTCCCCATCCACATGATCCTCTGTGGGGATGCTCAGCCCGTCAAGCCCAATGATGCGCACCATGGCGTAATCTTCCTTTGTGAAGGTGATGGGCCAATCAGTCGGCAGCTGATCCCACAAAGGGATGGTAACGCGCATCTCCCCCGCTTTTTGGTGTGAACCCATCGCAAAAAGAAGCGAGCTCAGGGCATTATGATCAGCATAAACCAATTCATCCGCATAGAGCACATCATGATCCACATAGCACAGGGCGTAACCGCAGATGCTGCCAGAGCGCATAGCGATAAAACCAAAGCTATCCAACAGATGCTCCTTTAACCGCCCGGCCATGTCATTAAGACCACGGACTACGTAAGAGGTCTTTCCCTCTAAAAACGCCTGATAGCATAAAAGGCACGCATCAAAATCGCCCATGGCGAGGGGGCGTACAACATCGGTATTGGGCAATTTTGAGGCATCCTGTGCCGTCATGCCCGCCAAATACCGCTGATTTGCGATCCCATAGCCCAAATGAGCATAAAAAGAATGCTTAAAAGGGTACAAATGGCTGAACCGCACCCCATATTGCCGCCATAGATCAAGGCCTTCCCGGATCAATCGCTTGCTGTAACCCTGCATGCGGTACTCAGGCATAGTGGCAACGCCAACCAGGTAGGCGCTCTCAAATTCCTCCCCCCGGACATCCACCTGATAAGGCACGATGTGCATGGCGCAGGGCATCTCCTCCCCATGTTCCAAACAAACCGTCCGCTCTGGGATGAACCGGTTTTTAAAAAAGAACTCAATATAACTGGGCGGATCGCCAAAGCAAACCGCCCACATATCCTTCAGTTTATTTTCATCCTTCGGGGTGCAGCGTCTCATAGGTGATTCCTTCCTTCAGGGTGACCATGTATTTGTCGATGAGAAACGCCGGGTAATAGCTTTCCTTAGACCGGCGCAGACCGGGGATGCCCAAATCTTCTTCCCGGTTTACATACTGCATATCGCTGTAAAAATGCCTTAAAAACTCCCGATTGATAAAGGGGTACAGCCCCTGGATGGATTGATCCGCCTTTTCCACATGGATCAACACCGTTTTGTCAGAGATGCGCTCTCCGATGGTAAAGGCCTTCACCTTCCCGCCGATGCGCACAAGGGCACCCTGCAGTCCCAGGTTTTCCATGTTATCCAAGGCCTCAAACATAGCAAACTGTTCAAGGTCCAGGTTTTCCATCCCCTCTGCGGCACGCTCATTGTGCCATTCCATATACATGGCTTTGCAGTCATCGATATCGGCGGGGGTGATGGGTGCAAATTCATGATCCGGGTTGTTTTCCAAAAACCGTGCGATGTGATTACGCTTTTTGTGGTACTTTTTGCCCGCAAGGTTTGTAAGATCGCTTACGTTATACACATATTCGCAGAAATCCCGCTCATGGACGATATCAAAGATATCCATGCAGTTCATGCGGATGTAATCCACCATCTTCTGCACTACGCTCTGCAGTTTAAACTCGATCCCTTCCCGATGGCAATAGGCGATGGTATCGTTCATGATCTTGCAGTAGTCCACATCCATCCTTTTGGGCAAGGGGGAAAACAAGATGGGCGGCTCATCCCCGATATCATGCTGAAAGCGGATGTACAGCACCTCATCCTTAATACAATATTTGATTTGGTAGGCCTTTCGCCAGAAATATAAATTGGCAAAGGAATGCTCTGCATTATCCATAGACCAAATGCCAAGGTATTCGCTGAGCACCTCCCGATCTGCCAGGGTGATCTCTTTAAAATGCAAATAGATCGCTCCATTCTAAAACTTTTTAAAAATTATAGCATCACATGTAATATGTGGCAAATACTATTCAATAGGTGAAAACAGCCCTATTTCCCGCGCACATGATCCGGCAGGTAAAGAGCCAATCAGGCGTTAATCTGCCCATCCTGCTTATTTTTAGAAGTAAAAAACCTCTCTTACAATGCAAGAGAGGTTTTTGGTGCCGCTGATCGGACTTGAACCGATACGGAGTTGCCCCCGAGGGATTTTAAGTCCCTTGTGTCTGCCGATTCCACCACAGCGGCTTATAACAGATGCATTATAGCACAACAATCGGTCCAACTCAAGTTTCTAATGCGACTTTGCTTCCAAATCATTGGTGAGTTTAATAAGGGTCACCCCATTATATTCTGACTTGATGATCTCAAAAATCTCCTCAGGGGTCTCTCTGCAATCGTTTTGCAGCCATTTTCTGATGACCGCGTTCAGCCCATTACCGAAGAACTCGATATGGTACTCAATAAACCGGTTATCAAAGCGCATCTCTGCGAATTCCAGATCATACCCTACAAAGCGGAACCCTTTGGAGGAGTTCAGTTTGAAATAGGTTTTATAGAAGATGGGGTTCTCCTTGATGTGGTAAAACAGCTTTAAGAAGTTTTTATTGCCATGTTTCTGCTCCAGTTCATCCCGATAGAGATCCAAAACCTCTTCTTCCAGCCTTGTTTGCACCGCTTCGGCCAAATCGTAAACATCCAGATAGTTGGCATAAAAAGTCGTGCGGTTTACGCTTGCACGCTTACAGATATCCGTTACCGTAATCTCAGAAAGCTCCTGTTCCTGCAGCATTCTGATGAACTCCGATTCGATCTTGTTTCTGGATTCTTTGCGCCGTTTGTTATTGGGTGTGTTCATACTTCCCTCTCATTAAACCAACAATTGTTTTGATATTGATGATTGTCGTCTGATTTTGTGAAGATTATACTCTTAATCACAATCATAAACAAGTGTTGAGTTAAAGGAGGATTTTTCATGTCTAGCGTAAAAGAAACCAATCAGAAGATCGCAAATACCGTTGTTGAAGGCTATAAAAGAATCGAGACCGGCGTTGTTTCCGGCTATCAGAAGATCGAAGACGGTGTGGTATCCGGCTATAAAAAGATCGAAGATAAGTTCATCGATACCTTTTTAACGAAAGAGGGCGAAACCGCGGAAGATGCCCGTGCCCGCTTAAATGAGCAGATCAAGAACAACGGAGTCAAATAACTATGAAGCGCGAAAACTATGTAACATTGGTATTAGCCACCATCGGCGCTGTGCTGTTTTCCTTAGGTATGTGCATGTGCCTCATCCCTGAATGGAATGCATTTCAGCAGGGTGTCATTTTGGGTATCGTGGGCATTGTAACACTGCTGATCACCCTTTTGGTGCGGCGCAAAATGCAGGGAAAAGGGATGTTTTCCTTCGATAAGCGCACTGCCGTATCCGTCGCATTGTTGATCTTGGGTGTTTTGACCTTCGGCACCGGCCTCTGTATGACCATGGTGTTTGAGGGGATGATGATCTGGGGCATCATCGTAGGACTGATCGGCATGCTGATGCTGCTCTCCCTCATCCCCCTTTATAAAAGATTAAAGTAGGTTATTTAACATGTCCCGATTCATTCAGGGCCTCAAAAAGGCTTTGCACCCCCACTGGATCATCGTTTTACTGCTTTCGGCACTATGCAGTGCAGCATTGATCATGGTGTTTGTGAATGGGTGGGAAAAGACCATTCCCGCCTATTCCATTTACACCGTTTCTTTCTATGCCCTTATCATTCTTTCGATCAGGGCATTTTTCCTTTTTAAAAAACTAAGAAACCGGCTGCATCAAAACACCTTTTTTGCCCGGTACCAAACCGACCTGCATTTTAAGGCGGAGGTTTCCATCCGCATTTCCCTTGGTATAACCGTCTTATTCTGCGCGCTGAAATCCCTTGCAGCCATCTACTACCGTTCCATTTGGTTTGGATCCGTTGCATTTTACTATATTATATTGGTCGTTATGCGCTGTTTGCTGTTTACCCACACCCGCAAAGCAAAGATCAGCCCCGTAAGCGACTACCAAAGGTATCGTCTGTACGGGTTCCTTTTGTTTGTGCTGACCGTTGCCCTTAGCTCCGTCAGCTACTACGCCATTGCAAAAAATCAGGTGATCGAATACCCCGGCTTTCTCATCTATGGGGCGGCTGCGTTTACCTTTTACAACCTTTCCATGGCCATCTACAATTTGATCCGGTACCGCAGGCTGCGCAATCCCATCTACTCCGCCAGCAAGATCCTCGCCTTTTCCACCGCATTGGTATCCATCTTCTTTTTGCAGATCGCTATGTTCAGCGAGTTCGGTGATGGCGGACCCTTGCAGAACTATATGAACATTACAACAGGCACAGCGGTTTACCTGACCATCGTGGTGATCTCCATCTGCATGATGCGCACCGGCACAAATGCGATCCGGGCATACAAGGTTCAATTAGAAGAAGATACAGAATGAATCATAAAACAAAAGGGTAAGAAGATGATCTTCTTACCCTTTTTGTTTCTCTTTTTACAGTGCGGGGGGCGTCCATTCTCCGCCACCGCCGAAGCCACCGCCGCCGGAGTTACCGCCGCCGCTGCTGGGCTTCACTTTGATCTCCGTTTTGGATACGCCGGAGATCGCCATATAGCCGATCTCACCATCGATCTCCACCACATAGCAGGTGGGCAGTTCATCGATGACCGTTACGCGATCATTTCGTTTGAGCTTCTTATCGCTATGCCATTTCTGCAATTCAGAATACACCGCTGCTCCTTCTGCTGCGTAGCCTTCCCAGGATTCATACTCTTCGTCGCCCTCAAGCCATACCAAATAGCGGGGCAGCTTTGCAAAGAGGTCATCTTCAAAGTATACGGTACATTCCTCTTCGCCAACCTCGGTCACCTTTACTTCTTCATCCCGATCGTAAAGGTACAAATAAGCTTCCGTTTCAGGGGAAAGGATGGTGCCTTTGCAGGCTTCAAACTCGCCGTACTCCGGTCCAAGATAGGTACCGATGGGGGTAACATCCAAAGACAGATCGGAGGAATCCAGTACGATGTCACCGCCATCCTGGGGGCCGTTGTTGCTGGGCTTGCTGGGTTTGGGCGCCTGAATATAGTTTTTGCTGTACTGACCGGAAGAGATAAACCCGGTGCCGCCTTCCCATTCGATCATCATCCAGCCGGCCTTTTTATCCAGCACGCGGATCTTGGTGTTTTTGCCAAGGCTGGCAATGGCTTCGCCCCGCAGATAAGCAGTGCTGTAAACAGAGGTGCCGGCTTTGGTGTATCCGTCGGATTCACCGGGAGCCGCCTCGGTTTCGGGGCGCAAAAAGCGCTTTTCGATCAGCAGGTTCACTTTTTCCCCGGCGATCACATAAAAATCCCGTAACTCCCCTACTACTTCCACTTCATCGCCGCGCTCAAAAGTGGTGTAAAGGGCACATCCGTAATAGCCCCGGGCAAGGCCGATCTGGTATTCCACCTCGGCCTTGGGGGGTTCAACAGGTGCATTTTCCTGGGGTTTCAGGTTCATCAGTACAATACCGCCAATGAGCAGCAGGCAAAGTACCAGGCAAATGATGACAGTTCGTTTCCGATTCATTTCGGCCCCTCCTTGTTACCTGTAATCAGCATCGTACTTGTTGCCGTATACATAGTGGATGATGTTCCAAATGTAGCTGAAGGCAGAAGTACCGGATTTAAATACCTTCCTGTTCTGGTAGGCAATGTAGCCAATGCTGCGCTGTACCGTGCCGCCGTAGAGGGTCACAGTCTCGCCCTTGCTGTTCTTCAGTACCATGTAGGGGCGCATGAGCAAATCAGGTTTGCACTGAGCATTGCTGAAGCCAACCAGTACGTTGGTGTACTGCACCACGCTGCTGTTCTGAGCGAAGATGGGGTCTGCCACGCCGCGCTTGTATGCGTAGTTGGACATGGCGCCCTTGCCGCCCAGCACTACGGAACCTTCAACCTTGTCGGCCCAGTATACAACGGTGCCGTATTCCTGCAGCTTATAACCGGCCAGATTGCTGCTGATCAGCTTGTTCCTGGCGGCCTTGGGGATGGAGGTGATCATGCGGATGCCCTTCTTACCGGTAATGCGGATGGAGGAGCCGGCATACTGCATGATGTCATCCAGTTCTTTGATCCTCTTGGCGGTGTATTTTTCGCCGGTGAAGGTCAGCTCCCATACATACATATGGGTGGGATAAACCTCATGGGGGTCATTCGCAACCTTGTTATAGGTATAAGCAGTGACCAGTTTGGAGGTCTTGGTGGGCAAGTAAGCGGTTAAGGTGTCATCAAGCTTGTAGGAGGTGCCATCAACATCGATGACCATCCCTTCGCGGATGCCGCCGGTGATGTCGTTCTTGCCCAGGGGTACAGGGTATCCCTTAAAGATATCCTCGTTGGGGTCTTTTTCGATGGTCAGCACGCCATCCACAACGGTTACATCGTAGTTGGCGTTTGCTTCTACCTCGGCCGTGATGGCGAATTCGCCCACAGTGTTGGTATCAACAGCATCACTCTTAAAGGTGATGTTCAGGATATCTCCTGCCAGCACGCCTTCCACCAGACCGGTGAATACGGGCATGGCTTCGTACTTCGTAACAGTCTTGTCATCCACCGTGACGGTCACCTTGCGGGCTTTAACGATGATGCTCTCTACCATGCCCTCTACGCTGAGATCATAGTATTCGCTCTTATCATTGCCGTTCTCATCCACGATGGTAACTTTAACGGTTACTTCGTATTCCCCTGCATCGGCACCGGCAGCGTAATCGGTGGTTACTTCCACCACTACCTGATCACCGGGCAGCAGCAGATCTTCATCATAGCTTGCCTCAGGGGCAGACACATCTTCGCCGTAGGTCACATCCATCTCGCCAAGGCTGATGGGCAGCTCGATAGGCTCAATGGCCTCTACCTTCAGCACGCCATCCACAACGGTTACATCGTAGTTGGCGTTTGCTTCTACCTCGGCCGTGATGGCAAACTCGCCCACGGTGTTGGTATCAACAGCATCGCTCTTATAGGTGATGTTCAGGATATCTCCTGCCAGCACGCCTTCCACCAGACCGGTGAATACGGGCATGGCTTCGTACTTCGTAACAGTCTTGTCATCCACCGTTACGGTTACCTTACGGGCTTTTACGGTGATGCTCTCTACCATGCCCTCTACGCTGAGGTCATAGTATTCGCTGCGATCATTACCGTTTTCATCCACGATGGTAACTTTAACGGTTACTTCGTATTCACCTGCATCGGCACCGGCAGCGTAATCGGTGGTGACTTCCACCACTACCTGATCACCGGGCAGCAGCAGATCTTCATCATAGCTTGCCTCAGGTGCGGTCACATCTTCGCCGTAGGTCACATCCATCTCGCCAAGGCTGATGGGCAGCTCGATGGCTTTGATGGTCAAAACAGCTTCCTCAATGGCAGGCAGATAGTTGGGGGCAAAGGTCAAAGCGTATGCTTTGTACTTGCCAATGTCAGCGGGATTCTTGCCGCCGATGGTCACAATGCCATCGGGGAGTTCTTTTGCAATGAGGTCAGCAAAAGCATCAAGCTTATTCAGCAGTTTTTCGGAAAGCTCCAGCTTGCTTGCCAGTTCCACAGCCTTTGCAAGAGCATCCTTGAGCTTGACTGCATCTACGCTTTCGGGCAGATGCTCAGCCAGTTCGCTGAGTGCCTCGGGGAGGATGATGTTCACACCATCTTCAGTGCGGATGGCAACGATGGCGCTGACGCCGTCCTTGTTTTCGCCAAGGGGCAGATGCTCGTTGCCGTCGTAAACCACCTCGGTATCGGTAAGATAGCTTTCAGAAACCGCCTGTTCGATGGCCAGGGCGCCCACAGCGGCACCAATGCCGATGACAGCGCCGGTCTCATCCCGGTCGATGTAGGTGGCAGCAACGCTGTATACACCTGCATTTACGGGGAGCTCCGTACCATGATAGCTGTTCATAGCAGTATCTACGCCAATGTAGTACACAGTAAGGGTATCGAATTCATCGATGACGACCTCTTCGCCGTACTGGTTCAATACGACCACCTGGCCCAGAGATTTCTCACTGCCGTCAAAGGTGAATTTGCGGTCATGGTTCTTGTTGCCGTTGCCATCTCTGAATTCAACAGTATACATATTGGCACTGACCACGATGGTACGGCTGATGGGCATACCATAGTAGAACCGGTTGGCCACAGAGTAGATATAAGAAGTCTGAGTGTAAACACCGGGCTTCAAAGTAGTGTAGTCGTTCGTGACTACAGCATTGCCGTTTGCATCAAAACCGGTAAATACGTTGATGATCTGTTCAGTAGCCTCGGGGCACTCCACGCCATCCAGCATGGCCTTTGCACCAAGATCCACCACTTTGATGGTGTCTACCGTAAAGATGTTGTTGCTGTCAATGTACTTAAACTCCAGGTCCACTTCCCTGCCATCGGGGACGATGACAGCCAGGCCAAAGTCAGCACTGGGGATGTGGTCGCTGTCGGTCACGATGCCTGCCACAAGGTAAACGCCCACATGGTAGGGGTTTACGTTTGCCTGCTCGTGGAAAGTTACGATGATCTGATCGGGCAGCTCAGCAAGGATCTCCTCCAGCTTTGCGATCAGCTCTTCAGGTACACCAAGCTCGATCAGCTTTTCTGCGTATCCATCAACCATGGCCATCATGTCATCCACACGCAAACCGGTGGAGTACCCATCCTTAAGGGCGCTGACGTTTTTCAGCACATCATCCAGGAACCTGGGGAAGTCAATGTTGACCATGCCATCGATGGCAGCCAGGCCATCGACGCTGAAATCGCGGTTTGCTGCGATGGCAGCGGTGATGATGGTCGCATCGGGGGTGATGCCCTCAACTGCGGATTTCACAGTGATGAGGTCTTTCAGGCTCAGTGCGGTGTTGTCAAACACATGCACCGCATCCTGTACCTCAATGGAGGAGGTGGCGGGTTTAATTGCCATCACTGCTCCGCCAAAGCCAACTTTCAGAAGCTCGCCTGCCTCATTCTTTTCAATGTAGGCGGCAGCAGCGGTGTAGGCACCGGCATGCTTGGGAGCGTCGGTACTGTTGTACACCTTGCCGTTGGTCTGGATGCCGTAATAAGTGATGGTGAGTGCATCGGAACCTTCGCCGGTCAGGGTATTGAGGATCTCGTTGCCGTCAAGATCCATCACCTTTACGTAAAGGTCTTTTGCGGTGTTATCAAAGGTAAATACCCGGCCAGGGTTTTCATTG
>SVGV01000082.1 GCA_015056185.1 Clostridiales bacterium | reverse complement strand
GGGCAGTCAGAGGGGGTAGGGGGGAGTGCAGGGGGGGTCTAGGGGGAGAGATTGCACTCTCCCCCTGATCCGCCTCTGCAAGTAAGCCTGTATATGTCGTTGTCCGTTCCTTATGAGATGTTCGCACGAAAAACAAACCCCGCAAAAATCTTTACGGGGTCGTTGTACATTATTCTTATATGCACCCTATGCGCCGCGCACACGGCAGCGGGCACTGCCCGCTGGATTCTTCGCTTCGCTCAGAATGACAAATCAATAATCTATGGAGAACATGGCAACTCATAATTATGTCGTTACCATGAAATTTTCCTATAGAGGGTCCATAGGGGGAATGAAAACATGAGGGAGCGTAGCGAGTGAATGTTCCATTCATTCCCCCTGTGTCGTTTTAAGGGGGTTACGGGGGTGCAGGGGGCCTAAGGGGGGAACTCCAAATCCCCCCTGGCCCGCCTGCATTGTCGCTAAGTCCGTACAAGTCGTTATTCGATCCTTTTGATATGTTCGCACAAAACAAAAAACAACCCCCGCAACAAAGATGTTACGGGGGCGTTGTTTATCATAATCATTTGTACTAAGTGCGTTGCCACATGTCAGCGGCGACTCGCCGCCGCTGCGCACAGGGAAGCGGCAACTTGCTCCCTGCCCGGTTATTTGTTTAACAGGCTCTTTTGCCGTTCGCTGTTAAACTGGTTGGTGTACAGGCGGTAGTAATAACCACCCTTTTCCATCAGCTCTTCATGGGTGCCCCGCTCCACGATCTGCCCGTGGCGCAGCACCAGGATGATATCGCTGCTGCGGATGGTGGAAAGCCGGTGTGCGATGATGAAGCTGGTGCGGCTCTTTAAGGATGCGGCAATAGCCTCCTGGATGAGCTGCTCCGTTTCGGTATCCACCGAGCTAGTGGCTTCATCCAGCACAAACAGGCTGGGGTCGTTGAGCAGCGCCCTTGCAAAGGAAATGAGCTGCTTTTCGCCGGTGGAAAGGCGGTTGCCCCCCTCGCCTACCTCGGTATCGTAGCCATCCTTGGTGCGCATGATGAAGTTATGGGCATGGACCAGTTTGGCCGCACGGATGACCTGCTCATCATCAGCATCCATATTGCCGTAGCGGATGTTATCCCGGATGGTGCCGGAAAACAGATGGGGCTGCTGCAGCACATAACCCAGGTTGCTCTGCAGCCAGATCTGGGTGTGATCCTGAATATTTTCCCCATCGATGAGGATCTCACCTTCGGTGGCCTCATAAAAGCGGCACAGCAGGTTGACGATGGTGCTCTTGCCGGCACCGGTCTCGCCCACCAAAGCCACCGTTTGGCCGGGCTCCACCGTCAGGTTAAAGTGATCCAGCACACGGGTGCCGTTGCTGTAGGCAAAGCCCACATCCTTAAACTCCACCCTGCCCACGATAGGCTTCCAGTTTTCTTTGTTGGGCGCAAAGAAGGTACCTTCTTTTTCTGCGGCCTCGGGCTTATCTTTGATCTCCGGCTCGGTATCCACCAGATCCAGCACGCGCTCTGCGGCGGCCTGGGCGGACTGCATCTCCGCAAAGATGCGGGCCAGCTGCTGCAGCGGCATGAAAAACTGGTTGGTAAAGGAGATGAACGCGCTGAGCGTGCCAAACCACATGACCTCTTCCGCCACCATGATGCCCCCCTGCCACAGCACAAGGCCAAGGCCCACAGCGCTGAGCATCAAAATACAGGGCATGTAGATGCCGTTTAGGGTGGCGGCCTTTACGCTGGCCGCCCGCATGCGGCCGGTAATGGCGGAAAACTCCTCTAAATTGGCTTTTTCCCGAACCAAGGTCTTGGTGGTCTTGGCCCCCATGATGCCCTCGTTAAAGCTGCCGGTGATCTGGGAGTTGGTGCGCCGCACGATGCGCTGCTGGCGGAAGATCCTCTTTTGGAAGTACGAGGTGGCCAGCATCAAAAAGGGCACTACGGCCAGTACGCACAGGGCTACCGTCACGTTTAAGTACAGCATGGCTCCCGCCGCACCGATGATGACGGCCACCGCCCATAAAATATCCACCAGGCTCCAGGCCAGAGTTTCAGAAAGGCGGGTGATGTCGCTGGTGAGGCGGGCCAACAGATAGCCCACCGGGGTCTTATCGTAAAAGGAGTAGGAAAGCTCCTGCAAGCGGCCAAAGGCTTTGCGGCGGATATCCCTGCTCACAAGGACCTCCAGCCGGCCTGCGTTGCGGACGAACAGATACGTCATCAGCGCCTGCATGGCGGCCACACCGGCGGCGCCGATGGCAAAGGGCAGCAGGCCATCGATGTTGTTCTGCTGCACGAAGGTATCAATGGCGTAGCGGGTCAACAGTGGGAAGGCCACCTCGCCGATGGCGATGCAGATGTTTGCAAAGATGACGCCCCACAGATTGCGCTTATAGGCGAGCATGTATTTACCCAGCCGCGCCCAGATGGAAAGGTTGATCCGTTTGGTATATTCCTGTTCCTGGAATCCCTGATTCATCACATGGCACCTCCCATCGTGGCTTCGGTCTCAAGCCTGCCGTAAATATCCCACACCGCTTTGTAGGGGCCCTCCTGCTGTAAAAGCTCCTGATGGGTACCCTCCTGGACGATGCGCCCATCCTCCATCACTAGGATCTTATCCATCTCAAACAAGGTGGTGACCCTGTGGGAGATGATGAAGGTGGTGCGGTCCCGCTTGTTTTCGTTGAGGGCCCGGCGGATGGCTGCATCCGTCTCGGTATCCAGTGCGGAGAGGGAATCATCGAAGATCATAATGGGGGAATCCTGTAACAGCATCCGGGCGATGGCCACACGCTGCTGCTGCCCGCCGGAAAGGGTGACGCCCCTCTCGCCCACCATGGTTTCAAAGCCGCCGTCGAATTCGCGGGCTAAAGAATCGATCTGGGCAATCTTGGCCACCTTCATGACCTCGTCTTTAGAAAGGCTGGGGTCGGTAATGCGGATGTTTTCCATAATGGAGCGGGAATAGAGGAAAGGCTCCTGCAGTACGATGCCCACGTTCTTTCTCAGCCATTTGCGCTGGATGTCTTTGATGTTGATGCCGTCGATGTAGATATCCCCTTCCGTAGGCTCATAAAGGCGCTGCAAAAGCTGCACCAAAGAGGATTTGCCGCTGCCGGTGGCACCCAAAATGCCCACAGTCTGGCCGGCCTTTACATGGAAGGATACATTCTTTAATACCTCCCGATCGCCGGTGGCATAGCGCAGGGATACGTTTTCAAAGCGGATGTCGCCCCGTACATCGGGGGTGAGATCGCCCTCTTTATCCTCCTCGATGGGGGTACGGAGCACCTCGGAGATACGGGTCAGTGCAACGAAGGTCTTGCCCAGATCGGAAAGGAGGCGGCCTAAGTTGCGCACGGGCCACAAAAGGGTAGTGATGTAAGAAGCAAAGCTGATGAGCACACCGATGGAGATCTGCCCCGTAAAGGCAAAGTAACAGCCGGCCACGGTGGTCATGGCGATCTGCAGATAGATGAGGAAATCGGTAACCCCCCAGAAGGTGGAAAGGTGGAGCATCATGCGGTAGCTGTTATCCACAAACTCGCCGCTGGCTGCATCGAATTTTCCCATCTCCTGTTTTTCCTGGCCGAAGGCGCGGACCACCCGGACCCCCGTCAGGTTTTCCTGCAGCACGGTGGAAAGGCGGCCTTCCGCCTCATCCACCTTTTTAAAGGTGCGGCGCACCACTTTATAAAACCAGAAGCTGAAGATAAAGAGGGGCGGTACCACCAGGAGGGAACAGAGGGTCATGGTGGCATCCATGCTGAGCATTAAGGTGAGGGCAAAGCCTAAGGAGAAGATGGTGCGGGTCAATTCCACCAGCTGCACCGCCATAAAACGGCGCACCGTCTCAACATCGGAGCTGCAGCGCTGCAATAGATCGCCGGTGTTGGCGTTAACATGGGTATCGTACGGCATGTGAGAAAGCCTGTCGTACAGGCGATCCCGCAGCTTTTTTGCGCTGGTCTCGCTGGCGCTGCTGGCAAGGCGGGCCCGCATGAAGGAAAACAGGCTGTTGCACAGCTGGATGATCAGCAGCAGCACGGCGCACATCCACAGATTGCTCAAGAAGGTCTCACGGCCACCTAAAGCATCGTAGATCCCCTGCAGAAAATCCGGCATGGGGAAGGGATCCCCGCCGATGACGGCATCCACCGTAAAGCGGATGACCTGCTGGGGCAAAAGCGCCAGCAATGCACAAACCGCCACGGCAAACATAGCCAAAAAGAATTTTAGCTTTTGCCCGTGGAGCAGCTGAAAAAACAATTTGAGTCTGCTTTCCTGTTCCATGCTTCCTCCCAATGTACGAAAAAGAAAGCCGGGGGTCAAACCGCCGGTTTTCCTCATTAGAACCTATGTGGCTGAACTGATAGTTTTATTATAACAGGCTATAGTTGGGTTTACAACTTAACCCCCTTTTCACATTTTGGATACGCAGGGGCGGGCAGGCAGTGCCCGCTCCCTTGTGGCA
>SVGV01000081.1 GCA_015056185.1 Clostridiales bacterium | reverse complement strand
GCGATCTTAAGCTTATCATCCACGGGGGGCGTGTGGCTCACCGTGGATGATAAGCTTAAGATCGCCTCCCTTTTGGATACCTTAGGCGTCCATTACATCGAGGCGGGCAACCCCGGCAGCAACGTAAAGGATGCCCTGTTTTTCAGCCGTGCTCAAAAAGAGCTTGAGCTGAAAAACGCAAAGCTGGTTGCCTTTGGCGCAACGGTACGAAAGGGTATTTCCCCTAAGGATGACGAAAACATCCAATCCTTATTAAGCGCCAATACTGAGGCCGTCTGCATCTTCGGAAAATGCTGGGATCTCCACGCCGAGCATATTTTGGGCGTGGATCTTCTTGAAAACTTAGGTCTCATTGCGGATACCGTTGCCTATTTAAAGGGCATGGGCAAAGAGGTCATCTTCGATGCCGAGCACTTCTTTGATGGCTATAAGCACAACAAAGAGTACGCCCTGGCCTGCATCAACACCGCCGCAGGCAGCGGGGCGGATATGGTCTGTTTGTGCGATACCAACGGCGGCACCTTCCCCCACGAGGTGGCCGATGCCGTCACCGCCGCCGCTGCCGTGTGCCGTGCGCCCATTTCTATCCACGCCCATAACGATACGGGCATGGCCGATGCCGTCACCCTTTGTGCCATCATGAGCGGTGCCGTGGGCTTCCAGGCAACCATCAGCGGCATTGGGGAGCGGTGCGGCAACGCAAACCTGTTTACCACCCTTGCAAACCTCACCTTAAAACTGGGGTACGATACCGTCCCCAAAGAAAACTTAAAGAAGATGCGCGCCATCAGTGTGGCCTATGCGGAGATCGCCAACGTGCGCCAGCTTTCCCGTGCGCCCTATGTGGGCAAGCACGCCTTTTACCACAAGGCGGGCATGCATGTGGATGTCATTTTAAAAGCGCCCCACGCCATGGAGCACATCGACCCCGCCCTTGTGGGCAACCACCGGGAAACGGCCATCAGTGATATCGCCGGCAGCCGGGCCATGTGGGAGAGGATGCGCCGTGTCGCCCCGGAGATCAGTCGGGAGGACCCTGCCGTCAAAGAGGTGTTAAACCAGATCAAAGAGATGGAATTAAACGGCTACCAGTTTGAAGGGGCGGATGCATCGTTAGAGCTGCTCATCCGCAAAAAGCTGGGCAAGTTTAACCACCACTTTGACCTCATCGCCTTTAAAGTGCTGGTGGAAGAACCCCACAGCCCCGATGTTTCCCTTGCCACCATCGAGATCGGCGTGGGGGGTGAAATCGAGATCACCGCTGCCCAGGGCAACGGCCCCGTCAACGCACTGGATGCCGCCGCCCGCAAAGCGCTGGAACGGTTTTACCCCAGTTTGCGGCAGATTCGCCTGACGGATTACAAAGTCCGCGTGCTGGATACCAACGCAACGGCGTCTGAGGTACGGGTCGTCATCGAAACCAGAGATGATAAACACACCTGGTCCACCGTGGGCGTCTCTACCGACGTCATCAACGCCAGCTGGATCGCCCTTGTGGATTCCTTGGAATATAAGCTTTTGAAGGATGAATTGGAAAAGGGAGGGGAATCCTAATTGCCAGCTGCCTTTGGCTATTGCAAAGGGATTCCTGTTATGGTAAACTGTACCCGGTAAAGAGTGGGCGTTCCCACTCTTTCTGATTGAAAGGCGGAATGAGCTTGTCAAAAAAGACGGATTTGATCTCTGCCCGTATTGCCCCCACCATTGAAAACATGGGCTTTGAGGTAGTGGATGTTGAGATCAAAAAAGAGGGCCCCAACACGGTGCTTTACGTCTATATCCACAAAGAAGGCGGCGTGTTTATTGCCGACTGCGAGAAGGTCTCTTCAGAGATCGATCCCATCATCGAAGAGATGGATCCCATTGAAGAGGCCTATTACCTGTGTGTTTCTTCCCCCGGGGCGGATCGCCCATTAAAGACGGAAAAGGACTTTGCACGGGCCATGCAGACGGAGGTTGAAGCCAACCTGTACCGCGCGGTGGATGGCAAAAAGCATATTGTGGGCATTTTAAATGCATATGATCTTACCTTGGGTACGGTGACGCTGCTAAGCGAAGACGGCCCCGTTACCCTCAACGTAAAAGATATTTCCAGAATCCGGCCATACATCCGGTTTTGACCTTAAGGAGGTTCATGATGAACGAAGGGCTGATCGAAGCAATCATCGCAATTGAAAAGGAGCGCGGCATCGACCGCGAGGTCCTCTTTGAGGCCATTGAAGAGGCGCTCAAAAAAGCCTACCGCAACCACTACGGCACCGAGGGTGACGTCAGAGCCGAGATCGATAAAGAGACCGGCGTTTTTAACGTATATTCCATCCGTGAAGTGGTAGAGGATGATTTTGAAGAATACGATGCTTACTTGCATATGTACCAGAAGGATGCAAAGGCACTGGGCCACAATGGGGAGATCGGCGATATCGTGGAGACCTTAGCCACCCCCAAATCCTTCGGCCGCATTGCCGCCCAGACGGCAAAGCAGGTGGTGCTGCAGCGCATCAAAGACGCCGAAAGACAGCTGTTGTACGATGAATTTGCAGGCAAACTGCAGGAGGTCGTCACCGGCGTCATCCGCCGCATCGAAAACGGCAACGTGTTTTTAGAATTGGGCCGCAGCGAGTGCCTGCTGCCTTTGAGTGAGCAGGTCCCCGGCGAAACCTACAACATCGGCGACCGCTTAAAGGTCTACGTATTAAAGGTGGATCGTGACAGCCGCAACCGGGATACCAGCGTCATCGTCAGCCGCAAAAACCGTGAGATCATCAAACGCCTGTTTGAACTGGAAGTACCCGAAATCATGGATGGCGTGGTGCAGATCAAAGCCGTCTCCCGTGAGCCCGGCGTCCGCAGCAAGGTGGCGGTATTCTCCACCGATCCTCAGGTGGATCCCGTGGGCAGCTGCGTAGGCCAGAAGGGCAGCAGGGTAGAGCGCATCGTAAACGAACTCATGGGCGAAAAGATCGACATCATCCCTTACAGCGCAGACCCCATCGAGTTTATCGCAAACTCCCTTTCCGCTGCCAAGGTCATCATGGTGCAGGTAAACGAACTTGAGCGCATCGCAAAAGTCATCGTGCCGGATAACCAGCTTTCCTTAGCCATCGGCGTGCGGGGCATCAACGCCAAGCTGGCTGCCCGCCTCACCGGCTGGAAGATCGACATCAAAAACCAATCCCAGGCACAGGAGATCTTTGAAGAGCTTGCCAAACAGCAGCAGGAAGATGCTTCTGAAGAATCTTTGGCAGAAGAAACCGAATTTTAATCATAAAGGGAGGGGATCCAGGCATGAAAAGTAAAAAGACGCCCATGCGTATGTGCTTAGGCTGCCGCCAGATGCTCCCCAAACGGGATCTCATCCGCATCGTGCTCCCCAAAGAAGGGGAACTGAGTGCGGACCCCACCGGCCGTGCCCATGGCCGCGGCGCCTATGTGTGCCGCAACCTGGAGTGCCTTAGTAAGGCCAGCAAGCAAAAGGCCGTGCGACTCCCTTCGGAATTGGTGGAGCAGTTAAAAAAGGAGATCACGGGTGAAGAATCCTAAGATCGACGCATACATCGGCTTTGCGGCCCGTTCCCGTAACTGCCTGGGGGGCTTTACGGGGGTAGAAGGGGCCATCAAAAGCAAAAAGGCAAAGCTTGTCATCGGGGATGTTTTATTAAAAGAAAACACCCGTGAAAAGCTACAGCGCATGTGCCAAATGCACGGCGTGCCCATCATCTATTTAGAAGAACCCGGCAGTGCTGCCGGAAAACACAATAATCTGTGCCTGGCCATTTTAGATCATGGCCTTGCACAAGCAATCCGAAAAGCCTACGAGGCGCAGGGGGTAAAGCATGACGGAAAAGACCGGTAGGGCAAAAATCAACGAAATGGCAAAACAGCTGGCTGGTTCCACCAAAGAAGGGATGGAAGCCATTCGTCAGGCCCAAAGCAGTATATCTGCCAAATTGGACGCAGCAAGAAAGCTGGAATCCGACCTGGTGCGTAAAGCACGGGAACGGGAAGAACTGCAGCGCAGTGAAGCCGCAGCGGCTGAAGCTGCCACGCCCAGCGTAAGTGCGCCTGCCCCTAAGGCAGAAGTGAAGGCAGAAGCTGCACCTGCCCCCAAAGCAGAAGAAACTAAGCCCGCAGCCAAACCCGCTGCGGCAGAAAATAAACCGGCAGAACGTGCACCTGCCCCCGAGGTGAAAGGCCAAGTGAGCCAGAAAGCAGAAGAAAAGAAAGAGGAGCAGAAGGCTGCAGCGGTGAAAGAAGCACCCAAAGCAGCCCCTCGTGAAGAAAAGAGTGCACCCGCCGCGGCAGCCGAGGCCCCCCAGGCCCAGCGCCCCGCCGCCCAGGTGCCGCCCCGTCGCGCCCCCCGCACGGACCTCCTCAACAACATTCGTGATACCGCAGCCCAGCGCAACGGCACCCGCATCGGCGTGCCCACACAGCAGCGCCCTCAGGGCGGCTATAACCGCGACGGCGGCCGTGACGGCAACCGTCCCCAGGGCGGCTATAACCGCGATGGCCAGGGCGGCAACCGCAATCAGGGCGGTTTTAGCCGTGATGGCGGCAACCGCGGCCAGGGCGGCAACCG
>SVGV01000080.1 GCA_015056185.1 Clostridiales bacterium | reverse complement strand
AAGGATCTGAAAGATTGGGCCGCAAAGAATCCCCCTGCCGACCCCGATGAAAAAGCCTGTGCCCGCTTTGTGCGTGCCGCCGCTGCCCAGGTAGCAGCCAAGTTGGAAGAAAAGTAACATGAAAGACGCATATTTCAATTTGGGCATTTCCCCCGTTAAAGCCTTGATCCCCAACAAAAGCATCCCCCTTTCCACCTGGTGCACCATCGCATGTGATCAATACACCAGCGATTGCGGCTACTGGGCCCAGGTAGATGCAGCCGTGGGCGAAAACCCCAGTACCCTGCGCATGATCCTGCCGGAGTGCTATTTGGAGTGTCCCAGCAAAAATGATCGCATTGCCGCCATCGGCACCGCCATGGAGGATTACTTAACTAAGGGCATCTTAAATGAACTCCCTGAAGGGTTCATCCTGCTAAAACGGACTTTTAAAGAGGGCCACAGCCGCAATGGGCTTATTTTAGCGCTGGATCTGGAGCGTTACAGCTATGCCCCCGGCGCCAAGACCCTCATCCGCTGTACGGAGGGCACCATCGAAAGCCGCATCCCGCCCCGCCTGGCCATCCGCAAGGATGCCCCCCTGGAGCTGCCCCACATCCTGGTGCTCATTAACGATGCCGGCCATACCGTCATCGAGCCTTTGTTTGAGCAGGCGGCAAACCGCACCCCCATCTACGAAGGGGAGCTTAGCTATGACATGGGCAGCATCGTAGGGTATCACATTCCCCTTTGTGAATCGGGCGAACTGTTAAAGGCCTTTACTGCCCTTTATGATGCCGGCGGAGAGGATCCCATGCTCTTTGCCATGGGGGATGGCAACCATTCCTTTGCCACCGCCAAGGCCCATTGGGAGATGGTAAAAAAGGATCTCACCCCGGAAGAGCAACGCAGCCACCCCGCCCGCTTTGCCATGTGCGAGGTGGTCAACCTCCACAATGAGGGGCTTTTGAGCGAATCCATCCATCGTTTCCTCTTTACCCCCCACAAGGATGCCGCGGATTTCATCTTTGACCACATGACCTACATGGGTGCCACCATCTCGGTGTGCGGCCCCAATACCCCCGGCGCTCTGGGCTACCAGATGGACGGCATTGCTGGCTATGTCAAAGTCACACTGGATGATGACCGCCTGCTGCTCTCCTTGCTGGATGACGCCATCGCCGCCTACATCAGCGTCCATGATGGCACCTGGGTGGATTACATCCATGGTGAAAAGGAGACCAGGGCCCTTAGCCAGCGGGGTGTCGGCTTCATTCTGCCCCCCTTTGATAAAAGCTCCCTCTTCCCCTATGTGATGAAAAACGGCCCCCTCCCCCGCAAGACCTTCTCTTTGGGTGAGGCCAATGACAAACGCTGTTATTTGGAAGCACGGCGCATCAAATAAAAAAACAGGCACCGCGGGTGCCTGTTTTTTATTATTTTACTTCACTTCATTTCTGGCCCAGTCAGCATCTTTAAAGATGGCCCTGCCCACGCCGATAAGGTCCGCCGCACCTGCAGCGAGCAGATTTTCCGCCTCCTCGCCCTTGGTCACACCGCCCGTAAGCAGTACGGGTACCTGCACCTTTGCTTTGATGGCAGCAGTCATATCGCTGAAATACCCGGGCTCGGTGTAATCCGGGCGGATGTAACCGCGCATCCCGCCGGAGATATCCAGCAGATCCACCCCGGCCTGTTCCAGCAGTACACAGGCTGCCACCGCATCCATTAGGGTGCTGCCCCCTTCGGTGTAATCGCAGCCGCCCAAACGCAAGGCAATGGGGTAATCCTCCCCTACGGCTTTACGCACCTTTTGTACCGTTTCCAGATGGATGCGGATGCGGTTTTCCATGGTATCCACACCGTATTCATCGCTTCTGTGGTTCGTTAAGGGCGAATAGAACTGGTTGAGTAAATAGGCATGGGCACTGTGGATCTCCACACCGTCAAAGCCGGCCTCTTTTGCCCGTAGGGCTGCTGCGGCAAAGGCATCCTCAATGCGGCAGATGTCCTCTTTACTCAGCTCTTTGGGCAGTACCGCGCCCGCCTTTCTGGGGTGCATCAGGGCACTGGGGCCTACAGGGTCACAGCCCGTCACTTCGGGCAAAGCGGCGCTGCCTGCGTGGTTGATCTGGGCGATCACCTTGCTGCCGCAGCTGTGGATGGTCTCCGTCAGCTTTTTGAGCCCCTCCACATCGGTATCCTCCGCGATGGAAAGCTGGCCGTTGCTGGCCTTCCCATCCTTGGAAATATAACTGTGTTCCGTGATGATCAGGCCGATCTTGCCGCCCTCTGCCCGCTCACGGTAGTATTCGCAAAGCTCCTCCGTTACCACACCATCAGGGGTAGATTTCGCCGTTGCCATGGGCGGCATCACCAGGCGGTTATTTACCGTCATCTTGCCGATATTTAACGATTCTTTTAACATCTCTATCCCTCCAAGTACGCCTATTGTACCACAAACAAAAAGGAGCACCAAGGGGTGCTCCTTTTTTCATCAATATGCGCTTTTGATCACTCTTACTTTAACCACACCTTCAATGTTTTCCAGCTCTCTTACATACTTTTCATCGATGATCTGGTCCACATCCACCATGGTATAGGCGTATTCTCCCCGGGAGCGATTCACCATATGGGCAATGTTCACATTGCCCTTTGCAATGGTACTGGTGATCTGACCCACCATGTTGGGGGTGTTGGTATGCACAAAGGTGATGCGCCCGCCGGCATAGGGTTCCAGCGAACAATCGGGGAAGTTGACAGAGTTTTTGATGTTGCCGGTGGCCAAATAATCATACAGCTGCCGGGCTGCCATCAATGCGCAGTTCTCCTCACTTTCCGGCGTGGATGCCGCCAGATGGGGGATGTACACCGTATTAGGCAGATCCTTGTTCTCGTCATTGGGGAAGTCCGTCACATAGGTGGCAACGGTGCCGTCTGCCAGGGCCTTGCGCAGTGCATCGGTATCCACCAGCTCCGCACGGGCAAAGTTCAACAGTAAGGCGCCCTTCTTCATCTTTTTGAAGGCCTCTTCGCCCACAATGCCCCTGGTATCCTTGGTCAAAGGCGCGTGGATGGAGATGATGTCGCACTGGGATACCACCGATTCAATGGTATCTGCCCGCCGTACGCTGCCTTTTAACCGCCAGGCAGCCTCAACGGAAATAAAGGGATCGTAGCCATAAACCTCCATGCCCAAAGCATCGGCATCGTTGGCGACCAGGGTGCCAACCGCACCAAGGCCAATGAGTCCCAGTTTTTTGCCCATGATCTCGGGGCCAACAAACTGCTTTTTGCCCTGCTCTACCAAGTCCGCCAGGCCGGATTGATCCTTATTTTCCTTTACCCAATCGATGGCAGCATACACATGGCGGTATGCGCCGATCATGCTGCTCAATACCAGCTCTTTTACCGCGTTGGCATTGCCGCCGGGGGTGTTAAACACGCAGACGCCCGCTTTGGTGCACCGATCCACCGGGATGTTGTTATACCCCGCGCCTGCACGGGCGATGGCCAAAAGGGAGGGGCCGAATTCCATATCGGCACACTTGGCGCTGCGCACGATGATCCCATGGGGGTCTTCCGCTTCCTTGCCCACCACAAAACGATCCTGGGGGAAGGATTGATAAATAATGCTGCTGATGTTATTCAGTAACCCAATTCGCTTTTTCATTTTACCGCCCTACCTGTTCTCTTTTTCAAAGGCAGCCATAAAGTCCACCAATGCTTTTACGCCTTCGTATTCCATGGCGTTGTAGATGGATGCCCGGATGCCGCCCACGCTGCGGTGGCCTTTTAAGTTCACAAGGCCGCACTTGGCAGCCTCGGCTACAAAGCGCTTGTTCAGCTCTTCGCTGCCCAGTACGAAAGTGGCATTCATGATGGAACGATGGGCACGGTTGGGAACGGTAGCGGTGTAAAAATCGCTGTTGTCAATGAAATCGTAAAGGAGGTTCGCCTTTTTGTAGTTGCGCTCTGCCATGGCTTCTACGCCGCCAAGGCTCTCCATCCACTCAAAAACCAAACCAGCCATATAAATAGCAAAAGTGGGCGGGGTATTGTACATGCTGCCCCCATCAGCCTGGGTCTTATAATCCAGATAGATGGGTACCTCAGGCTTTGCATGGCCAATGAGGTCATCCCGCACGATGACCACCGTAAGGCCGGCGGGGCCAACATTCTTCTGAGCACCAAAGTAAATAAGGCCGAATTTTTCCACATCCATGGGCTCCGAAAGGATGTTGGAGGATGCATCTGCCACCAGGGGCACACCGTTTAAGGGCGTGGGCAGCTCAGGCCATTTGGTGCCATAGATGGTGTTGTTGGTCACAATGTACATATAATCCGCATTGGGGTCCAGCTTGCTCCGGTCCACCTCAGGGATATAGTTAAACTTCTGATCCTCGCTGGATGCCACCACGTTTACTTTACCCACCCGTTTTGCTTCTGCAGCGGCCTTTTTGGCAAAGGAACCGGTAAGGGCGTAATCAGCCGAAAAGCTGTTACGGTACAGGTTCAAAGGGATGGTGGAAAACTGCAGCGTTGCGCCGCCCTGCAAAAACAGTACTTTGTAGTGATCCGGAATTTTCATCAAGCGGCGCAAAGCTGCCTCTGCCCCGCCGATGATCTCTTCAAATGCAGGAGATCGATGGCTCATCTCCATAACAGACATTCCACAGCCACCACAGTTGGTCAGTTCCGCTGCGGCTTTTTCCAGCACGCTCAAAGGCATGGCTGCGGGGCCGGCAGCAAAGTTGTACACACGATTCGCCATTTTTCTTCCTCCACTTCTTAAAGATTAATGTATACCAACGGAATCTGCTTTTTTCTGTTAACACAGTACCGCAAGAGTATATGTTGTGTATTATACCGCTGGTTATTTTAAAATACAACAACAAATTTTGATTCTTTCACATTGTAAAAAAACACCCGCAACAAGCAGGTGTTTTTAATCTATTCCGTTACTGCATGGTCTGTTACGGCACCGCGCAAAGCTCCATCCGGTCCGGGCCTAAATGGGCGGATGTTCTGATGCGCACTGCCGTCACTTTGGCTGTTTTGCCATTTGCCATTACTTCACTTGGCAAAAAGTCACAGCCAGTCTCCTGGTGCTGCACCAAACTGCGCATCACACGCCAATGGCCATCGGCGTAGCCCTCT
>SVGV01000004.1 GCA_015056185.1 Clostridiales bacterium | reverse complement strand
GAGCCTGCTTAGCACATCCGTCAGCAGGGGGACTACATCCGGCGGGGCATCGCCGTGGCCCATAAAGGTACAGATCATCCATGCACCTCGAAAAACAGGATATATCGTAATCATAGCACAAAATTTTTATGTTTACGATATATCCTACACGATTTGTCGTAAATTTGGTTACCCTATGTACCGATGAACCGGTAAGGGGTGATGGGCATGAATACCAAACAGGCAGTGGCAATGCGGATCCGTGCCCTGTGCAAAGAACGTGGGCTGACGGTGAATTCCTTAGCCAACATCAGTGGGGTGCCGCCCACCACCATTTACAGCATGCTGGGTGAAAAAAGCCAGAACCCCGGTGTGGTAAACTTAAAAAAGCTTTGCGATGGGTTTGAGATCACCCTTCGCCAGTTTTTTGACTGTGATCTGTTTGATGATTTGGAACAGGAGATCAAATAAAAGATGAAGCAAAAAAAGCTCCCTTTGGGGAGCTTTTTTATTTTAGCAGCACATGGTACTGTGCCATGGATGTTTCGCCGTTTGTAAGGGTGCGGGGGTGCTCACACACAAAGGTAAAGCCGCACTTTTCCATCACCCGTTTGCTGCGGTGGTTCGCCGCACTGTGGGAACAGATGAGGTATTCGCACCCGGCTTCTTCAAAACAGTAGCGGATGACCTCCTTCGCAGCCTCGGGCATCAGCCCTTGGCCCCAGTAGCTTTTGCTTAAAACATAGCCGATCTCCCGCCCGTTATGGTCGCCATACCCGGGCAAAAGAAGGCTCAGTTCTTCTATGCCGATGGAGCCGATGACATTGCCATCCTCACGGTGTACCACCGCAAAGGTCTTTTTGCCATCCATAAACATGCGCACCACCCGTTCGGATTCCACCAAATCTTTATGGGGTGCCCACCCGGCCATGGGGCCCACGTCGGCATCCTTTGCGTAGGCAAACACATCGGCGGCGTCCTCCATACAAAAGGGCCTAAGGATCAGCCGGGGCGTCATTAGGGTGATTCCGGTGATGTCGATATTCATTCCGCCTTCTTCCCTCCCAGTTCTGAAATGAGCACCGCACAAAAGATGAGCCCGGCGCCCAGGCCGATGCGGGGGGTAAAGGGCTCGCCCAGCAGCACAATGCCCAGCACCGTGCCAAAGAGGGCCTCACAGCTTAATAGCAGCGATGCCCGGCTGGGGTCAGCGTATTTTTGCCCGATGGTCTGCATGCTCAACGCCAGCACCGTGCAGATGAGGGACATATACAGGATGCTCCACACCACATCCATGCTGATGCTCTGGGGTGCGGTTTCGCATAGGGGCGCCCACAGCCAGAAGATGGCTGCCGTGCCCACAAACTGCATAGCGGTGATGACCATGCCGTCGCATTCCTTGGCGTAGTGCCCCAGCAGCACGATGTGCACCGCGCAGAACACGCCGCATAAGAGGGAAAGGGCATCGCCGATGTTCATGGTAAAGCCTTCCCCTAAGGATAAAAACCCGACGCCTGCAAGGCATACCCCGGCAGCCAACAGATTGCGCCCCGTGGGCCGCCGGCGGAAGATCAGATAGCCGAAAAAGGGCACAAGCACCACATAAATGGCCGTCAAAAAGGCGTTGTTGCCGGCGGTGGTGTACACAAGGCCGATGCTCTGCACCCCATAGGCAATGGCAAGGATGCTCCCCAGCCCCAGCCCCTTTAAGATGGTGCCTTTGGGGCTTGTGCGGATCCGTTTCAAAAAGAAGATGCACATCACCAAAGCGGAGATGGTAAAGCGAATGGCCATTAAATACAGCGGAGTGATGCTCTCCAGCGTGCTTTTGACCACCACAAAGGCACTGCCCCATATGAGGGCGATGAGCAGCATCATGCCATCCGCCCACAGGTGTTTGAATTTTGATTTCATTTTTTATATGGGGGAAAACTTTTGTAAAAGTTTTCCCCAGACCCCTTTCAAAACTTTTCTGTTTGCTCGGTACACTTCGTGTCCCTCGCGGGGGTGGGAAGGTACGTGCTTGGTTACAGTAGGCGTTCAGGGTTAGTTCGGCGCACTTTTTCTAAGGAAACTTTTTGAAAAAAGTTTCCTTAGGATCCTTCAAAAACTTTAAGTTGCTCGGTGCACTTTCGTGCCCCTCGCGGGGATGGGAAGATTCATGCTTGGTTAGAGGAATACACAGTGAGCAGTTTGGTGCGCTTTTGTAGCGGGGGGCACTTTTTAATAAAAGTTTTCCCCCAGACCCCTTTCAAAACTTTTCCGTTTGCTCGGTACACTCCGTGCCCCTCGCGGGGATGGGAAGGTACATGCTTGGTTATAGAAATACACAGTGAGCAGTTTGGTGCGCTTTTGTAGCGGGGGGCACTTTTTAATAAAAGTTTTCCCCAGGCCCCTTTCAAAACTTTTCTGTTTGCTCGGTGCACTTCGTGCCCTCGCGGGGAGTGCAAAATAAATACCTATAAAAAGAGCGAGGGCAGATGCACCTCGCTCCATCTTCTTACCGGCTTGGGTTATGCGCCTAAATAGGCCTTTTTCACATCGTCATTGGCCATCAGCTCTGCAGCGGTGCCTTCCACTGCGATGCGCCCTGTCTCCAGTACATAGGCACGGTCCGCGATGGAAAGGGCCATCCTTGCGTTCTGCTCGATCAAAAGCACCGTAAGGCCGCTCTCTTTTAACTCACGGATGATGGAGAAGATCTCTTTTACCAATATGGGTGCAAGGCCCATGCTGGGCTCGTCCATCAACAGGATGCGGGGGTTGCCCATGAGCGCCCGGCCGATGGCCAGCATCTGCTGTTCACCGCCGGAAAGGGTCCCTGCGATCTGGTCTTTGCGCTCAAGCAGACGGGGGAAGCGGCGGTAAACCTCTTCCTTTTCCGCCTTGATGCCTTCTTTATCCTTACGGGCAAAGGCGCCCATATCCAGGTTTTCATCCACCGTCATGCTGGAAAAGATGCGCCGCCCTTCCGGCACGTGGGCAAGGCCCATGCGGATCATCTGGCTGGGGTTGGTCTTTAAAAGGTCCTTCCCCTCTAATTCGATGCTGCCCCCGGCTGCTTTTACAAGGCCGCTGATGGTATGGAGGATGGTGGTCTTGCCGGCGCCATTGGCACCGATCAAAGATACAACTTCCCCCTCGTTTACGTGGAGGCTGACCCCCTGGATGGCGTGGATGGCGCCGTATTTTACGTGCAGGTCACGGATGCTCAGCATTGCACTCATAGTTACGCCTCCTCGCTTTCGTTGACGTCGTCACCCAGGTAAGCGGTGATAACATCCTGGTTGTGTGCGATCTCACCGGGGGTGCCGTGGGCGATGAGCACGCCGTGGTCCAGCACGCTGATGGTCTCGCAGATGCCCATGATCAGGCTCATATCGTGGTCGATGAGCAGGATGGATACATGGAATTGCTCCCGGATAGAGCGGATGGTCTCCATCAATTCCTGGGTCTCGGTGGGGTTCATACCGGCGGCGGGTTCATCCAGCAGCAGCACTTTGGGCTTGGATGCCAGCGCCCGGGCGATCTCTAATTTGCGCTGCTGGCCGTAGGGCAGGTTATCCGCACGGGTATTGGCCTGTTCCTCCAGGCCGAACACCTTTAAAAGCTTTAAGGCCTCTTCGGTGGATTCCTTTTCCTGCTTCCAGTAGCTGGGCAGGCGGAGCACGCCGCTTAAGGCGGAATACTTTAAGTTGTGGTCGTAGGCGGTGCGCACGTTATCCAGCACCGTCATGGCTTTAAACAGGCGGATGTTCTGGAAGGTGCGGGCGATGCCCAGTTTTACGATCTTATGGTGCTTGAGCCCAACGATGCTCTTGCCGTCAAGCTCAATGCTGCCCCGGGTGGGCTTGTACACGCCGGTCAGCAGGTTAAACACGGTGGTCTTGCCTGCGCCGTTGGGGCCGATGAGCCCCTGGAGCTGGTTTTCATAAAGATCCAGGTGGAAGCCGTCCACAGCGGTCAAACCGCCAAACTGGATGGTGAGGTCACGGATGCTTAACAGGGGTGCGCTCATTTTGCTTCCTCCTTCCGTTTACCGGGGATGAACTTGCGGATGACGCGGCTTAGGGAGAATTCATACCCGCCCATGAGTCCGCTGGGCCTGAACAGCATCATCATAATCAGCGCAACGGAGTAGATGAGCATGCGGTATTCCGCAAAGCCGCGGAGCACCTCGGGCAAAATGGTCAGGCCGAAGGCCGCCACGATGGAGCCGGTAAAGCTGCCCATGCCGCCCAATACCACGATGACTAAGATATCGATGCTCTTTGCAAAGTTAAAGGAGGATGCCCCCAAGATGCCCATGTAGTTGCCGTACAAGCAGCCTGCCACACCGGCAAAGAAGGCAGCAATGCCGAAGACCAAGATCTTATAGTAGGTGTTGTTGATGCCGCTGGCTTCGGATGCGATGTCATCCTGGCTGATGGCGATGGCTGCACGGCCATGGCGGGAACGGATGAAGGCAAACAGCACCACGATGACGACGACCATCACCCAATAGGCCATGGTAAAGTCCGTCAGGCGGGGGATGCCCGTCAGGCCCTTTGCGCCGCCCGTAAAGGGCACCGCCTCGATAAGCACGCGGATGATCTCACCAAAGCCCAGCGTGACGATGGCAAGGTAATCGCCCTTTAAGCGCAGAACGGGGATGCCGATGAGCATAGCAAACACAACGGCCACAAGGCCGCCGGCCAGCATGCCAAGGAGCAGACCGGGTACGCCTTCCACCACACCGGCTTTGGTGATGAGTGCGCCGGTGTACGCGCCAATGGACATAAAGCCCGCATGGCCCAATGCCAGTTCGCCTAAAAAGCCTGTGGTCAGGTTTAAGCTAACTGCCAGGATGCAGTTGACGCAGGCAAATACCAGCACGCCCTGGTACTGCCTTGTGATGATGCCGCCGCTGATCAAAGCGGAGATCAGTAAATAGATGACCACCGCAGCCGCGGTGTTGATGAGGTAAGAGCTAAGGTTACGCTTATCCATGGCAAATCACCTCACACTTTCTCGCCGATGTTCTTGCCCATAATGCCGGTGGGCTTGATGAGCAGCACCAGGATGAGCAGTAAGAACACAACAGCGTCGGAGATCTGGGAGCTGATGTAGGCCTTGGTCAAACTTTCCACGATGCCGATGGTGAAACCGCCGATCATAGCACCGGGGATGGAGCCAATGCCGCCCAGTACGGCGGCTACGAAGGCCTTAATCCCCAAGAACGAGCCCATATAGGGGTCGATCAGGGGGTAAGCTGCGCTGTAAAGCACCGCCGCCACCGCTGCAAGGGCAGAGCCGATGGCAAAGGTGATGGAGATGGTGTTGTTGACGTTGATGCCCATCAGCTGGGCGGCACCGGCATCCTCGCTGACGGCACGCATGCTCTTGCCCACACGGGTGCGCTTGATGAACATCTGCAAAAGGACCATCAGCACCACGGTGACCACGATGGTCAAAATGGTGATGTAGCTTACGGTAAAGCCATCGCCCAGGGTGATGCTATCCTTGCCGAAGATGGAAGGATAGGGTTTGGGCGTTGCGGAAAACAGCAGCATAAAGGCGTTCTGCAATAAAAGGCTGACGCCGATGGCGGTGATCAAGGCAGAAATGCGGGGGGAATTGCGCAAGGGCTTATAAGCCACCCGCTCGGTGACCACGCCTAAAATGGCGCACAGGGCAGCAGCCACAATGGCGCAAAGCCAAAGGGGCAGGCCTACGGAACTGAGCATGGGGATGGCCATCAAAGAAAAATAGGCACCCACCATGATGATGTCGCCATGGGCAAAGTTGATGAGCTTTACGATGCCGTACACCATGGTGTAGCCAAGGGCCACCAGGGCAAAGATACTGCCCGCCTGCAGGCCGTTGATCAGCTGTTTTATCAGGTCCAACATATTTACCGACTCCAATTGATAACCCCATGAGGGGATGATTTACTAAGTTAGGGGCTTAAAATAAGCAAAAAGAAAGCGGATCTTTACGGGGTTTTTACGCGCTCCATACAAGTACCAAAGCAGGGCATCATAAATGAGCCCCGCTTTGGACGTTGTCATGGTGATATTGTGGGGGGCTGCCCCCCGGCTTTCAGCCTTTATGGCCGAAAGCAGATGATGGTAAGATTATTCTTCGCCAACGGGGTTGATCTTGGTCTTCAAGGTGTACTTGCCGTCTTTGATCTCTACGATGGAAACAACCTTGATGGGGTTGCCTTCTTCGTCCAGGCTGATGTGGCCGGTAACGCCGTCGATCTCAACAACCTTCAGAGCAGCGATGATGTCTTCCTTGCTCAGGGATTTTGCGTTCTCCAGAGCGGCTTTCAGCATGTAGATAGCGTCATAACCCAAAGCGGAGAAAGCGGTGGGAGCTTCGCCGTATTTATCGGTGTAGTTCTTGATGAAGTTGGCAACAACGGGGGTGGTGTCATCCACGCTGTAGTGGTTGCTGAAGTAGCAGCCTTCTACCACGCCGTAGTTGGCCTCGTCCAGAACGGCCAGTACGCCGTCCCAGCCGTCAACGCCTAAGAGGGGGTTGTCATAGCCGATCTCGCGGGCCTGGGTAGCAATGAGGGAAGCCTTTTCATAGTAATCGGGCACGAAGAGGACGTCGGGCTTCTGAGCCTGGATCTTGGTCAGCTGGGTCTTGAAGTCTTTGTCGTCTGCGCCGTAGCCTTCGGTAGCAACGATGGTAAGGCCGAACTCGTTTGCATACTGGGTGAAGGAATCCTTCAGGCCGGAAGAATAGTCGTCAGAAGTGTTGTAGATGATGGCAGCGGTTTTTACGCCGAGGTTGTCAGCGGCAAACTGAGCCATGATCTGGCCCTGATAGGGGTCCAGGAAGCAGGCGCGAACCACGTTGCTGCCCTTTTTGGTTACATCGGGGTGGGTTGCGGTTGCGGTGATCATGGGCATGTTGTCTTCCGCACTCAGCTCAGCCACAGCGATGGTGGGTTTGCTGGTTACGTCGCCGAACAGGGCAACCATTTTTTTGTCCATCAGCATGTTGTAAGCGTTAACAGCTTCCATGGAATCGCCTTTTTCATCCACGAATTCATAGGTCAGCTGTTTGCCGTTTACGCCGCCTGCAGCGTTGATCTCTTCAAAAGCAAGCTCTGCACCCTGCTTGGTGGTAACGCCGTATACGGAAACGTCGCCGGTCAGGGGGGCCAAGCAGCCGATGAAGATGCTGTCGCTTTCGGCAGGAGCGCCACTTTCGCCGCCGCCGCAGCCAACCAGCAGCATAGCCAACATAGCGATGGCCATCAGCAATGCCAGGGTCTTTTTCATGTTGTTTCCCTCCATTTTGTGCGCATTTGCGCATCATACTAAAAAGGAACAAGGGCAGCCTTTGTGTGGGAAAGAACGCCGTTGTTCCTCTTTGATCTGATTATGGGCGGCTATGCCGCCATTCCACACCAACTTACCGTGATACCCATGCCCATAGGCAAAAAAAGTATTGCAGATATTTTAGCACTTTACCGTAATCAATGCAATATAAAATGGGTCAATTCACGGGGCAGATGGCCTTATTCTTCGCTGTTTTTGCCCGCCTCTTCCACCGAGTGGATGAAGTAGTAAGAATAGTAGACCATATCAAGCACGCTCTGCAAAAGCTGCTTGCCCACCAGCGCGGGGAAGGGCAGGGGCTCCGTGGGGTGAGGCAGCGGGAAGCAGCACTCGTTTTCTTTTAAATCCAGCTTTTCGGGGTGCATGCTGAAGTACACGACCCTGAGCGAGCAGCTTTCGTTCAGCGAATCGATGAGGGATTTGATCCCATCCGTCATGGCATCGCCGATGAAGTGATCGATATAAGTGGGGATGAGCAGCACATAGTTGCGGTTTTTATGTACACTGGAGATATCCGGGTTATCGGTGCTGGTGCAGAACACGGGCTTGCCCAATAAAGTCATGTTCAGCTGAAAATCCGTTACCACCGCCCGGTGGGCCTTATGCATGAGGATCATGCTTAAATCGCTGTTGTAGATGCGCCTTGCCACGGTGACCACCTGGTCGTAATCCACCGTATCCCTTAAAGAGCTTAAGGCGTTTGTGAGGTTTTCCAAGGTGGCCATGGCAACGCCGTCTGCGGTGATGCCGGGCTTATCCTTGATGGAATCCGCAAAGCCCTGGGTGATCTCGTCAAAGTATTCCACATCCTCCCGGGCGGCCCGGCTTAATTTGGAATAGTTGACGTGATCCACTTTGGAGCAAAAGCGGCTTAAGGTGGCGGGGGAAACAAAGCACTCCCGTGCGATCTCCTCCAGCCGCATATTGGGGATGTTGCGGTAATACCGCAAGAGCCCGTGGGACATGGATTTATCCATGGTTTTTGCCACGCTCAGGTCGGCCTGGTGCAGCAATCGGTTGATCAGCTCAAACAAAACGATCATCCTTTCAAAAATAGGAAGCAAAAACTTTATTACGCTGATTATAGCACTTCATTTTCCAGATATCAACGGACGAAAGCGACAATCAAGGGTGATAAAACCACATATATTTAGCAAATATGGGTGTGGGTTGTGGGCAGAGGGGGGGATTCTTTACAGAAACCGCCTTTTCATAAAAGGTTTTCGCATGTTGCCCCTTGCCCCAAGTGGCCAATGCCTGTTATACTAAGCTGTAAGTTTGTCACGAGCTGGCAAGCATCCGCCAGCAACTATATTAGGAGGAAACATACAATGGCAAGAAAAATCTTGATCGCAACCCACGCCAGCATGGCAGCAGGTGTAAAAGATTCTTTGGGCATCCTGGCCGGCAACACCGATAACATCACCGTTATCAACTGCTTCACCGAAGTTCCCAACCCCAAACCCGTGATCGAAGAGTACTTCAACAACCTGGCTGAAGACGATGAGCTCATCGTTATGACCGACCTCATGGCAGGCAGCGTAAACCAGATGTTCATGAACTATGTGCCCACCCACAAGTTCCACCTGATCACCGGTACCAACCTGCCCCTGGCTCTGCAGATCGCTCTGTGCTTCGAAGATGAGATCAGCGAAGATTACATCAACGAGACCATCGCTCTGGCCAAAGAAGAGATCAAGTACGTCAACGCCGAAATGAGCAAGTTCGACAACGACGACGAGGACGACCTGTTCTAATCTGTAATCAGCAAATAAAAAGCACCCTTCGGGGTGCTTTTTTTGTTGTTGTATGATGGGGAAAAAAGATACCGAAGCCCTAAATCCCCCTGATCGCAGTACGTCTTGAGATGGCAGCATCCTGAAGATCGAGCCCTTCAAAAGCATCATCCGGAACGACCATTTCAAAGTTGCAGTTGGGGCAACGAGTGCTTTCTAGTTCCTCATCGATTCCCTCTCGTTTAAACACATCGCAGCTTGATCCGGTATAGGATTCTTTTTTCCACATAAAAATATGATCACAGAGGGGACATTTCACCTGTCGAAATTCATACATTAGTTTGGCCTTCCTGCACCATGGTCAGGTGTACCGCGCACACCCGGGTCCTGTTGACCAATGCACAAATACTTACTGCAAAGCACGCAGTGCATGGGGTACAAAATTTTCGGGGTTATTAAGGGGGATTTTTACAAACGGCTCCCTTCAGCCATGATCATTATAAATACGTCACCTTATCAAAATCCCGCTTACGGGCATCGGGGGATTCCATGGGGTAGCCAAAGGTAAAGGCATAGTGCAGCTCGTACCCCTCGGGGATCTGCAGCTTACTTACCACAGGTGCGTAGGCTTCCTCATCTAAAATGGAACGGATGAAGCCCACCATGCAGCTGCCGATGCCAAGTTCATGGGCGGCAAGGGCCATGTTTTGCGCTGCAAGGCCGCAATCGCCGTAGCTCCAGCGGTTGTCCTTAACGCCGCACACCAGTATAACGGTGGGCGCGTGGAACAAGGGGGCGTAATCCGGCTTTTTCGCCGCGGTGGCCGCATAGGCGCCGCCCCGCTTCTGCATGGCATCTAAAATGGCATCGTTGACTTCTTCGATCAAATCACGATCCTGCATCACAACAAAGTGCCAGGGCTGACGGTTGCTTGCGCTGGGGGCCAGCATACCGGCCTTTAAAATGGTATCCAACTCTTCTTTTAAGATCTGTCTGTCTTCATATTTGCGGATGCTCCTGCGCCCCGCAATGGCATCAAACACGCTGCCCATGGGCTACCTCCTGAAACTGTCTTTTTCTGTATTATACCACAGCTGATGCCCCAGCCCCACAAAAAAAGAGCGCACCCGTGGGGGCGCTCTTTTTTTGCATCGCCTTATAAAAAGCTTACCTTACTAAAATCCCGTTTGCGGGGTGCGGGGGCTTCATCGGGGTAGCCGATGGTAAGGCCGAACATCACATCGTAACCTTCCGGGATGGGGTAGCCATCGTAACAGTGGCACAGTTCTGCATTGCGGAAGACGGAACCGGGGAACCCCACAAAGCAGGTGCCAAGGCCCAGCTCCACCGCCTTTAGTGCCATGTTCTGGGCGGCCAAGGAACAATCCGCCATGGCCCAGCGGGTGCTGTAATCACCGCAGGGCAAAATCACCGCCGGGGCGGAAAACAGGGGTTTGTAGTTTTCGCCGGTGTTTTCCCCCATGTATTTGCGGATGGCCGCCTCTAATTCTAAGATCTTTTTCCGATCCTTTAACACAATAAAATGCCAGGCCTGTTTGCCCTCACCGTTGGGGGCCATCATCCCCGCCCGGACCACCTCCAACAAAAGGGAGTCCTCCACCGGGGTATCCTTGTATTTGCGTATGCTGCGCCTAATTTCAATGGCTTCGCTTACCGTCATGGTATCGCCTCCTTGCTTAGTTTACCATATCCCATAAAAAACAAAAGACCCGTACCGCAGTACGGGCCTTGTTTGCGTTGGTTAAGCGTCCTTCTTGCCGATGGACAGGATGGCGTTCAGGATGATGCCGGCGATGGCAGCACCTGCGATGCAGGGCACCTGGATGCCAAACAGGGGGATGTTGCCGCCGAAGGCGTACTGACCGCCGATGCCCAGCACCATAATGGTAGCGATAACGGTGATGTTCTTGGAATCGAACATATCCACCTTTTTGTCGATCATGATGGCGATACCCTGTGCGGCGATGGCGCCGAAGAGGTAGATCTCAAGGCCGCCGATAACCGCCAGAGGAATGCCGTAGATCACCTTAATAAGGGGGGTGAAGCAGGCGATGACCATGGCCAGGATGCCGGCCACAGCGATAACAGGCACGGAGAACACACGGGTGATGGCCATGGCGCTGATGTTCTCGCCGTAGTTGGTGCCGGCGGGGCCGCCAACAAAACCGGAGATCATATCGCAGATACCGTCGCCGATGAGGTTCTTATCCAGCATGTTGGCGATGGAGTAATCCATCTTCGCGCCTTTCTTTTTCGCTACGTCGTTTACGTAGATATCCAGCTGGTATACATGGGCGGTACTTTCGGGGATGGTTGCGATGGCAATGGGCATGATGGCCAGCACTGCTTCCCAGGAGAACTTGGGCAGGGTGAATGCGGGCAGAGCGAAGATGCTGCCGTCGCCCAGCTTCCATACGGAGGATTCCAGAGCCGCTGCGGGTACCTCACGGAAGAGGTTTACATCGCCCACAAAGTACAGCACTGCGGCAAAGGCACAGCCGGTAAGGGCACCAAGGAGCAGGGGCAGCTGGCCTAAAAGGCCCTTTAAGTAACGGGCATAAATAACGGTGGAAAGAAGGGTAACAAGGGCAACAGCCACCCACCAATCGGTCATGGCGCCGGCGGCAGCGGGGATGGAATCACCAAGGGCGTTGCCGGCCAGGGTCAAACCGATGATCATGGCTACGGAACCGGTGATGGAGGGGGGCAGCAGGCGTTCAACAGCCTTCTGGCCCGCAAACCGTACGATGATACCGGCTGCGATGGAAACCAGACCGCTCATGATGATGCCGAACTGTGCTTCCTGGATGGCAACGGCGGGCAGGATGCCGTCGGTCATCACATAGCCTTTGGCAGCGCACATGCTGGCAATGGCGGTAAGGTAAGCAAAGCTGGAGCCATAGTACATGGGGATCTTCTTCTTGGTGATCAGCGTAAAGCAGATGGTTGCAAGACCACTGGCGAAGATGGTGGTGGAAACCTGGAACCCGGTGATGAGTGCAACGGTGATGGTTGCGGGGAACATAACGATGACCTGCTGCAGAGCGTAGAGCAGCAGTTTGCCCAATGAGGGCGTTTCCTGGGGCAGATAGCCGTGGTCGTTGGCTTTTGTGGCGTTCATACCGTGACCTCCATTGCTGTTTCACAGCATTTGATATATTTGAGCGTTGCCGCCCATATTCAACCTTAGCCCATAGGCGTTTGCCTTAAAAAGGCCGCAAAAAAAGCGTCTTACCCGCCGGGCAAGACGCATCCAAAGTCATCGGGGTGCCCGACTGTCAGTAGGTCAGAACGCATTTTTCTTAGAATATCACAAGTTATGGGCCTTGTCCACAGTTTCTGCAGGTTTCTGTCGATGAAGTTGCAGGGGGCGGGGAGCCCCCGCGGGCAGAGGCTGGCTGTAGTACAGGCTGTTAACCCAGCGGTACGGGCGGTGGCTGGAGTCACGCCGCGGGCCGGGGGTAGCACCCGCTCCCCTGTGCGCAGCGCATGGGGTGCATATGAGAATAATAAGTAACGACCCCGTAAAATCGTTTGGGTTAAAGATCCTTCGTCACTACGTTCCTCAGAATGACATAGAAAAATCAAAGAGCCTCATTCCGTTGGGATGGAAGTTTTGCACACCTCATATATTCGCCCGCGGCGTGGAACCGGCCACCGGCCGGTCATTCTGAGCGCAGCGAAGAATCCTACAGATGCAAAATTAACATAAAATTGAAGAGAAAGTGAATTTGTGATAATCTGGAATCAATAAGAAAGGAGGCATTGTACGATGAAACGATTGTTCCTTTTCTGCCTTGGCATGTTGGTGCTGCTTGCCGGCTGCAGCACACAAAATGTCAATGGAGAAACAACTCCTCCAACGCCGGATGTGCAGGATGATGGATTAACGTACTATCAAGTACCCGCAGAGGTTGTAATGCCGGAGGATGCCCGGGCACATTTGCAAGCAGTGGATCAACAGCTGAAAGAGGATGGATCAAAAGGGAAGCCGCTGATGGCGTATTATGATATCCATCAGGATTTTTTGATCGCATTAAAACCCATCTGGGAAATCTACGAAGATGAATCCGGGTTTGGCACCTGCTTTTTAGTATATGAAGAGACGGACCCAAGTTGTTTTTATATTAATTCCGGAGCTATGGAAAGCGATTGGCTCAAAGAGTATCACGGCGGAAATCTGGATGAGACGCATTCAGAAAAATTGCAGGAAGCTGTGGATCACTATTGGGCACAGCAGGTGGCCTCTTGGCAAGAGATGGGTTATGAATTAGAAGGAGAGGAAGAAACCGTTATCATTCGGGTAGGGCGTTACCCCGGGATTATGCGCTCTAACGAAATGAAGCTGAAAAACGGGATCCCGGTCCAGCAGGATATGATGGTGTGGTTTACACCGGAACGCATCTATATCTGCATGCTGCAAACGACTGCAGACAATAAAGAGCTTGCCCGCTGGGATGTTCTCCATGGTTTACGCTACTTCAGCCATTATCAAGGGGAAGAAGAACTGGCCACCGTGATGGAGGAAATCGAACGAACCGATGAATCGGAAGGCTGGAATTGGCTGCCGTAAGATACTGTACAACATTGGATACATAAAAAGAGGCCTTAGGGGCCTCTTTTTTATGTGAAGATTCTTTTCCTGTCATTCTGAGCGAAGCGAAGAATCCTGCGGGCAGTGCCCGCTCCCCTGTTGTCAGCGCACTGGGGTTATACTGAAACAACAATCCATTGACCCGTAAAACCTTCATGTTACTTCCACCATGTACACCCATAGTCTATTCCCAACCCCCCGCAGTTCGGAATAGTCGGCTGCTCCGCATCCTCCTTTCCTCACTGCGCCTTCGCCTCGCTTCCTCTGCCACCGGCAGCGCTCGGCTTCAGCGCCCTATGGACCCCCTGTAGGAAATGTTGCATGGCAACGACATAGAGAAAATAATGTGCGATGATCCATGTTCTCTAAAGCCTGTTTTCCTGTCATTCTGAGGAACGCAGTGACGAAGAATCCTAAGTTACTTCCACCATGTTCACTCCAAACATAATCCCAACCCACCCCCTGCCAAGGCACTGAAAGTGCATTGGCGTAACAAAAAAGCAGGAGGCACCGTAGGTGCATCCTGCCATTTAAAGTTTTTGAAGATTCCTAAGAAACTTTTTTCAAAAAGTTTCTTAGGCCCCCGGAGGGCAAAAAGTTCCCCCCAAATCAAACGTGTCTTCCGCTGGGATAACAGCTGATACAACAGCCATCTTCGGCCTGCGGCGTGTCAGCGGCCACTGGCTGCAGCGTAGTAGTTGATGAGGCTGCCGAGCAAGAGGATATCCCGCTCGTCGGGGGTGATGTCCTTAAGCTGCAGCTCGATGACTTCGCCGGTGGAAAGGATGCGGCCCGTAACGGTGGCTTTGCCTTCCACAAGGGCAGAGCGGACGCCTTCGATGTAAATATAGTCTTCGTCCGATGCGGTGAAGTCCCCATCCATCACAAAGGGGATGATACCCCAGTTGATGAGGTTGCTGCGGTAGCGCTTGGTGGCGTAGCTATGGGCGATGTTGCCCACGCCGCCCAGCACACGCTGGCAGCTGGCCGCCTGCTCACGGGCACTGCCGTCGCCGGGGCAGTTGGCGTAGATGGTGCTGCCAAAGGCGGTGTTCTTCACATCAGCGCCAACTTTGCTTAGCATCTCCACAATAGCTTCAGGCAGGGCATCACCGCTGAGCCGGGCGGCTTCCACGGCGCGGGCATCCTTGGCCCGGGCCACATAACCGGGGTCCTTGCGGGAAAGGGTGAACTCCGAAAGCTTGTAGGGATTGCTGCGGTAGGTGCTGGTCTCACCGGAGGGGATCAATTCATCGGTGGTGGTCACATCATCGTGGATGACGGATGCGATGCGCAAAAGCAGGTTTTCAGAAAGGGGCTGCATCTCGGGCCAATCGGCGATGTTGGGGCCGTACTTTAAGGGCAATTCAGGCTGTGCCTTGCCCCAGCAGTTGTAAACCGTCTTTTCGTAGATGGAACCGTCGTACACATAGGTGCTGTCGTACGGGGGGATCTCCACCTCGGTTGCGGGGGTCAGATAACCGCCGTTTACAGCAGTTGCCGCAATGGAGCGGGCATCCATAAGGGCTACGGCAGCGCTCTGGCCGTCGCCGGGCTTGCTGCCTTCCCGGTTGGGGAAGTTGCGGGTGGTGTGGCGTAAGCTGAGGCCGTTGTTGCTGGGGGTATCCCCTGCGCCGAAGCAGGGCCCGCAGAAGGCAGTCTTGATGACGGCACCGGCCCGGATGAGGTCCGCATAGGCGCCGTTCTGCATCAAAGCCAAATTAACGGGTGCGCTTGCGGGGTAGATGTTTAGGCTGAAGTAATCCTTAGCCACTTCCCCGCCCCGTACGATGGCGGCAGCCTCCAAGATGTTTTCATAAATACCGCCGGAGCAGCCTGCGATGACGCCCTGGGTGGCCTTGATGCGGCCATTTTCGATCTTATCCGTTAAACACATGCGGATGTTGGGGTTGCCGATCTGCTTGTTGCAGTTATCCTCGGTGGCCTTCAGGATATCATAGGGGTTTTCGCACAATTCACGGATGGTGTAGGCGTTGCTGGGGTGGAAGGGCAGGGCGATCATGGGCTCGATGGCGCTGAGGTCAACGCGCACCATGCCGTCGTAATAGGCGATCTCGCCGGGGGCCAGGGGGGCGTAAGCCTCGGCCCGGCCGTGGTTTGCATAATAGGCGGCCACCTTTTCATCCGTCAGCCAGATGGAGCTCAAACAGGTGGTCTCGGTGGTCATTACATCGATGCCGCAGCGGTAATCTACGCTTAAGCCCGCTACGCCGGGGCCTACGAATTCCATCACCTTGTTCTTTACAAAGCCGTTTGCATAGGTGGCTTTGATGATGCTAAGGGCAACGTCCTGGGGGCCTACGCCTGCTTTGGGCGTGCCTTCCAGATAGATGGCGATGACCTCGGGCGCGGCGATGTCGTAGGTGTTAGAAAGCAGCTGTTTTACTAGCTCCGGCCCGCCTTCGCCCACGCCCATGCAGCCAAGTGCACCGTAACGGGTGTGGCTGTCGCTGCCTAAGATCATGCCGCCGCAGAAGGCGGACATCTCACGGGCGTAGGAATGGATGACGCTCTGGTGGGCGGGCACGTAGATGCCGCCGTATTTGCGCACGGCGCTCAAGCCAAAGGCATGGTCGTCCTCATTGAGGGTGCCGCCCACGGCGCACAGGCTGTTGTGGCAGTTGGTCAAAACATAGGGCACGGGGAACTTGGTAAGGCCGCTGGCCTTGGCCGTCTGCAAAATGCCCACATAGGTGATATCGTGAGAGGTGAGGGAATCAAACTTCACCTTTAAATGCTTCTCATCGCCGCCCACATCATGGGCACGCAAAATGCGGTAGGCCATGGTGTTTTCCCGCCCGGCATGGGGGGCAGGCACCGTAACGGGGGCGCAGCCCCGCTCCATCAACTGGCCGTTATACAGGTAAACACCGTCTTTTACAAGGGTGATCATGCTTCATCGCTCCTAAAAAGGTTTTTTAATAATTTACCACATTAAGTTAAACCGTGCAATCGAAATCAGCCCCGCTCTGTGGTAAAATGATAAAAAACCACGGGAGGATGCCATGGAAGGGGAAGTCATCCGCAATTTAACCATCATCGATGCCGCCCACGACGGCGCGGGCATCGGCCGCCATGAGGGCATGGTGGTCTTTGTACCCATGGCATTAAAAGGGGATGTCATCACCTGCCGCATTACAAAGCGGGAAAAGCGGAGCGTAAGGGCGGAGCTTGTTGCCATCCAATCCCCCTCCCCTGACCGCATCGAGCCTCAGTGCCCCCATTTTTACGATTGCGGGGGCTGCACCTACCAAACCCTCAGCTATGCTGCCGAAGCTAAGTTAAAGGAAGACCGGGTGAAAAACACCCTGATGCGCATCGGCGGGGCGGAAGAAGGGGTGCTAAACCCCATCCTTTTTGCAGATGAGTCCGATGGCTACCGCAACAATGTGCAGCTGGCCATCGGCGCAGAGGAAGATGGCCCCAAATTAGGCTGCCGCGCCCGGGGCAGCCATCGCGTCATCCATACGCCCCACTGCCGTTTGATGCCATCTGTCATGCGCCCCGTCTACCATGCTTTTTATGAGTACCTCTGCCAATACCATGGCGAGCTCTGCACAAAAAAGGGCCATCAGCTGCGGCATTTGTGTTTGCGCACCGCACAAAGCGGGCTTATGGCAACCGTAGTGGGCTACCCGCCCGCACTGCCCCACGCACAGGAATTGGCATCCGCCTTAAAACAGGCGGGGGCGGTTACCCTTTGCTACCATCAAAACACCAAGCCCGGGGGCAGTGTCTTTGGCCCGGGGCCGATGAAAACCATCTACGGGGATGGGTATTTAACGGACACCTTGTGTGATCTCAGCTTCCGCATCTCCCCCAAATCCTTCTACCAGGTGAACCACGCCCAGGCACAGCGGCTTTATGATGAGGGCCGCCGCTATGCCGCCCTTGGGCCCGGCGAGACCCTTATTGACCTCTACTGCGGCACCGGCACCATCGGGCTGATCCTCACCTCCACGGGCGGCAAGCTCATAGGGGTGGAGCTTTCCCCCAGCGCCGTTTGCGATGCCCGGGCCAACGCACAGCGCAGCGGCCGCCCCGACGCCGTTTTTTACGAGGGCGATGCCGGCACCGTGGCAAAGGAGCTTTTAAAGGAGGGTATCACGGCCGATGTGCTGGTGGTGGACCCGCCCCGCAAGGGCTGTGACGATGTTGCCATCCGCACCATCGCCGCTTTTTCGCCCAAGCGCATCGTGTACATCTCCTGCGATTGCGCCACCTTAGCCCGGGATGCCGCCAAACTAAAGGAGCTGGGCTATGTGCTAAAAAAAGCCACAGCGGTGGACCTCTTCCCCCGGACGCCCCATTGTGAAGTTGTGTCCCTGCTGGTGAAGGCTACTGAATAGTGAACCATAAACTGGGGATTTTATTATGGTAAAAATTGAAAAAAGATTAATAAAACATGGACATAGTGAAAGCCATTTGAAGAGTCTGGCTGAATATTTAGAGCGTAATTTATCCAGAGATCTTGGCCCGAAGGCAGAAGCAGGCTCTATGAGAAGCGAAAGCGGCTATCAGAGGATTGCGGCCAGTGTTTCGGGGAGAATTGCACGTGAATTGGGTTGCAGCGAATATAAAGCAAAAGCTTTAAGCTTGGGTATAGGGTCATGCTTTCCTAAATATGGACATGAGGGGCTGAAAGCAGTAAAGCAATATATAACAGAGAACGATATTGATTTAGAATTGGACACTTTAGAACTTGTTGCCGCATGTTACTCTGCTCAAAGATATGCTCAAAGATATCGTCTTGATGACTATAAAATTGTGGTTTCTACAGTATTCTACAATCTTGTTTATGACTATGTTTATGGTATTGACAATTACACAGAAAGTAAGATAGTCAGACTGGTTCAGGAAACAATTATGGATGTCAAAAAGTGTGAAGTGTTTTATGATGGGAATCCTGGAGATTTATTGTTTGATGCAACAAACGAACTGGTTGATATGGTAAAAGAACATAAAACATTAGTGAGAGGTACGTTGCTCGATAATTACAAAGATAAAATCAATGATTACCAGTTTCCTACTTTAACAGAAGAAGAGCATGATGAAATATATAAAAGAATCGATGAGCTCATGGAAAGCTTTACTTCTCATCCAGAGAACTTAAAAGATCTGGACAGAGCACCGGAAGATGTTATTTTATTGTATATTACATCGGGGCTATTCTGTTGATAAAAATGGAAAGTTGCAAAGGTAATTAGATAAATTCCCTACAACAGCCGAGGTAGACATGTTTCCGTCAACCTATGTTAGCATTTTCATTGCTACCACCCATGTGGAAACAGCAGCCCTGTTTGTAAAGGAGTAAGCCCATGAAAAAAGCCCTTCGATTTTTATCCATCGTGCTGGTGGTGGTCATCATCTCCATTACGGTCCATGTGTTTACCGATGGCATGCTGCTGCCGAATGCTCCCTCGGCAGAGCAGGTGGAGCGCATCGTTTTAAGCCGCAGCGATTCCCCGGAGGATCAAAAGGAGCGTGCCGAAGCAAAGTTCATCGACCTCGCCTGTTCCCTCTTTGGGTATCTGCGCTTTGTGCCCTTTGCCGCCCCAAAGGAGGATGGAGATACCATCACCATCTCCTTTTATCGAAAGGATGGCACGGTGCAAACCGTTACCGCCGGTGAGCATACCGTGATCTGGCAGGGCAAAAGCCACGCCTTAAAGCAGCCGGGGCAGTTTTATAAGCTTTGCAGCACTATCTTTTTTGCGGAAGTAGTGGAATAACGATTTTAGGAGCACACCTATGGAAAGCGTAAACAAAACCCTGTACATCCCCCTGTACGGCAAAGCCTACGTCAGTAAACAGGGCATTTTATTAAAGGATGCAAAGGCCGAGGAGATCTGGGCAAAGGCAGGGTTCCCCTTAAAGGGGAAATCAAGATCCAAATACTTAGCCTATTACATGGCCATGCGCGCCGCCGTGTTTGATGCCTGGGCCGATCATCAAATGAAGGCTTGCCCCCGGGCAGCAGTGCTGCACCTTGGCTGCGGGCTGGATGGCCGCATTCTGCGTACGGCGGGGGACAACATGTGGTACGATGTGGATTTCCCCTCTGTGATCGCAGAACGGCGCAAATATTTTAGGGAAGATGGCCGCTACACCATGGTGGCGGGGGATGTCGCCCAAGAGGAGTGGCTTACTGCCATCCCCCAAGGTGAAGCCATCGTTTTGATGGAGGGCATCAGCATGTATTTAGCGCCGGATGACCTTCATACCCTCTTTACCCGCCTTAATGCCCATTTTACTTCCATCCGCCTGTTGATGGATTGCTACACCACCTTTGCGGCAAAGGCATCCAAACACAGAAACCCCGTGGGCGAAGTGGGCGTCACCACCGTTTACGGCCTGGATGATCCCGCCCTGCCCACACAGGGCACCGGCATCACCTATGCGGCAGAGCACGAAATGACCCCCAAGGGGTACATGGATGAACTGACCGGCATGGAAAAGCAGGTCTTTCAAAAACTCTATGCCGGCAAAATGGCACAAAAGCTGTACCGGTTATACGAATACAAAAAAGGGTAACGCACAGAAAGGAGCAGCCGATGGAACAAGTTTGGCAGGATCTTTACGCGGCGGCCAAGGCCGTTTTGAAGGAACGCCGGGTGTCGGAATACGTCACCTGCGGCGAGGTAGCGGCGGCGGTCCGTTCCAAGTCCGGGCGGATCTACACCGGGGTCTGTGTGGATACCTGCTCCGGTCTTGGGGTCTGCGCAGAGCGCAATGCCATTTTTAATATGATCACCAGCGGCGAAACGGAGATCGAAAAGGTGCTGTGCATCCTGCCCGATGGTTCCTGCGGCGCCCCCTGCGGCGCCTGTCGGGAGCTCATCGTCCAGCTGATGGCGGGGCACTACCGGGGGGTTGAGATCATGGTGGATCACAAAACCGGCCGCACCGTCACCCTGGGGGAGATCACCCCAATGTGGTGGATCCCGTAGATCCCGCCGGGGAAAATGTGATGTTTCGATCAAATAAAGAAAAACTGCAAAAGCAGCAGGCAGAAGAGGCCCGTGCAAAAATCAAAGAAAAGTTCCGGGAGTTTATGCAGGGAGAAGGACGGCTGCCCCGGGGGTTTTCCGAGCCATACAACAAAACCGATCCCTCCGGGTACCTTTTTCGCGCCACGCCCTTTGAAGGGTATTTATCTGACATCCGGCGGACGGTGGATTCTTTAAACGACAGAACGGGCATCTCCGATTGGCTGTACTTTGATGGTTCGCTCACTTGGGATGCCGCATTAAAGGCCATCGCCCGTTGGGCAAACCGCCACCGGCAGATGAACGGCCTGCTCCATCAAATGACCCACATCGGCAAAACCGTCATCATGATGCCGGCATCCATCTACTGCAGGGAAAAAATCATGGTAGTGGTGGCCGATCCGGCGGGGTTTGACTGTTGCGCACAGGCCATGGAACACTGCAAAAAAGAGGGCATCTCTTTTTGCACCATCCTTTCAGACCGCTCTCTGTATGATTTGACGGAGCAGACGGAAAAAGAGATCACCTATCTTACCTACCCCAACTACCACGATGAAACCTACGCCGATTGGGCGTTTTCACCATGCCGACAGTAGCGGAGGATACCATGAAGAGTTTATACCAGCTGGCACAAAGCAGGCGCTCCGTGCGCAAATATACCAGTGAACCCGTGACGGATGACGCCATCCGCCGCATCCTTTCCGTAGCCCTTACCGCCCCCAACTCCTTTGGCCACCGCCCGGTGGAGTACATCGTGGTGCGGGATCCCGAGCGCATCCGCGCCCTTGCGGCCTGCAAGACCATGGGCGGCCGGATGATCATCGGGGCGGGGGCCGTCATCGTGGTCATGGCGGAGCTCAGCCGGGGGGAATTCTGGGTGGAGGATGCCGCGGCGGCATCGGCCTATCTGCTCCTCGCCATAGAAGAAGAGGGCCTGGGTGCCTGCTGGGTCCAGATCCGCAACCGCATGGGGCAGAAAGCCACCTCACAAGAGGAGATCCGCGCCCTTTTAGGCGTGCCCGAAAACTACGGGGTATTAAACCTCATTGCCCTTGGGGGCAAAGGGGAAAACCCGCCCCCCTACACCGAAGGAGATCTTGATGCAAATAAGATCCATTTTGAGACCTTTTGACGCTGCTCTGAGGAAGGAGGCACCATGCCCATCTGTTATCGCAAAATGAAGGTGACCGACCTGGAAGCCTTTTCGGATCTGCGTATCGCCCAATTAAAAGAAGAGGGCGCCAAATCATCTGCCGATATTCGCCCTGCGTGAAAGGAATACTGCATACGGCATATGGCAGATGACACCTATGTCGCCTATTTGGCTATGGATGGTGATTCCATCGTAGGGACGGGAGCGATGTCCATCATCGAGCGGCCGCCTCATTTTGCCTGCCCTAACGGCAAAGTGGGCATTTTAAGCAGCATGTATACCATAAAACCCTACCGCCGCCGGGGCATCGCAAAAGCGATCCTTGCCTTAGTGGTAGAGGAAGCCCGGGCCCATGGCTGCAGCGAGGTGCAGATCACCGCGACGGATATGGGCATGCTTCTCTATGCCGATTTCGGTTTTGTGCAGAACACAAACTATATGTGCTATCGGTTTTGAGCTGCATGACCTGTGAATTCATTTACCTATTATATATAAGGAGACCCTGCACAAAGCCCCCAATGGCACCGCTATGGCGGGCTGTGCTTGACGGTTTGAATGGGAAGGGATAATATATCATCGGGTAGCTTTGACAAGATGCGAAGCGCTCCCGCGTTTCTCCAATAAGCAATGAATGACTGAGGTTGTTTGCCATGTATCGATATGTGCTGAAACGGTTGTTTGATATTGTATTATCCGCATTGGGGATGGTGATCCTTTCCCCTGTTTATTTGGTTTTGGCCATCCTTGTCAGGTGTAAGCTGGGCAAGCCCGTTTTGTTCAGCCAGTCCCGGCCGGGCAAGAACGAAAAGATCTTTAAAATGTACAAGTTCCGCACCATGACAAACGACCGGGGGGAGGATGGCAAGCTTTTGCCCGATGAAGTCCGGCTGACCCGGTTCGGCAAGCTGCTCCGCTCCACCAGCCTGGATGAACTGCCCGAATTGTGGAACATCTTCATCGGCAATATGTCCTTTGTGGGGCCCAGGCCGTTGGCGGTATCCTACCTGCAGTATTACACCGAGGAAGAGCGGCACCGCCATGACGTGAGGCCCGGTTTGACCGGCCTTGCCCAGGTCAACGGCAGAAACTCTTTAAGCTGGGAAGATAAGTTCAAGCTGGATCTCCAGTACGTCAATTCCATCTCCTTTTTAGGGGATGTGAAGATCCTCTTCCAAACGGCCATGAAGGTGGTCAAGCGGGACGGCATCGGCCAGGGCGAAGAAGCCCCCGTCAGCTTAAGCGTAGAGCGGCGGGATTAATGCAGCAGCAGGTGACCATGAATCAAAACAGACTGATCCATCATGAGATCGGCAGCGAGTTCTGGGAGGTCCCCACCTCAAAAACGGGGGGCGTTCCCCTGCCGGAGCAAACCAAATGGTTTATTTCCGGCACGGCTGCCCTTACTTACATTATCTCTGACCTTCTTGCAGCGGGGCCGCTGAACCGTGCAGCGCTGCCCTCCTGGTGCTGCAGCTGCATGATCCACCCCTTCCTCCGGGCGGGGGTAGAGGTCTTATTCTATTCGGTCTATGTCAACAGCAGCGGCAGGCTCGCGGTGGATTATTCCTCCGTCCCGGAGTGTGATGCCACGCTGGTGCTGCCCTACTTTGGCTATTCCGATTACGATGTCATCGGCACGCCCACGGGCAAGACCATTGTGGATCTTACCCATGGCATCTTTTCTAAAACCACTCCAGTGGGGGATTACACCTTTGGCAGCCTGCGCAAATGGGCGGGCTTCTATACCGGGGGATTCGCCCTTAAAAACGGGGATTGGCAGACAACGGCCCCCATTTTACCGGCAGATGAAGGCTACCTTGGCCTGCGCAAACGGGCCATGGATGAAAAACTCCAGTACCTGACGGGCCGGCGGGATGACAAAGCCTACCTTGATCTGTTTGAACAGGGCGAGGATTTTTTAGACACCTGCAGCTGCATGGGCAGCTGTGAGCAGGATGCGGCCCTCATCCAAAGGCTGGATGTGGACTTCATCCGCAGCCGGCGCAGAGAAAACGCATCGGTACTGCTTGCTGCTCTTTCTGAATATGCCCTGTTCCCCAAGCTTTCTGAAGACGACTGCCCCCTGTTTGTGCCCTTGATCCTTCCTGAGGAGGAGCGAAGCGCCCTTCGGCGTTATTTGATCTCTCAAGAGATCTACTGCCCCATCCACTGGCCGGTCTCGGATCTGCACCGGCTGACGGCACAGCAGTTAAGCATCTATCAAAATGAGATCAGCCTGGTGTGTGATCAGCGCTATACCGTAAGGGATATGGAGCGGATCATCCATGCAGTAAAAACATTCAAAACAATGGATCGATAGGAGTATGCCGTGCACGATATTTATTTCCTTCCCGAATATGGCAAACTTTGCGAGCTCGTCGATGGGGGCACCTGCCACGAGTTTGTATTAAAGGATGAATGCGGCACAGTCCGCAACCAGTTCATCAAACGCCCCACGCCCTACCTCATCGATGGGGTCCAATATTATGATATCGTCACTCCTTACGGTTACGGCGGCCCCATGATCTATGAGGCAACAGATAAAGCGGAACTGCTCAAACGGTACGAGGCCGCTTTTGCAGAGTACTGCGCCGAAAACAACATCGTATGCGAGTTTGTGCGCTTCCACCCCATCTATCAAAACTACAAGGATTTTGAGCCTGTCTACCACGGGGTGTTTTCCCGCAATACTGTGGGCACCAATCTGAAAGATTTCGAGGACCCCGTCCAGAAGGAGTTTGCAAAATCCGCCCGCCGCGAAGTGCGCAGGGCGGGGGAAGCAGGGGTGGAGTGCGTCATCGTACGCGCGCCGGAAAACCTGGATGCCTTCCGCAGGCTCTATGAAGAGACCATGGGGCGCAACAACGCCAGCGCCATGTACTACTTCCCTTCGGAATACTACACCATGCTCACTACGGATCTTCGGGAAAACGTGCTGGAGATCCAGGTCCGGTACAATGGCGAGATTATCGCCAGCGAGATCTACTTCATCTGCGGGGATCTCATGCATGCCCACCTGTTGGGCAGCAGCCAGGCATTGTTTGAGCTGGGCGGCGGTGCCATTTTAGAGGCGGCAGCGGCCAGGTGGGGCAAGGAAAACGGCTTTCGCTACATCCATCACGGCGGGGGCAGAAGCTCTGACCCCAACGATTCTCTTTATATGTATAAGATCAAATTCGGCAAACATACCAGGTTCGATTTTTACATCGGCAAAAAGGTATGGCTGACGGATGTTTACGAAAGCCTCGTTGCCCGCAGGCTGCAGGATGGCCCCATCGAAAACGAAGGCTTCTTCCCCATCTACCGGGGCTAGGTACGCTTATAAAGCCAATGGGCTTTTCATTTAATCTGACGATAATAGGAGTTTAACGCCATGAAAGAACAAGAAATGATTCTGAGCATCTTAAAAGAGATCAAACCCACCTCCGATTTTTCCGCCACTACGGATATCATCGATGGCGGGTACCTGGATTCCATCGAACTGATGGGCCTCATCGCGCTGCTGTCCGAGCGCTTTGAAGTGGAGATCGATTTTGACTGGATCGCTCCCGAACACTTCAACTCCGTCGATGCCATGGCCAATATGATCAAAGCCATCAAGCAGTAAACCAGAGGAACGTGACATGACAAAAGAACGGATGCGTCACAGCCTTCGGCTGATGATGATGCGCAGCGTGCGCAAGCGTACTGAATACATGAAAAAGCACGAGATCTTAGGGGAACTTGGCGAAAACTCCGTGTGGGGGCCCTGGCTGGTGCCGTTGTACCCCAAACTGATCCGGGTGCATAAAAATGTGCGGGTGCATAAAACCGCCAAGATCGTCACCCACGACGTGGTCAACGATTTTCTTACTAAGTGCAAGCCCGATTGCGACTTCGGTCCCATGGAGCGCATCGGCTGTGTGGAATTGATGGATAACGTGTACATCGGCATGAATGTCACCATCCTGCCCGATGTGCGCATCGGCGAAAACTGCATCATCACCGCGGGCAGCGTTGTTTCCAGCGACATCCCCAGCAACTCCGTGGCGGCGGGCAACCCCGCAAAGGTGATCGGCCGGTTCGATATGTATATGGCTCTTCGCCGCATGAACAAGAATCAGTTTGTGGCATTTAAAAACCAGTACCTTCCCGATGATCTTGCACAGGAGCAGTGGAAGAAGTTTGAAAAAAAGCGGATCAATCAAAAGTAACACCGCGAAAGCAAAACAATGGAGTGGAAAGCAGGTAGCGATATGGATCTAAAAGGTAAAAAGCTGCTCATCTTGGGCGGCGGGCCCGATATGGTTGGCGTGACGAAGCTTGCACAAAGCATGGGGTGCGAAGTTCATATCATCGATTATTACGATACCCTCCGCTCGCCGGCCAAACTGGTTGCGGATCACAGCGCCAACGTCAATTTTTTTGATACCGATGCCGCCGTGGCATACATCCGCGAACACAGCATCGATGGCGTCATGACGGGGTATACCGATTCCTACCTCCACCAGTATTTAAAGGTGTGCAAGGCTGCCGGCCTGCCCCATTACGGCGATGAGACCTCCTTTGGCATCGCTACCGACAAAATGCTTTTTAAACAGGCGTGCTTAAAGAGCGGCGTCGGGGTGATCCCCGGCACCAACGCCTATGATTTTGAAACGGTCAAACAGTTCAGCGAGGAAAACGGCTACCCCTTGATGCTTAAGCCCGTTGACAACAGCGGCTCCAGGGGCGTCATCAAATGCGAATCGCCGGAAAAACTCCAGGAATGCTATGAATACGCCCGCTCCTTTTCCAGGACGGATAACGTCATCGTGGAGCGGTTTATGGATTGCGACTCCATCGGCATCGTCTACCAGCTTGCGGGGGAGGAACCCTATTTGGCGGCGGTCTGCGACCGTGACATCTACCAGGCAAAAAGCGATGGCTCCGCCATTGTATCCGGCACCCGGTACCCCTCCAAGTATCAACAGCGGTACATTGCCGAGGCCGATGCCGCCATGCGCAAAATGCTCAAAGCCAACGGTTTTCGCGACGGCATGGTAAGCCCCATGGCATTTGTGGATGACAAGGGCTTTTACATGTGTGAGATGTGCTATCGCCCCAGCGGCGGCCATCACTTTACCCTCATTGAGGATCAGAACGGCATCAACGGCTTAGCCCTTTTGATTGAATTTGCGGTCACCGGCAAGACGGAAAGCTACGACCCCACCCGGGAGACCCCCAATTTTAAGGATTGCTGCGGCATGATCCACATCATGGGCGTGCCCGGTAAAGAGATCGCCCATGTTTCCGGCATTGAAAACATCTGGGCACACGAAAACGTGCTGGATGTCTGCCAGGAGCTGTTTGTGGGCCAGACCATCGGCAAAGACGGTACCACCGCCCAGGAACTCCTTTCCGTCTGGCTGAAAGCCCCGGATTGGGATGCCTTCGCCCTTGTGGTGGAGGAGATCAAATCCATGCTGGAAGTTTATGATTCCGAGAACAATTCTTTGGTGCTGAAAAGCTGAACTTTATGGTACCATTGCCCGATAAGAGGTGAACCGATTGCGCCAAGGTGAACAGCGCGGCAGCGCAAAACTGGCCTTTAAAGCCGGCTTTTGGTATGTCATCAGCACATTTTTGGTGAGGAGCTTATCCTTCATCACCACGCCCATTTTCTCCCGCCTGTTATCCAAGGCGGATTACGGCGAGTTTTCCAACTTTGCCAGCTGGCAGGCTCTTTTGATCATCATCACCGGTATGGAGCTGCACAGCTCCATCGGCAGAGCCTATTACGATTTTAAAGAGGATTTCGACCAGTACATCTCCTCCCTGGCGGTTGCCGGCTGCGGCATTACCCTGCTGTTTTATGTGCTGTTTTTAGTCAGCGGTGATTGGATCTTCCGCATCGTGTCCATCCCGCCGGAATATGTCCATATCCTGTTCTTTTTGCTGCTGTCCCTCTGCTGGAAGCAGATCTTCATCGCAAGAGAGCGCACCCTTTACCGCTATAAAACGGTGGCGGCCATGTCCATCGTCAATCTGCTGATCCCCACTTTGGTGGCAGTGGCGCTGGTGATCCTGGCCCCCCAGGCCCAGCGGCTTTCCGCCAGGATCTACGGCTTTTATGTGCCTTCCGCCCTGGTGGGCATTGGCTGCGGCATCGTGGTGCTGTTAAAGGGCAAACAATTCCGGTTCAAATACCTGCGCTATGCATTGGTGCTTTCGCTGCCGCTGATGGTGCACTATTTGACCACCTATTTCTTGACCTCCTCCAACACCATCGTAACCAAGCTGGTCCTCGGGCCGGAGGCCGTTTCCGTCGTGAGCATCGCCTCCAGCACCATCCATATTCTGACCCTCTTTGTACAGGCGGTCTCCGGGGCCATCACCACCTGGCTGATGGATAACCTGGAGCAGCAGAATACCCCCGCCATCCGAAAGGGTGCGGTCATCTACACCCTGGGCATCGGGGTGATCTCCGTAGGGGTCATGCTCCTTGCACCGGAGGTCATCTGGATCTTAGGCGGCAAACAGTATGGGGAATCCATATTGCTGATGCCCGGCATGGTCACAGCGGTGATGATCCAATCCGTCACAACGCTGTTTACCATCACCCTTACCTTCCGTAAAAAGGTCCTGCTGACGGCGGTATTCACCGGCATCGTTTCGGTTTTAAGCGTCGGGGCCAAGTGTTTTCTGCTGCCCCACATCGGCATCCAGGGGCTGCCCTATATCAACATTGTGGCCTTTGCCGCGCTGTTTTTCATCAACTGCATCCTGGTGCGAAAATACGGGTTTACAAAGCAGTTCAACTATCCTGCCATCTTTGGGATCATCGGCTGCGTCATGGTGATCATGGTGCTGGTCCAGTTCCTCTACAACCATTTGATCCTCCGCTACTGCATCATCGGGGCCTGCGGCATCCTTGCCCTGGCCATCGCCGTTATCAAGCGGCGGGAGATCAAAAAACTGATCACCTCGTTCAGAAAAAAATAGCAGCATGGGCCTATTAGGGTACCATCCACGCAGGCAGAAACGATTTTAAAGGAGATGATGCATTATGCGTTCCATCGTTCACAGCATCTATACACATAGTCAAAACTTCCCCAATAAAACAGCCGTCATCGCTATGGACCATACCGTGGATTATTCTACGCTGTGGAAGCTGATTGCAGCCATGGCATCGGTGTTAAAGGACAACGGCTTAAAAGAAGGGGAGCGGGTCATCTTAGAGGCCGGCCATACGGTGGAGTTTTTAGCCATGTGCTACGGCATCCACCTGGCGGGGGGCGTCCACGTGCCGGTGGAACACGATGCCCCCAAAGAGCGGGTCAGCGACATCGCAAAAGAGATCCAGCCCGCCATGATCCTGTGCGGCGAGCACCCCTTAAGCAACTTTGGCCTTTCCTTGATGGATCTCCTTGAGATCAAAGACCCCAAAGTGGAATTCCCCCGGGAGGAGATGCTCCAGGAGATTTTATTTACCACGGGCACCACGGGAAAATCCAAGGGAGTCATGATCACCCATTATGGGCAGATGAACATGTGTGAATCCCAGAATGCGGTGTTAAACTACAGCATCGACAACGTGTGGCTGATCCCCACTCCCATGAACCACGCAGCAGGTCTGCGCAAGACCCATATGTCCATGGTGCGGGGCAGCTCCGTGGTTTTGATGGAAGGCTTTAAAAACTTAAAGAGCTTTTTTGATAACATCAAACGCTACGGCGTCACCTCCATCTACCTGCCCCCGGCAGGGGTCCATTATGTGCTGACTCTGGCGGCGAAAGAACTGGCCAAGTATGATGAGCAGCTGGATTTCCTCTATTCCAGCTCTGCTGCTTTGCCCGGCGGCGATAAAGAAAAGCTCATCGAGCTTCTGCCCACGGTGCGCAAGTTTGATGCCTACGGCGGTTCCGAGGTCGGTGCTGTGTGCTACATCGATTACAACGCCCTTAGGGATGATACCAAGTGCGTGGGCAAAGCCAACCCCGGTGTGGATATCTTTACGGTGGATGAACACTATGTTCCCGTGGATGCCACGGCGGAAGAACCGGGCATCATCGCCATCCGCAGCAATACCGTTACCGCGGGCTATTGGAACGAGCCGGTTTTGACGGCCAACACCATCCGCGACGGTGTGATCTATATGACGGACTTGGGCTATCTGAAAAACGGCTACCTGTATTTGGTGGGCCGTCGGGATGATGTTATCAACATCGGCGGGCTGAAGATCGCCCCCACCGAGGTGGAGGATGTTGCTCTGCGCCACCCCATGGTCAACGAATGCGTGTGCATCCCCTATGAAGATAAGCTGCGGGGCAGATCCTTAAAGATGCTGGTACGCCTCCATGATGGCTATGAGCTGGATGCAAAAGAATTGACCGCGTATCTGGAAGAAAACCTGGAAGCGTATAAGATCCCCAAATACTTTGAGGCGGTCAGCGAGATCCCCAGGACCTTCAACGGCAAGATCGACCGCAAAAAGATCATTGCAGAACAAAAATAAAGACCACAGACCTGTACCGGGGGCTGAAAAAGAGCCCCCATGGGTAAGGAGAGTAGCATGAATCGCGTTTTACGCTCAAAAACAGCTGCCCAGTGGCGGCTTATCTTGGAGCAGATCGGCATCTGCGGTATCACCCTGGTATCCATGATCGGGTGTGTTTTCCTTGGCATCATGAACAGCTATGCTGCAATGGCGCTTCCGTTTTGCTTATTGGTGCTGCTGTTTTTGTTTGCCGGGGCCATTCCCCTTTTTAGCGGCAAAAGAACCGTTGCAGCCGTCATCCGGGGGTTTGATCTTCGCCGGATCCCACTGGTAAAGTACCTGTGGCTGCTCCCCCTTGTGGGGCTTATGGTGGGCTTTATGCAGGGCTCTTTTGCCATGAAGAACCTCATCGATCTCATCATCATCGGTGGATGCATCGTGGTGCTGTTGTGTGCATCGGCAAATTCGCGCATCTATATGCCCATCTTAAACATTATCCTGGGTTTTGCGCTGTTTTATGCCACCAGCATCTGGGTCGAGCTGCTGCTTCCCGGTGTTTATGATGGCTACCTCAGCTTATTGAAAAACGGCAGCGCAGAGAAGATCCAGCGGTTTCTTTCTTACTATACAGGCTTTACCACCAGCCCCGGCTATACCGCAGGGTATATCGGCGCCGGGCTCTTTGCGTGCATCCTCAAGTATTCCAAAGAAAAGCGCTATTATGCCGGGCTGATCGCCTACCTTGCGGCGGCCTTGATGTACACGGGTATGCGCATGCCTGCCGCAGCGATCGTGGCTGCAGTCTTCCTTTTTGCTGCTTTGCGCACCCCCCCGGCTAAGCGGAAAAAGGTGTTTACCCGTCTTTTGATCGGCACGGTGGTGGTATCCGCTGTGATCTACATCTTCAGAGAGCAGCTGGTGGGCGTTCCCCTCATCCGCAGGATCTTCGGCCTCACAGCGGAAAGCGCCGCGGCGGATTCCCTTGATCAATTCTTTGCAGATGGTCAGATGGGCGCTTCCAGGGGGAACCTCCTTCGCCATGGGCTAAAACTGTTTTCGGAGCACCCCATTACCGGCATCGGCTGGGGCAACTACCGTGAATCGGTTCTTGGTGCCCTGACGCAAAACTTAGCGTACGATGCCCACAACATCTATGTGCAGCTGCTCAGCGAAACGGGCATCATCGGGTTTGTATCCTTCATCATCCCCATGGGGTATACGTTTGTTCAGACGGCCCGTGCGGTGTGGGCAAGAAAACTGAAGCCCTATGAGGACCCCTGGACGGTGCTGCTCAGCTTCAGCCTGATGTACCAAACCTACTTCCTGGTGCTTGGCCTGACGGATAACCCTTTGTATTACCCCATCAACCAGATCATGTATCTTTTAAGCTGTACCATTGCAGTTGCCTACCTTTGCGGCCGGCAGAAAGCATATAAAGGAGTGAAACGGGCATGATGCAGGATGCCTCATCAAAACAGCTGAAACTTTCGGTGATCGTTCCGGTCTATAATGCTGAACAAACCCTGAGACGCTGCCTGGATAGCCTTTGTGCGCAGACCTATGGGAATTTTGAACTCATCCTTGTAAACGATGGCTCCAAAGACCATTCCCTTGAGATCTGCAACGAATATGCGAAAAAGGATCAGCGCATCTGCGTTTACACCCAGGAAAACGCAGGCCCTTCCGCAGCCCGCAACCGGGGCCTGGATATGGCATCGGGGGATTACGTGCTGTTTGTGGATTCCGATGACTATGTGGAAGCGAACATGCTGCAGCGCATGGCAGATGCCGCCGCCAAAGAAGATGCTGATCTTGTTTTGTGCAGCTACTGGGATGAAAAGGGGGATGTTTTGACGCCCCATGTTTATGCCCGGCCCAGCGGCGTTTACGATGAACAAGGGTGCAAGGAGCTTGCCCTTGACTTCATCGATGACAATACAAAAGGCAGGATCCCGCCCTATTCCTCTCTGCGCCTGGTACGCCGATCTTTCATGGAAGAATCGGGCCTGCGGTTCACCCGCAAGGTAAAGCGCGGTGAGGATTACCTGTTGTGGGTGCAGGTCCATTTTCAGGCGAAGCGCCTGGTGCTTTTAGCGGAGGATTATCTGTACCACTACGTTTATACCGAAACCTCCATCACGAAGAGCTATCTGCCCAACTACTGGCCCATGTGCCTTACGATCTTCTCTGAGCTGAACGAAAAGCTCCCGCAGACGAAGGAAGTGAAAGAACGCATTCAGGCCATGTTGATCCAGCGTTCCTTGATCGCCCTGCATAACGCCGCCCTTGCCGATGAGGCTCAGTTTAAAAAGGACTGCGATGAGATCTTAAACGACAAGACTCTGAAAAAGGCGGCTCGGGCTGTTGGCCTTCGGCGCAACTCCAAACGGGCGCGGATCTACGCTCTGCTGCTGATCCTTGGGCTGAAGGGCCTCGTCATCCGGATCTTCAGTAAAGAACGCTGATGCATTGCAAACACCGGCTCAAAAGATAACGCAAAATCGCTTTAGATGATAAGTGAGGAACATCAATCATGATCCAGGATATCGCCCCCCACAAGCTTCATAATCAGTTCATCCCCGGTGCCGTGGCAAAGGATACGGATGCCGTCATCCTGTTCCGCGGCAGCGAATACCTGTTAAAGGTGGATGGTGAGAAGAACATCACCTTCCCCACGGTAGGGGATCTGCCCCAGGAGAGCAAAAAGGACCTCTTTTACCTGATTAAGGTGGATGACACCGCCTTTTTCGCCCTGGACGCCCAGATGGTGGAAGGGGAGCTTTTAACAGGCGGCACCGAAGGCTATGAGTTTTACGCCTTCGCCCAGATGCGCCGCAGTGAGCACTACCCCATGGAATCCATGTATGCCCTGTTTACCGCCTACCATCTGCTGACCTGGTACAGCCAAAGCCGTTTTTGCGGCTGCTGCGGCGCCGCCATGGAGCATGATGGAAAAGAGCGGGCCATGGTATGCACCGCCTGCGGCAAAAAGGTATACCCCCGCATCAACCCCGCGGTGATCATCGGGGTGACAAGGGGCGATGAGATCATCATCACCCGGTACCAGCGCCCCGGCGCCACCAATGCCCTTATCGCCGGCTTTACCGAGATCGGCGAAACGGTGGAAGAGACCGTTAAAAGGGAAGTCATGGAGGAAGTGGGCTTAAAGGTGAAGAACATCCGCTATGTGGCATCCCAGCCCTGGGGCACCGCGGCGGATATCCTCATGGGCTTCTACTGCGAGGTGGACGGCGACGGCGCCATCCGTATGGATGAAAACGAATTAAAATACGCCGCCTGGACAAAACGGGAGGATATCGTCCTTCAGCCCACGGAATACAGCCTCACCAACCACCTGATGCGCCTCTTTAAAGAAGGCAAAGAAAAATAACCCGATCAAAAACAGACGCCCAGAGGCGTCTGTTTTTGTGTTAAAATTTACCTATGCTGATGCGGAGGTGTTAGAATTGTTTGAAAAACTGTTCTCTAAAAAGAAGGAGAATTTGCCCGCAGCGGATGCGACAGAACAGCCGGCTCCCCTTATGGTGGAGGAGATCCCCTTTGAGTTGGCTATAAAGGGCAGGCAAATGGTGGAGATCACCGAGCCTACCGTATTGGCCCGGATCTCTATGGCGGTACCTGCGCTGTTTTCGGCTACGGCCTCTGCAAAGACTGCACAGCTTGGGAGCAAGGTTTTGTATGATGCAATTCTTCCACCGGGCAAAACACTCGTAAAATCTGCAACCATGCCGGGGGCGTTTCGTGGTTTCTTTCGTGGAAAACAGTATATCGAAGGCCACGCTCAGTTGGTTCAGGTTGATACCAAATCAGCCGCTGCAGCCAGCGCCGTTTCTTCTGTGATGAACTTGGGCGCTATGGTGGTTGGGCAATACTACATGGCACAGCTTGATCAGCAGCTGAGAGAGATCAACGAGGGGATCTCCCGTATTGCCCAGTTTCAGGATAACCAGTACCAAAGCAATGTGTATGCACTGCTGGTGGAAGTCCAAGGCCTGAGCCGCTTCCAGATGGAGATCTTGGAAGAGGAAGAACAGCGCAAGATCCAGCTGGCCCGGCTGGACCACTTAAGGCTGGAATGCACCAAACTGCTGGGCCATGCCAATCTTTCTTTGCAGGGCATCATAGAACAGCCCTATAATAGTTTTGAAGAATACGAAAAAGCTTTGCAGGAAGCACAAAAGTGGCTGGGTTATCAGCACAGCCTGATGCTTATGCTGACGAAAATGGCCGAATTGAAATTTGCCCTGTCCCTTGGCACCATCTCAAAAGAACAATGTTCCATCGCCTTGCCGGAATATGCCCGGTCGGTGCAAAACATACACAATGGGTTAAAGGAATGGCACCTGGTCCAGCAGGGCAAATTCTCCATCGATCCCGAAAAGAAGGCCCGAAAGCGGGAGGGGATCGAAGGGGCCATCTTCAGCGTGGTGGCCATCTTTGACGGCAACGCCATGTTCTGCCCTGTGAGGGAAGAAACCCTTGCAGCCATTGCACAGCAAAAAGAGGGCTTTGCCGTAACAGAAAAGCTGGAAGAAAAGGACCTGTTCCGGGAGGAAGTGCAGCTCATCGCCCGGGAGGGTAAGGTTTACTACCTGCCTGCGGTATAATGGAAAAAACAGACGCTGCGGCGTCTGTTTTTGTTTGCCAGCACCTGTTTATAAAGGTATAATTCAATTAACGAATAGCAAGGAGGGGAAAACATGGTCATCTTACTGGGCGGAAGCAGCCATGTGGGTAAGACCCTTGCTGCGCAAAAACTCATGGAACGGCTCTCCATCCCCTACATCAGCCAGGATCACATTAAAATGGGCATGATCCGCACGGGGATGCTTAAGCATAGCGTCACCGAGGATTACGCCCTGCGCTATGAGATGTGGCCCTTTATGACGGAACTCATCAAAACCGTGGTGGAAAACGGGCAGAACCTCATTTTAGAGGGGTGCTACATCCCGGCGGAATGGCAAAAGAGCTTCACACAGGAGTACCTGCCCCACATCAAAAGCGTGTTTTTGACCATGAGCGAAGATTACCTGCGCACCCATGCGGATGACATTACCCGCTATGCCAACGTCATTGAACAGCGCATTTGTGATGAGGTGGATCTTGAGCGCCTCATCAACTGCAGCAAGGGCTTTTACGAGGACTGCGTTTTTTGCGGCATCCCCGTTTATGAGATAGACGGAACATACGATATCGATGCCATTATAAAGGGTGTGCTGGCCCTGTTGGAACTGGAATAAGGAGCAAACCATGTTAACAAGGAGCAAACAAGCAAAACAGTATTTTTATATGGGCTATAACTGCGCCCAATCGGTGGCCATGGCGTTTTGTGATCTCATGGGCATGGATGAATCCGCCGCCGCCCGTTTGGCATCCCCCTTTGGCGGGGGGATGGGCTGTTTGAGGGAGACCTGCGGCGCCTTTACCGGTGCCCTTTTGGTGCTGGGGCGGCTCTACGGCTACGATTCCCCCACCGATGATGCCTTAAAAGCCCAACTCTATGCAGACGTCCGCACCCTGGCAGCGGAGTTTACCAATAACGCAGGCAGCCTCATCTGCCGGGATCTGTTAGGTGAAGCCGCCGCTTCCACCCCCAGTAAACGGACGGCGGAATATTATGCAAGCCGCCCCTGCCCCAACCTTGTGGCCATGGCGGCAGGATTGGTGGAAGCTTACATCTCAGCCCATTCTTTTGAGACACACCATGACGTGGGATGAGTATTATGACGGGTTTTACGATTGGGCGGAAAGCACCCGCACCAGCCGTATTTCCAGTATAACGGAGTTTGATCCGGATTGTTCGGAAGAAGTGGCCGAGGTCGTCCAGGAGCTGGAAGAAGTGCCTGCCAACCGTCTTGTCAGGCGTGCCCTGAAATACGGCGTGCGTTTTACCCCTGAGCAAGCATTGGAGATGATGCTGTGCCTGACGGGGGACGTATATGATCAGGTCGTTTCTACCGCCCATGGCCAATGGACGCAGGAACTGTATGATGAGCTTTGGCCGAACTTATCGGAGGATAGCCCCATCCATGGCCGGTTTGTGGAAGCGGAAGAAGAGGAGGATGCTGCCCTCGCTGTGCAAACAAAGACACGGAAGAAAAAGCATACCAATGGAGGACTGTTGGGCCTGCTTTTGCTGATTTTAGGAGGGAAGCTCCCCCATGATCGGGGCCGGAGCAAAAAGAAAACGGAGAAGAGCACATCTTCAAACAGTTTTGACCATGGCAAATGTGATGGTAACTGCGCCGGTTGTCCGCCCCATTACGGCTACCGCTACGGCCGTTGGTACTATGGCAAACACCACGCCTGGGGATGTGAACGGGGCGGAAGCCCGGAGATTCACCGCCACTAACCAATAAGGAGAAAGAACCTATGATCTACCCCATCGATCTGCATATCCATTCTTCCCATAGCAATGACGGTACCTATGAGCCCCGTGAGCTGGTGCGCATGGCAAAGGCCGCCGGGCTGAAGGTCATGGCCGTGGCGGACCACGATGCCATCACCGCCGTGGCCGATGCGGTGGACGAAGCTGATAAAATCGGCATTACCTGCATCCCCTGCATGGAGGTGGACTGCGCCTACAAAGGGGTGAACCTCCATGTGCTGGCCTACGGCATCGACCACACCCACCGGGATTGGTTCGATTGGGAAGAGATGTTTTTAGACAGGGGCCGTGCCACCGCCCAGGAAAAGATCGTTTTGATGAACGCCTTAGGCTTCCATCTGACCCGGGAGGATCTGGACCCCTACGCCTTCCACGGCACCTACACCGGCGAGCTTTTTGCCGAGGTGCTGCTCAGTAAAGAGGAATACAAGGACCACCCATTATTAAAACCCTACCGCCCCGGCGGTGAGCGGAGCGTCAACCCCCTTGTGGCCTTTTATTGGGATTTCTTCTCTCAGGGCAAACCCTGCTATACGGAATCCGGCCCCCTGCCCACCCTTGATGAGGCGTTAAGCCTCATCAAACGCCACGGCGGGGTGCCGGTGCTGGCCCACCCGGGCAATAATCTAAAGGGCCGGTACGAATTGTTTGATGAACTGGTAAAAGAGGGCATTATGGGGGTAGAGGCCTTCAGCAGCTACCACGATGCCGCTGCTACACAATACTTTTTGCAAAAGGGCAAGGAGATGGATCTCCTCATCACCTGCGGCAGCGATTACCACGGCAAGGTCAAGCCCGCCATCGCCCTGGGCCAAACGGGCTGCACCATCCCTCTTTTTGAGATGGAAGAAAGCCTGAAACGCTACGGCCTTTTGTAAAATCCGCCATCCTTTGGTAAGATAGGACCATCAACCCCCTAAGGAGTTATTATGGAAGAAAAACGATTTGCGGTGCTCATCGATTCCGAAAACATCTCGGCCAAATACATCAGCAGCATCTTAGGCGAGATGACGAAATACGGCGCCGTCACCATCAAGCGCATCTATGGCGACTGGACCAAAGCCCAGACCGCCAAGTGGAAGAAGGAGCTCTTGGAAAACTCCATCATGCCCATTCAGCAGTTCCAGAATACCGTGGGCAAAAACGCTACGGACAGCGCCCTCATCATCGATGCCATGGATATCCTCTATACCGGCAATGTAAACGGTTTCTGCATCGTCTCCAGCGATAGTGATTTCACCCGCCTGGCCGGGCGTCTGCGTGAAAGCGGCATGGAGGTCATCGGCATGGGGGAGGAAAAGACCCCACGTGCCTTCCGCGCTGCCTGCAGTGTGTTTACCACGCTGGAGGTCCTCATTGAGCAAGGGGAGGAAGAGCGTCCCGCACCCCGCAAGGGCGGCAGCACCAAGCAGGCTGCGCCCAAATCCGGCATGGGCGGGCTCATCCACCAGAGGGTGCTGGAGGGGGATATCACCGCTATCATCCAGGAAAACGATGATAAGGACCGCCCCACCGGCCTGGGCGAGCTGGGCAGCCGCCTGGTAAAGAAGTATTCCGATTTCGACGTCCGCAACTACGGCTATAGTTCACTGAGCAAGTTTTTGGAGGAGATGAGCGCCTTTGAGCTCATCAAAACCAACAGCGCCGTCACCGTGCGTTTAAGGGATAACCGCATCCCCAAGGCGGAATTGGATGCCGCTGCCCTGGAATTGGTGCGGCAGAACGGCAAGGGTGGCATGCGCATCGAAACCTTAGGCCGCCGCCTTTCCGAGCAGTTTGAGCATTTTTATGTAAAGGATTACGGCTACGCCACCATGACCCGCTTTGTGGAGAGCATCGAGGGGCTCAGCGTGGGCGAAAACCAATCGGGCAACCGGGTGGCTCGTCTGAGTGAGGATGGCTGAAGATCCGCCAAATTGGCAAAAGCAGGAGGAACCCCCTCCTGCTTTTTCATTTCCGGAAAACCCCTTGCCTTTCATGGCGAACTTTGGCACTATAGGGGCTATGGCCTTAGGCTAAACGGGATCACAGGATGCACTGCATCTGAATATTTGAGGTAACATATGAAGCGCTATATCGAGTTTTCCACCATGAACACCAGGGATCTTGGCGGCTACCCCGCCATGGATGGCAAATACACCCGCCCCGGCGTGCTTTTGCGCAGCGATGCCCCGTTAAAGACGGATGAAAAGGGCATTGCCCATTTAAAAGCCATGGGAATCACCACCGCCATGGATCTTCGCCACAGTGAGGAGATCGGCCGCAACCCCAGCGCCCTTGGCAGCGCAGAAGGCATCCGCTATGTA
>SVGV01000079.1 GCA_015056185.1 Clostridiales bacterium | reverse complement strand
AGCCGGGGCGCTTTTCTACAAATACCCGATTCACCATATCGGTTCCCTCCAAAGGTTGTTTTTAGCTAATATAGCTTCACGCTATTATAACATAGGAATAGGGGGATTTGTACCGCACTTTCATTGGGAAATGAAAATGCAAAGGGGAATTCCCCTTATATGGAAGGAAGGACGGAAAAAACAGTTGCCAAAATGGCGGGATTGCCTTATTCTAAAGCTGATAGCATCCTCATGGTGCGGCTGTGCCGAGGGTGCTATTATCGGTAGTAAAGGAGGAGAATGGAATGGCAAAACGGACCAAAGAAGAAATTATGGAGCTGGTCAAGGCTCAAAATGTACGGTTCATCCGTTTGCAGTTTACCGATATTTTAGGTACGCTGAAAAACGTAGCCATCACTCCCAATCAGCTGAAAAAAGCTTTGAATAACGAGATGATGTTTGACGGTTCCTCCATTGAGGGGTTTGTGCGCATCGATGAATCCGATATGTATCTGTGGCCGGATCTGGATACCTACACCCTGTTGCCCTGGCCCAGCTCTGACGGCAATGTGGCAAGAATGATCTGCGATGTTTACACCACCAAGAAGGAACCCTTTATGGGCTGCCCCCGCAATGTGCTGAAAAAGGTGTTAAAAGAGGCCAGCGACATGGGCTATACCTTTAACGTAGGCCCCGAGTGCGAGTTTTTCCTTTTTCAGACCGATGAAAACGGCAACCCCACCATGGAGACCAACGACCGGGCCGCTTACTTTGATTTAGCCCCCATCGACAGCGGTGAGACCCTGCGCCAGGACATCTGCATCACCCTGGAGGAGATGGGTTTTGAGATCGAAGCCAGCCACCATGAAAATGCCAGCGGCCAGCACGAGATCGATTTTAAATATGGCGAAGCTTTGACCGCTGCCGATAATATTTTGACCTTCAAACTGGTGGTCAAGACCGTTGCTTTAAAGAACGGCATGCACGCCACCTTTATGCCCAAACCCCTCCACGGTGTGGCGGGCAATGGCATGCACATCAATATGTCCTTAAGCAAGGACGGCGTCAATGTGTTTTACGATGCCGAGGATGAACTGGGCCTGAGCAAGACCGCGTACCACTTCATCGCCGGGTTGATGGAGCATGCAAAGGGCATGGCCCTTGTGACCAATCCCCTTGTAAACAGCTATAAGCGCCTGGTACCCGGTTTTGAAGCACCGGTGTATATTGCATGGTCTGCCCGCAACCGCAGTCCTTTGGTGCGCATCCCCGACAGCAAGGGTGCCAGCACCCGATGCGAGCTGCGCAACCCTGATCCTTCCGCCAACCCCTACCTGGCCCTGGCATTGGCCTTGGCAGCGGGCCTTGACGGCATCAAGCGGGAGTTGACCCCGCCGGAACCCGTGGGCAGCAATGTGTATGAGATGAGCCGCAGCGAGCGCCACAAATACCACATCGATACCCTGCCCGGCAACCTGGACGAGGCCATCGAGTGCTTTAAGGCAGATCCCCTCATCCGTGAGACTTTGGGCGAGCATGTCTATGAACGGTACCTCACTGCAAAAAAACTGGAGTGGGAAGAATACAGCACTCAGGTTCATAAGTGGGAACTGGACCGTTACCTCATCAGCTACTAATAAGGAGGGAGCTTCGGCTCCTTCCTTTTCTTGTTTTTTTCTTGGAAAACGGCAAGAAAATTGCCCGATCGTGCAGGATTTCTATTGAAGCGCTGCAGAAGCAGGGGTATAATAATAGAATCAGCAATCTATTTGCAATTTTTCCTGCAATATTGAAAGCGATGTGAAAACAATGCGGTTTGCCAAAATGCATGGTCTGGGCAACGATTTTATTATGGTAGAAGCTGCCTGGGATGATGAGTTTTTAAAGCGGGAAGCCAAGCACCTGTGTGACCGTTACATGGGCATCGGTGCCGACGGCGTGATCCTTTATGGCAGAGGGGAAGAAGCGGACCTTTATATGCGCATCTACAACAGCGACGGCAGCGAGGCTGCCATGTGCGGTAATGCCACCCGCTGTTTGGGTGTGTTGGCCTATGAATCCGACTATGTTAAAAAGGATACCATCACGGTGGATACCAAGGGCGGCAGGAAGATCCTTAGCCTGAAGATCAATGAAGAAGACCGGGTGGAGAGCGTTACCGTTAACATGGGCGTGCCTGTACTGACCGCAAAGGACATCCCTGCCATTACGGAAAGCGAGCGGTTTATCGATGGTGCCTACCGGGCCAGCGGCATGGATGTACGGGGCACTTTAGTGAATATGGGCAACCCCCACAGCGTGGTGTTTGTGGATGACGCAGCGGCATTGGATCTAAAGGCCATCGGGCCCGGGTTTGAATGCCACCCCATGTTCCCGGACCGCATCAATACGGAGTTTGTAACGGCATTGCCCGACGGCAGCTTCCAAATGCGGGTCTACGAACGGGGCGCAGGGGAAACTTTGGCCTGCGGTACGGGGGCCTGTGCCGTGATGGTGGCAGCCTGCCTGTTGGGGAAAGCCAAGGATCATGCCATCATCCGCCTTGCTGGGGGCGACCTTCGCCTCAGCTGGGCAGGGGAAGGGCAGCCGGTATTTATGGAAGGCCCTGCCGTTTGGGTATACGACGGCGAACTGAAGAGGGAAGAGTAAGACCTTTTTAAAAGGATCAATCATCGGGTGACCGATTTGAGATATTTTTTGTAACTTTACATGACCTAAGCTTATGATGGCTTAATACGAGAGGGGAGCATATGATGGGAGCTAACAGCATGAAAGAAAAATGCGGCGTTTACGGCATCTACAACAATGGCGATGTGGCCATGGGCTCTACCGCCTATTTGGCGCTGTTTTCCATGCAGCACCGCGGCCAGGACGGTGCAGGTGTGGCATCTACCGATGGGAAAACGGTAAGGTACCACAAAGAACTGGGTCTGGTCAGCGAAGTTTTTGATGAACAGATCTTAAAGCAGTTTGATAAGCAGAAGATCGCAGTGGGCCATGTGCGCTACGGCAACGGCCACCAAGCCCATGAATCCCTTTGCGTGGAGCCCATCGTGCTGCACAGCAGGGACGGCTTTTTAGCCATCTGCCATAACGGAAACATCATCAACAGCGCAGCCCTGAGCCAGAGCTTAAGGGACCGGGGCGTATTGCTCCATTCCGGCGTGGACAGTGAGATCCTATTGCATCTCATTGCCCGCAGGATGGAAGTCGGCCTGGAGCAGGCCATCGTGGGCATGATGCAGGTGGTCCACGGCAGCTATGCCCTGACCATCATGAGCCGGGATAAAGTTGTAGGCGTGCGCGACCCCTACGGCATCCGTCCCCTGTGCCTTGGCAAGCTGGGCAACAGCTACATGCTGGCCTCGGAATCCTGCGCATTTGACGCTGTGGGCGGTACCTTCATCCGGGATGTACAGCCCGGCGAGATCGTCACCATCGATGCTGAGGGCGTCCATTCCACCTTTGGCAAGAGCGAAAGTGAAAAGCTTTGCGTATTTGAATATGTTTACTATGCCCGCGCCGATAGCCTCATGGGCGGCGTAGGCGTTTACGGTGCCCGTTACCGTGCCGGCCAGCTGCTGGCCAAGTGCTGCCCCGTTGAGGCGGACATGGTCGCCGGTGTGCCGGAATCCGCTCTGCCCAGTGCCATCGGCTATGCCGACGCCAGCGGAATCCCCTATGGCCAGGCCCTTTTGAAGAACCCCTATGTGGGCCGGACCTTTATCCAGCCCAGCCAGGCCGCAAGGGAAAAGAGCGTCAGCTTAAAGCTGACTCCTTTGGCAGAGACCGTCCGCGGCAAGCGCATCGTGCTGGTGGACGATTCCATCGTCCGCGGCACCACCACCATCAAGCTGGTGGAATCCCTGCGCAGGGCCGGCGCCAAAGAGGTGCATATGCGCATCAGCTCTCCGCCGGTGTGCTTCCCCTGTCACTTTGGCATCAACACCCCCAACCCCAATCAGCTCATCGGCAATAAGATGCAGATCGAAGATTTGCGCAAGCTGCTGGGTGCAGACACCCTGGAATACCTTGACCTTGAAATGCTTAAGCAATCCGTTTATGATGAAAACGGCAACGGCCCCAAGGGCCTGTGCACCGCCTGCTTCGATGGGGATTACCCCGTGGACCTGAAGCTGCGCAAGCAGGGCTGCTGAAGGGCTACTGAAAAAGCAATATAATAAGGTATATGCAGAACCGAACAACCAAAGAATCTATTAAGGGAGGACCCTTTTATGAAACAGGATATGATCGTCATACTGGATTTGGGATGTACGGAGAACACCGTGACCGCCAGAGCCATCCGCAGCCTTGGCGTGTACAGTGAGATCTACCCCCATGATATTACCGCAGAAGCACTGAAGGCACTGCCCGGCATCAAGGGCGTCATCATCAACGGCGGTGCAAACCGTGTGGTGGACGGCGTTTCCATCGATGTTGCACCTGAGGTTTATGCCTGCGGTCTGCCCATGCTGGTGGTGGATCACCCCGCAAGCGAGCTGAGCGAAGAAGCCTGGCCCGAAAAGGAAGAGGATGTCATCGAACGGCTGCGCCCCTTTGTGTTTGATGTATGCAAAGCGGAAGCCAACTGGAATATGGAAAACTTCATTGAAGACCAGGTCGAGCTCATCCGCCGTCAGGTAGGGGATAAGAAAGTTCTGCTGGCTCTGAGCGGCGGCGTGGACAGCTCCGTCGTAGCTGCCCTTTTGATCCGTGCCATCGGCGATCAGCTCACCTGCGTCCATGTAAACCATGGTCTTCTGCGCAAAGGCGAGCCCGAGCAGGTGGTGGAAGTATTCCGTAACCAGCTCAACGCCAATCTGGTTTATGTGGATGCCGTGGAGCGGTTCCTTGGCAAACTGGAAGGCGTGGCCGACCCCGAAGAAAAACGCAAGATCATCGGCGCGGAGTTCATCCGTGTGTTTGAAGAAGAAGCCCGTAAGCTCAGCGGCATCGAGTTTTTGGCCCAGGGTACCATCTACCCCGACATCGTGGAGAGCGGTACCAAGACGGCAAAGATGGTAAAATCCCACCACAACGTGGGCGGTCTGCCGGAAGATCTGCAGTTTACCCTGGTGGAACCCCTGCGCATGCTGTTTAAAGACGAAGTCCGTGCCTGCGGTGTTGCCCTTGGCCTCCCCGATGAGATGGTTTACCGTCAGCCCTTCCCCGGCCCCGGCCTGGGCGTAAGGTGCCTTGGCGCCATCACCCGGGATCGTCTGGAAGCCGTGCGGGAATCCGACGCCATTTTGCGGGAGGAATTTGCAAAGGCCGGCCTCGATCAGAAGGTGTGGCAGTACTTCACCGTGGTGCCCGATTTCAAATCCGTTGGCGTCCGCGATGGTGCCCGCAGCTTTGAATACCCCGTCATCTTCCGTGCCGTCAATACCATCGATGCCATGGAAGCTTCCATCGAGCACATCGATTGGGATGTACTGACCGTCATCACCAACCGCATTTTGAAGGAAGTACCCGGCGTAAACCGCGTATGCTACGACCTTTCCCCCAAACCCCCGGCAACCATCGAGTGGGAATGACGCTCGAAACGGCGAAAACCCGCATGAATACAGGCTTTTTTGCCCGTCCATACTGCTCTTGATACTGGATTGATACTATTTGTGTCCGCCCGGTATTCTCAAGAGAAA
>SVGV01000078.1 GCA_015056185.1 Clostridiales bacterium | reverse complement strand
CTTGGTGAACACGCCGCCCATGGTCTCAATGCCAAGGGAAAGAGGCGTTACATCCAGAAGGAGGATGTCGGTCACTTCGCCGCCCAGCACGCCTGCCTGGATGGCAGCGCCGATGGCAACGCATTCATCGGGGTTGATGCCCTTAAAGGGCTCTTTGCCGGTGACCCGCTTTACAGCTTCCTGTACGGCGGGGATGCGGCTGCTGCCGCCTACCAGCACCACTTTGTCGATCTCGCTGGCGCTGAGCCCGGCATCCTTTAAAGCCTGGGTGGTGGGGCCAACGGTCTTTTCCACCAAAGAGGCGGTGAGCTGATCGAACTTGGTGCGGGAAAGGCTGATATCCATATGCCGGGGACCGGACTGATCTGCCGTAATAAAGGGCAGGTTGATGGTGGTCTCGGTGGTGCTGCTAAGGTCGATCTTGGCCTTTTCGGCAGCTTCCTTTAAACGCTGCATGGCCATGTTATCCCGGCTGAGGTCGATCCCGTCGGATTTTTTGAATTCAGCGACCAAATAATCCATCACGGCTTTATCGAAGTCGTCACCGCCCAGGCGGTTGTTGCCGTTGGTGGCTAAAACTTCAAACACGCCATCGCCGATCTCTAAGATGGAAACGTCAAAGGTACCGCCGCCAAGGTCGAATACCAGGATCTTGCCGGTGCCTTCTTTATCCAGGCCGTATGCCAGAGCGGCTGCGGTAGGCTCGTTGATGATGCGCAGAACTTCAAGGCCTGCGATGGTGCCGGCATCCTTGGTTGCCTGGCGCTGGGCATCGCTGAAGTAAGCAGGTACGGTAATAACCGCCTGGCTGACCTTTTCACCAAGGTAAGCTTCGGCATCGGCCTTGAGCTTCTGCAGCGTCATAGCGCTGATCTCCTGGGGGCTGTAGCTTTTGCCCTGGATGTTCACTTTGCGGTCAGAGCCCATATCCCGCTTGATGCTGGAGATGGTGTTCTCGGGGTTGGTGATGGCCTGACGCTTTGCGATCTGGCCAACCAGGCGCTCGCCGGTCTTTGCAAAGCCGACTACGCTGGGGGTGGTGCGCATGCCTTCGCTGTTGGGGATGACGACAGGGTCGCCGCCTTCCATCACGGCTACGCAGCTATTGGTGGTACCTAAGTCAATACCGATGATCTTTGCCATAATTCGTTCCTCCTATATTGGTACAAAAAATCGATTCGCGTTTTATAGAAAGTGCCTTATGCGTAAACAGCGACCATGCTGTGGCGCAGCACCTTTTTACCCATGGTATAGCCTACCTGGAAGGTCTGGGCGATCTTGCCCCTTAGTGCTTCATCGTCGGTGGGCTGCTGCATCACGGCGTTGTGGAAGTTGGGGTCAAATTCCGCCCCGTCGCTTTCGATGCGGGCAAGCTCCTGCTTTTCAAAGGATTTCATAAAGGAATCCATGCTCAATTGGATGCCGTTTGCGATGGATTCGCTGCCGGCTTCCTTGGCGGCCGCAAGGGCACGCTCCATGTTATCCATCACCTTTAAAAACTCGGTGAGGGCGGCAGCCATGCCATCGTGGTAAGCCTCTGCCGCGGCCATCTGGTTGCGCTTTTTGTAGTTATCAAAATCCGCCTTTAAGCGAAGGTGGCTATCCGTTAATTCAGAGAGCTTTTTGTTGGCTTCTTCCAATGCCAAATTGGCCTTTTCAGCCGCCTTTTTTTCCTTCTTTTCGGCCTTCTTTTCGGCCCTGGTCTCGGCCTTGGCTTCGGTTTCGATCACTTCTTCTGCCGTTTCCATATGTTCTTCTTTATTCAACACGGTGTCCTCCCTATGCTATTCCTTCTGATGCAGTACATCCATAAACAAGGTACCCAGGTTTTCCATAATGGATACCACCCGCCTATAATTCATGCGCATGGGCCCGATGACCCCAAAGCTGCCCACCTGCTGGCCATCCACGCTGTAACTGGCGGTGACCACGCTGACGTCGCTTAAGTCATCCCGCCCGTTTTCCATGCCGATGGAGATGGAAAGGTTCAGCTGATCGGCCCGGTTTAAGATGCTGTAGATGGTATCCTGGGTCTGCAGCGCCGTTAAGATGCTCTTTGCGCGCTCCACATCGGTAAACTCCGGGTAGCGGAAGAGGTTCTGGGCGCCATCAAACACGATGCTTTTGGCGGGCAGGGCCTTTTCTGCGTTGGAGATGGAATCCATCAGGGATTGGAACACCGCACCGTGATAGCGCATTTCCTCCATCATACTGCTGGCCACCTGGGGCAATTCCATGGCGCTTTTCCCCTGCATGACGCTGGTTAAGGCGTTACTGATCATATCCAAACTGCTGTCATCCACATCATCGGGGATGGAGATGATGAGATCATTCACATAGCCCATGTTGGTGACGATGACGCACAGCGCCCTCCCCCGGGTGACGGGTACCAGGCGGATCTGCTTAATAAGCACGTTTTTCAGTTCCGGCGCCATAGCGATGGAAACATAATTGGTGCTTACGCTTAAGGTCTTGGCCGTTGCAGCGATGATCTCCCCGATCTGGTCCAGGCGGCTATTGAAGTATCCCTTCAGCTGTTTTAATTCCTCTGCATCCACAACGGGGGCGTGGAGCATCCGATCCACATAATAGCGGTAGGCCTTTTGGGAGGGGATGCGCCCGGAGCTGGTGTGGGGCTGGTTTAAATAGCCCATCTCATAGAGGTCGCTCATCTCATTGCGGATGGTGGCGGGGCTGAATTCCCCACCCCACAGTTTAGAAATGGTGCGGCTGCCCACAGGGATGCCCGATGCGATGTAGTCATCCACGATGGCTTTTAAGATGCGTATTTTCCGCTCGCTCAGTTCCACGACAGCTCACCTCTTTCCTTTGTTAGCACTCTACGCCTTTGAGTGCTAACCTTACTGCAAGCATAGCACCACCCCATGGCTTTGTCAACGGTCATAGCCATGAAAAAGAATGAAGAACCATGGCAGAATGGGCATCAAAAAGCCCCGCAAAACTGCGGGGCCGCCTATTCGGTTGAATCTATTCCGGCCTTTCGAATGGGCAAATGCCACTGTGCTTAATCCGGCAAAAACTCCATTAAGACGCTGTTTTGTACCTCCATGCCACGGAGCGTTAAGCAGAACCTGCCCGATTGCACCCGGGCCAAGCCTTGCTGCACAAAGTAGTTTGCCCTGGGGTATGCGGTAAAGAAATCCACACCGAATTCCTTTTGGAACGCTGTAAGATCCAGCCCCTCCACCATGCGGGTGAAAAGCATGACCGCTTCAAACATCATTTCTTCCTTTGTTAAAACCACTGCATTGGGGAAGGGATCGCCGGAAGCAAGCTCCTTTTCATAGGCGATGATGTCATCACTGTGGCAGTACCGCAGCCGGTCGCCGCCGCGCCGGACGCATCCATGGGCCCCTGCGCCCATGCCCATGTACCCTTGCCGCCGCCAGTAAACGCTGTTGTGGCGGCTTTCAAACCCCGGTTTTGCGTAATTGCTGATCTCGTAGCGGGTATACCCCCTGGCGGCAAGGGCGCCGATGGTGTAGGCACCCATGTCGGCGGCGGCGTCCTCATCCAGCGTTAGATGGCCGGCGTTTAGCTGATGGTACAGTGGTGTGCCCTCTTCCGGGGTCAGGCAATAGCAGGAGATGTGCTGCGGCGCAAGATCGCACAGTTTGTTTAAGGTATCCTGCCAGCTTTCCATGCTCTGGCCCGGGTAACCGTAGATGGCATCCACGCTGATGTTCTGGATGCCGGCAGCACGGGCATAGCCGATGGCCGCGGGCACATCCTTTGCGCGGTGGCCCCGGCCCATGTGGGCTAAAATAGCGTCATCCATGCTCTGCACCCCAAAACTCAGCCGGTTGACCCCCGCCTTAGCCCAGGCTTTTGCGTGTTCTAAGGTGAAGGTCTCGGGGTTGGCCTCACAGGTGATCTCCGCCCCGGGGGCAATGGTGACGGCATCCTTTAAGGCGCAAAGCACCTCGGGCACGAACTCTATGGGCATACAGCTGGGGGTGCCCCCGCCGATGTACACCGTAGGTGCGGTGATGTTAAGGCCCTTTAACCCTTCGATCTCTTTTTTTAATAAAGGCAAATAGCTCCTTTCTTTGCCATCCCGGGGGATGGAAAAAAAGGAGCAATAGCTGCATTTATGGGTGCAAAAAGGCACATGTACGTAGATGGACGCCTGCATCAATCCATCTTAAGGACAGCCATAAAGGCCTCGCTGGGGACTTCCACACTGCCCACCTGGCGCATGCGTTTTTTGCCCTCCTTCTGCTTTTCCAGCAGCTTCTTTTTACGGGTGATGTCGCCGCCGTAGCACTTGGCCAAAACATCCTTGCGCATGGCCTTGACCGTCTCACGGGCGATGATCTTGCCGCCGATGGCCGCCTGGATGGGCACCTCAAACATCTGCCGCGGAATGGCCTCTTTGAGCTTTTCGGCGATGCTTCTGCCCCGGTTGTAGGATTTATCCCGGTGGACAATGATGGAAAAGGCATCGCACAGGTCGCCGTTTAAGAGGATATCCAATTTCACAAGGTCGCTCTTGCGGTAGCCCTTTAACTCGTAATCAAAGCTGGCATAGCCCCGGCTTTTGGATTTAATGAGGTCAAAGAAATCGTAAATGATCTCGTTTAAGGGCATCTCATAATGGATGGAGACACGGCCGGCGGTGATATACTTCATATCCTTAAAAGTACCCCGTTTTTCCTGGCAAAGCTCCATAATGGGCCCGGTGTAGTCGGAGGGGGTGAAGATGGTTGCCTCCACCACGGGTTCCTCCATATAATCGATCTCCGCAGGGTTGGGCATATTGGTGGGGTTATCGATGCTCAGCTCGGTGCCGTCCGTCTTTCTTACCTGGTAGATTACGCTGGGGGCGGTGGTCACGATGCTGAGATCAAACTCCCGCTCCAACCGTTCCTGAGCGATCTCCATATGCAACAGGCCCAAGAAGCCGCAGCGGAAGCCAAAGCCCAGTGCTACGCTGGTCTCAGGCTCAAAGGAGATGGAAGCATCGTTCAGCTGCAGTTTAAAAAGGGCTTCCTTTAAAGCTTCGTAGTCGCCGCCATCAGCCGGGTAGATGCCGCAAAATACCATGGGCACCGCCTGTTTATAGCCGGGCAAAGGCTCTTTTGCGGGGCGGGCGGCATCGGTAATGGTATCGCCCACGCGGGTATCCTGCACGCTTTTGATGCTGGCGCAGATGTACCCTACCTCCCCGGCCGTCAGTTGTTCCACCGGCACCAGGCTGGGGGAAAAGACGCCTACTTCCGTTACATCAAACTCTTTGCCGGTGCTCATCATGCGCATGCGGGTGCCCGCTTTTACGGTGCCGTCCATAATGCGCACATAGCTCAACGCGCCCTTGTAGTTATCGTACACGCTGTCGTAGATCAGCGCCCGCAGGGGGGCGTCGTCATCCCCCTCAGGTGCGGGGATGTAATCACGGATGACTTTCAGCACTTCTTCAATGTTCAGCCCCGTTTTGGCGCTGATGAGGGGCGCCATGGAAGCATCGATGCCGATCTCATCCTCGATCTCGTTGCGGACTACCTCCGGCATGGCGCTGGGCAGGTCGATCTTGTTGATGACGGGCACCACTTCCACATCGTTATCAAAGGCCAAATACACGTTGGCAAGGGTCTGGGCCTCAATGCCCTGGCTGGCATCCACCACAAGT
>SVGV01000077.1 GCA_015056185.1 Clostridiales bacterium | reverse complement strand
CGTTTTGGCACATTGGTCAAGGATATCGTGGCTCTTTTGCGCTTTTTGCAGAACCCCAGGGACGATCTTTCCCTCTATGCCATCATCAATGTGCCAAAACGGGGCATCGGCGATGCCGCTATTGCGGCGCTGAGCGAAAAGGCGGAAGACTACGGCGTGCCCGCTTATGAGATCATAAGAGAGTGCGAAGAGCATTTCAGCCAAAAGCGTATGGTAAAGAACTTTGCTTCCTTTAGAGCGGTGGCAGAAAAGCTCTTTACCTTAATGGAACAGCACGAACCCTATGAGTTCATCTTAGATGCCGTGGATGAAAGCGGCATGTTAAAACAGTACCAGGATGACGGCAGCGACGAAGCCCTGAGCCGTGCGGAAAACATCAAGGAGTTCGTCCAGGCTGCCAAAGAATACTTCCATGAAAACCCCGAGGCCGATTTGAGCGAGTTTTTGCAGGGCCTTGCCCTTGTGATGGATACCGACGAAGAAGTCCGTATGGAGAGCAGCGTCACGTTGATGACCCTCCACAGCGCAAAAGGCCTGGAGTTTCCCGTGGTGTTTTTGATCGGCATGGAAGAGGGGCTTTTGCCCCATGCCCGTTCCTTAAACGAAGATGCCGAGGTGGAAGAGGAACGGCGACTGTGCTATGTGGGCATCACCCGGGCGATGGAACGGCTGACCATGTGTTACTGTGCCGCCCGCAGCATGTTCAACAACACCGTGTATAACGATCCTTCCCGCTTCTTGGCGGAGCTGCCGGAGGAAGGGGTCATTCGCCGGGGCGTGGGCCAGGGTGCCCTCAGCCGCCAGTACCGGGATGAAGAATCCGCCTACCGCACCATGGCAGCAAAGCGGCCTACGGTGTTCCAAAACCGTGCGGCGGCCATCAAACGGGAGGGGGCCGGTGACAGTTTTGCCCCCGGTGATAAAGTCCGACACCCCCTGTTTAAAGAAGGCACCGTCATCACCGTGAAGGATGGCGTTTTGGAGATCGCCTTCCCCGGGGCCGGCGTCAAGAAGATCGATACCAAATTTGCCGTTGTAAAGAAGGTATAACATGGAACGGATGAATGAACTCATCACAAAGCTGAATGATTATGCCTACCGCTACTATGTGCTGGATGACCCCATCGTCACCGATGGCCAGTATGATGCAGCCTTTGATGCGCTGATCCAGCTGGAAAAGGAAACGGGCATCGTTTTGCCCCATTCCCCCACAAGGCGGGTAGGGGGCCAGCCCTTAAGTAAGTTTGAACCCCACACCCATCTTGCGCGGTTGTGGAGCCTGGATAAAGTAAAATCCCGTGAAGAGTTTATGGAGTGGGAGGAGCGGCTTTACCGCCTTTTGCCCGGTGCTGACATCCGCTATGTGCTGCAGCACAAGATCGACGGTTTGACCATCAATTTGACCTACCGGGATGGCTATTTGGCCGAGGCCGCCACCCGAGGCAACGGGGAAGTGGGCGAGGGCATTTTAGAGCAGGTGCGCACCATCAAAAGCATCCCTCTTCAGGTGCCCTATCAAGGCACCTTTGAAGTCCAGGGCGAAGGGTTTATGCCCTTTTCCTCCTTTGAAAAATATAACGAGACCGCTGACGTCCCCTTAAAGAATCCCCGTAACGGCGCCGCCGGTGCATTACGGAATCTGGACCCTAAAGAGACCGCACGGCGGAATCTGGATGCTTTTTTCTATAATGTGGGGTACATTGAAGGCAGGCAGTTTTTAAGCGAAGAAGAGATGCTGGCCTTTTTAACGGAAAACCACTTTAAGCTGCCCCCGGCCATCGGCACCTATACCGATGCTTCTGCCCTCTTTGATGCAGCCGATGCCATGGCTACCGAGCGCCACGGGCTGGATTTTCTGACCGACGGCCTTGTGGCAAAGGTGACGGATTATTCTTTAAGAGAAGCGTTGGGCTATACCGATCGATTCCCCCGGTGGGCCATGGCCATCAAGTTTGAGGCGGAGGAGGCCACCACAAAGGTCATCGGCGTCAGCTGGGACGTGGGCCGTACCGGCAAACTCACCCCGCTTGCCCATTTGGAAAGCGTGGAGATCGGCGGCATTACCGTAAGCCATGCCACCTTAAACAACCCCGGGGATATCAAGCGCAAAGGGGTCAAGCTGGGCAGCACCGTGTGGGTGCGCCGCAGCAACGACGTCATCCCTGAGATCATGGGTACGGTAGATGATCTGGGCGAGCCCATCATCCCCCCCAGCCAATGCCCCTTCTGCGGGAGCGAGATCGTGGAAAAGGGAGCAAACATCTTTTGCACCAATACCGGCTGCCGCCAGCAAAAGCTTTATGAACTAAGCCATTTTGCCAGCAAGCACGGGATGGATATCGAAGGGCTCAGCGAAAAGACCATCGGCCTTTTGATGGACCACATGGGCATCCGCGCCCCTTATGAGCTCTATGATCTGACCAAAGAAGATCTTTTGGAACTGCCCAAGTTTGGGGAAAAGAAGGCGGAAAACCTCATTGCCGCCATCCAAAACAGCAAACAGGCAGAGCTGGGCGCCTTCTTATGCGCCATCGGCATCCCCAATGTGGGGCGCAAAACCGCAAGGGATCTTGCCCAGCACTACGGCAGTTTAGAAGCGCTGCGCAGTGCATCCAAAGAGGAGCTGACCGCCCTTCGGGATATCGGCGGGATCGTTGCAAGCAGCATCGCCGATTATTTTTCCGATGCTTCCCGCAGCCATGATTTGGATGAGCTGCTGTTGCGGGGCATTACTTTAAAGGCAGAAGAGGCCGCAGCACAAAGCCCCATCAGCGGGAAGAACCTGGTGTTTACCGGCAGCCTTGTGCACTATACCCGCAGTGCCATCGGTGCGTTGGCCCAGAGCCATGGCGCCAATGTGCAAAGCGGCGTGACGAAATCCACCGATCTTGTCATCGCGGGGGAAAAGGCTGGCAGCAAGCTGAAAAAGGCCCGGGATCTCGGCATTACAGTATTGAGTGAAGAGGAATTTTTGGCCCTGATTGCAGGAGATGAAGCCAATGAAGATAGGTAAAATGGATACAGACCAGCTTGTGAGCGAAGTGCTCAGCAAGCTGCACCCCGTGCGTAAGGAGGTCGTCCTGCGCCCTGAGATCGGCGAGGACTGCGCCGCACTGGATCTGGGCGGGGATCTCGTCATCCTCAGTACCGACCCCGTTACCGTGCCCAACAGCGATACCGGGCGCATCGCGGTGCACATCAACTGCAACGATGTTGCCGCCTGCGGGGGAGAGCCCGTGGCCATGCTCATCACTATCCTGGCCCCGCCGGATACCAAAGAGGACGACATCGCAAAGGTGATGGAGCAGGTGGCGGCAGAGGCCGCTGCCGTTGGCATCGAGATCGTTGGCGGCCATACCGAGGTGACGGATGCCGTCAACCGTTTGGTGGTCAGCGGCACGGCCATCGGCAGGTGCGCAAAAAACGCCCTGGTGCAGAATAAAAACATCCGCCCGGGGGATAGCCTCATCATCACCAAATACGCCGGCATCGAGGGCACCATCATGATGTGCTCCGAGCTTTATGAAAAGGCCGTTGCCGCTGTGACCTACCAGCGCGTCCGTGGGGCAGAGGAGCTGAAAAACATGCTCAGCGTGGTGCCCGATGGCATCATCGCCGCACGGGCAGGGGCCTGCGCCATGCACGACATCACCGAAGGCGGCGTGCTTGGCGCTGTGCATGAGGTTTGCACCGCATCGGGCTGCGGCGCTGTGGTTGAGGAAGAAAACGTGCCCCTTTTGAGCCTGACCCACGATCTGTGCAGGGAGTTCGGCGTGGATCCGCTGCGCCTCATCTCCTCCGGCAGTATGCTCATCGCTACCCCAAGGCCTGAGCAGGTGCTCAGCGCTTTAAGTGAAGAGGGCATTGGCGCCGCTGTCATCGGCAAAGCGGTTGCTGCGGAAGAAGGCTTTACCATCCACTGTACGGATGGCGTCAGCCGCGTCTTTGGCCCGCCCCGGCCCGATGAGATCTATAAATTGTTTGAATAGTGTATTTGTGCCCATTGTGTGCTATAATATACTGCCTGATTGTAGGCAGGATACGGAGTGGTTTGTTTGAAGAGCATGACGGGCTTTGGCCGCAGCTATGTAAGTTTAGACGGCCGTGAAGCTACCATAGAAGTAAAAAGCGTTAACAGCCGGTTTTTGGATCTGAACATTCGGATGCCTCACCGGCTTTCCGCCTTGGAAGAAACGCTGCGCGCCCAGGTATCTGCCAGCTGTGAGCGGGGCAAGGTGGATCTTTCCATCAACTACCGCAACAACCGGGAGGATAAAACCGATGTCAGCTGTGACGGCGCCCTGGCAGCCGCCTATTTAAGCGCTCTGCGCGGCCTTTCAAGGGACCTTGGCATCGCCTATGAACCCAGCTTGATGGATGTCGCCTCCTTCCACGGGGTGCTTACCGCCGCCGAGCGGGATGAAGACATCGACGCCGTGAAGGATCTGCTCACCGCAGCCTTAAGCGATGCCCTTACCCAGTTTGTTGCAATGCGCACGGCAGAGGGCGAGCGCATCGGGGAGGATCTTTTGAAAAAGATCGATGTGGTGGAAGCCGCTGTAAAAGTGGTGGAAGAAAACGCCCCCCATGTGGAAGAAGCCAACCGCCAGCGTTTGCTCAATAAGCTGAGCGATTTCATCGCTGCCGATGAATCCCTGCGCCAGCGGGTTTTGACGGAGGCTGCCATCGTGGCGGATAAACGGGCCATCGATGAAGAGATCGTGCGGCTGTATAGCCACATTGCCCAGTTTAAAGCCACTGCCGCAGCAGAGGGCCCCGTGGGCAGAAAGCTGGATTTCATCGTCCAGGAGATGAACCGGGAGGTCAACACCATCGGCAGCAAAGCCAACGATGGTGCCATTGCCGCCCAGGTGATTTTACTCAAGAGCGAGATCGAAAAGATCCGCGAACAGGTACAGAATATCGAATAGGGGAAAACAGCATGAGCAGCATTCGATTGATCAACATCGGCTTTGGCAACATCGTATCCGCCGGGCGGGTCATTGCCATCGTCAGCCCTGAATCCGCCCCCATTAAGCGCATCATTTCCGATGCCCGTGACCGCGGCATGCTGGTGGATGCCACCTATGGCCGCCGCACCCGCGCCGTGGTAATTATGGATAGTGACCATGTGGTGCTTTCCGCCATCCAGCCGGAAACGGTAGCCAACCGCATGGATGATAAATCTCAGGAGGATGAGGAGGATTAACATGAAAGGTGCATTGGTCGTCATCTCCGGTCCTTCCGGTACCGGTAAGGGCACTGTGATCTCTTCTTTGTTAAACAGCGATCCCAACGCCATGCTTTCCGTTTCCTGCACCACCAGGGCCATGCGCCCCGGCGAGGTGGACGGCGTGCATTACTTTTTCATCACCGATGAAAAGTTCAGCGAAATGATCCAACAAGAGGCCTTTTTGGAATATGCCGATGTTTTCGGCATGAACCGCTACGGCACCCCCCGTGCCTTTGTGGAAGAAAAAACGGAAGAAGGCCGGGATGTCTATCTGGACATCGACGTCGTGGGTGCCATGAACGTAAAAAAGGCCATGGATGAAGCCCTGCTCATTTTTTTGATGCCCCCCAGCTTTGAAGAGCTGGAGCGGCGCCTGCGCGGCCGCGGCACCGAGACGGAAGAGCAGATCCAAAAACGCCTGGGCACCGCAAAAGGTGAAATGGCCTATGCAGATAAGTACGATTACACCGTTGTAAACGATGATATCGACGCCTGCGTGGAACAAATCAAAACCATCATCAGCCAATATAAAGCTTCTAGGAGGTAACAGTTATGATCTATCCCCCCATTGGTGATTTGCTTAGTACCGTGGATTGCCGCT
>SVGV01000003.1 GCA_015056185.1 Clostridiales bacterium | reverse complement strand
CTTTCCTTCCCGGATAGCGTGGTATCCTACTTCAAAGGCATGATGGGCCAGCCCAAGGGCGGCTTCCCCAAGGAGCTGCAAAAGGCGGTATTAAAGGGCGAAGAACCCATCACCTGCCGCCCCGGCCAGCTGCTGCCCCCCATGGATCTGGAAGCGGTGCGGGCAAAACTGCCGGAAGGCCACAAAGAGGACAGCGATGTTTTAGCCAGCTGCCTCTACCCCAAAGTCTTTGATGACTACCTTGCTTTCTTAGGGGAATACAGCGATCTTTCCTCTATGGATACCCATGTATTCCTTCGGGGCATGGATCCGGGGGATTCCACCGAGCTTACCATTGAAGACGGCAAGACCCTCATCATCAAATACATCGGTCCCGGAGAGACCAACAAAGACGGCACCATGAATGTGCTGTTTGAACTGAACGGCGCCCAGCGCTCTGTATCCGTCCAGGTGGATGAAGAAGCCGCCGTGCGCAATGCCCCCAAACTGGCCGATAAGAACAACCCCCGTGAAGTGGGGGCATCCATCCCCGGTCTGGTATCGAAGGTGCTGGTAAGGGAAGGCGATGCTGTGAAGGAAAACGACATCCTCGCAGTGGTGGAAGCCATGAAGATGGAGACCAACGTCGTAGCACGTCAGGGCGGTGTCGTCCGGGCGGTACACATCGAAAAAGGCGATAACGTAGCTGCCGGCCAGCTGCTGTTTATCGTCGGCTGATGAAGCAAAAAAGCTCCCACAAGGGAGCTTTTTTTATTTGCATTAAATTTCAAACACATCGCCATCGTGGCCGATGGAAAGGGGGTACGGTACGCTGCAGTAGCTGTTGTACAGCACCTGCTCCCCTTCCCCATGCCATTTTTCATGAAGATGCTGGAGCACCAGTGCGCCGAAATCGCAGCGCATCAGCTTATCCAGGGTATTTTCCGGGGTGATGTGGGCGCTTTCGCACACGCAAAGGTCGATGTGCCGCTCGGTGCCGATCATGGGGAAATCAGCGCAGCCAAAGGAAAGGTCGCCGGTAAACAGCACGCTCTTCCCTTCCGCCTCCAGCAGATAGCTGAAGGAATGGTGCCCCTCTTCTGCGGGGATGTGGTTGTTGCCGATGGCGGTCACTTTTAAGGTACCGTCGTCATAGCACACTTCGCCATCCTTCGCCACGTTATGGCTTACAAGATGGGGCCGGTTGGTGGTGTGCAGTGCCTGGCTCCAGGCGCACAGGGCCTCAAAGGCGCCCTCCTGGGGCATCACAAAATGGGTGTGCTGGTCATCATAGGGGTGGCGGTTCAGACACTTGATGATGCCGGGCAGGCTGCCGGCGTGATCCTCATGCATATGGGTGATGAACACCGCAGTCAGCTGTTTTACATCCTTCCCCTGGCGGATGAGAAGACCATCCACAGGGGGGCCGGCATCCACGATGTACATCTTGCCGTTGACTTCGATCATGCTGGAAGATACAAACCGGTTATAGGTCTGGTAGCCATGGGCAGTGCCCAGTAAGGTGATCTTCATCTTGTTCATCCTTTCCCTATTCTTCATAGCCGTTGGGGTTGCCTTTTTGCCAGCGCCAGGTATCGGCGCACATATCATCGATGTCTTTTTCGGCGACCCAGCCTAACAGTTCCTTCGCCTTGGTGGTCTCGGCAAAGTATTCGGGCACATCCCCTTCCCGCCGGGGGCCGATCATATAGGGCAGTTCCCTTCCGCAGGCCCGCTCAAAGGCATGGAACACCTCCAGCACGCTGGAGCCGCTGCCGGTGCCCAGGTTGATGGCCTCTGCCCCCTTATGGGTCAAAGCGTAATCCATGGCAAGCACATGGCCCTTTGCCAGATCCACCACATGGATGTAATCCCTCACACCGGTGCCGTCCCGGGTGGGGTAATCATCGCCGAAGATGGTAAGCTTGGGCAGCTGGCCCACCGCCACCTTTGCAATATAGGGCAAAAGGTTATTGGGAATGCCATTGGGGTCCTCCCCGATGATGCCGCTTTCATGGGCACCGATGGGGTTAAAATACCGCAGCAGCAGTGCGCTAAGGTTTTCGTTGGCCACACAGGCCCCTTCCAGGATCCGCTCGCACATATATTTGGTATAGGCATAGGGGCTGGCACAGCTTAAAGGGAAGTCCTCTTTTACCGGTACGGTGGCAGGGTCACCATACACCGTAGCCGAGGAGGAAAACACAATGGCATTGACCCCCATCTCCTCCATGGCCTGCAGCAGAGTGATGGTGCTGCCAAGGTTGTTATCATAATACAAAAGGGGTTTTTTGACGCTCTCGCCCACGGCCTTCAGGCCCGCAAAGTGAATGACGCCATCCACACCGCAAAGGGCACGCTTTACCGCATCGTAATCCCGCACGTCCCCTTCAATAAACGCAGGCTTTTTCCCCGTGATGGTCTCAATGCGGTCCAGTACCCCGGCTTTGCTGTTGCAAAGGTTATCCATTACCACTACCTCGTAGCCGGCATTTAATAACTCCACACAGGTGTGGCTGCCAATGTAGCCGGCGCCGCCGGTCACCAATACTTTAGGCATGGTATCCTCCTTCTTTCTAAAGGGCTTTTTTATATGATACCACAAAACCACAGGGTTGGCTCTTGTTTTCTTGTGGTGTACAATGAAGATGGAGGCGGTAAGGATGACGGAATCTTTCGCACGCAAAGAAGTACTGAAAACAGCAAAGGCCATTGCAGCACGGGGCTTTGCCCTGGGCACATCGGGCAATATCAGCTGCCGCGTAAAAGATGGGCTGATCATCACACCCTCGGGAAGGGCCTATGACACCATGCTGGAGGAGGACCTGAGCCTGGTTTCATTGACGGATGGCAGCTTTACGGGCCCCTACGCCCCTTCCATCGAAGCTTCCATGCATCGTGCCATCTATCTTCTGCGGCCCGATGTCCATGCCATCGTCCATACCCATTCCCCCTACGCAGTGGCAGCAGCCAGTTTAATGGGGGTGGATCGCATCGAGCCTGTGGATATCGAGGCGGTACTGTATCTGGGCGGCAGCATCGCTGTGGCTCCCTTCGCACCCCCCGGCAGCGAGGCTCTGGCCCAGGCCGTGGGAGGATCCATTGGGGATCGTGCAGCAGTGCTGTTAAAGAACCATGGCGGCGTTGGCGTCGGCAAGGATATGGCATCGGCCTTAAGCGCAGCCGATCATTTGGAGCGGTTATGCCAGGTATCCCTTTTGGTAAAACAAGCAGGCCGGTTGGAACCATTACCTGCAAAATACATCACCGCCGCCATGGCGCAATATAAAGAAAAGAACGGTATTCAATAAAAAAAGCACCCCGAAGGGTGCTTTTTTATACCTGTTTTTCCATGACATAATCGTCCATCACATACCCCTGGCCGATATCCGCCACCTGCTCCCGGATGGTCTCAAACCCCAGGTGCTTGTACACCGCGATGGATCCGCTGTTGTACTTGTTTACCGTCAGCCAAATGGCGGTCTTGCCTTCCTTACGGCACTGCTCTGCCAAATAGCTGACCGTGCGGCCGGCCAAACCCTTGCCCCTAGCTTTTGCCAAAAGGTACAGCTTGCTCAAAAACAGCTTTTCCCCCTGGGGCTGCACGGCGGTATAACCCATGGGCTCTCCATCCAAAAGGATCATATAGTACCGGTACCCGTCCTCCGCGATCTGCTTTTTCATGGCCGGTACCGATTGAAACATCTCTACCATATATTCCACCTGGGCTTTGCCCAGCAGCTCACCATAATGCTCGTGCCAGACTTCATCGGCGATCTGCGCCACTTTGGCAATATCCACATCACTTACAACATCTTTTAATGCCCAATTCATATCGTTCCCTCCAGAGTATGCCCCTATTATAGTGTTTTTGTGTTCGGATTGAAAGAGAAAAAACACAGAAAACCGATGAGGCAACAAAAAGAAACGCACAAAAACTACCCACAAGATATTGTGTTAAAAAAGGGCCAAAATACTATTTACATCCCATATCTCGTTGTGCTATCATCATTGCGCACAACTTCGCCCATATATGGGGGTACTGCGCACAAATGGATGTAAGGCATGGGTTTGCATGCCATGGGAATTTGCCCGTTATAGAATTGCTGCACTCAAAGGAGGAATGATCATGTTTACCACCATCATCAAACGAGATGGCCGTACCGTACCCTATGATATCCAAAAGATCGCCGATGCCATTGGCAAAGCCATGGCTGCCAGCGGCCGTAAGGATGACGGCCAGAGCATCAAACTTGCCCAGGATTGTGAAGCTCGCCTTGTGGAGCGCTTCCCCGATTCCGCCCCCGGTGTGGAGGATATTCAGGATATGGTGGAGACCGTGCTCATGGATAACGGCTATGCCTTTGTAGCCAAAAAATACATCCTCTACCGCAACGATCGCACCCGCCGCCGTGAGATGAACACCCGGCTTATGCGCATCTACGATGAGCTGACTTTCTCCGACAGCAGCCTTTCCGATATGAAGCGGGATAACGCCAATATCGATGGCGACACCGCCATGGGCACCATGCTGAAGTACGGCTCCGAAGGCGCCAAGGATTACTACACCAAGCACATCCTGGCACCCAAATACGCCAAAGCCCATCAGGAAGGTGACATCCACATCCACGATATGGATTTCTACACCCTGACCACCACCTGCTGCCAGATCGACCTTCTGCAGCTGTTCAAGGGCGGTTTCTCCACCGGCCATGGCTTCCTGCGTGAGCCCAACGATATCCAGAGCTACGCCGCTTTGGCCTGCATCGCCATCCAGAGCAACCAGAACGATCAGCACGGCGGTCAGAGCATCCCCAACTTCGATTACGGTCTGGCCCCCGGTGTTGCCAAAACCTACTTAAAGCACTATGCCGCTAACCTTTATAAGGCAGCTTCTCTCCTCAGTGCTGATTTTACTTTGGATGCCGCAGCCGTAAAAGAAGCCCTTGCCGCCATGAAGGAACAGGATGGTCTTTGCCCCACTTTGAGCGATAACCCCGCATACGATGCTGCAGAAAAAGCCTGGCTGCTGCCTTTGATCGGCGGCGATGAGGCTCTGTATGAGCGCATCCACAGCTTTGCAAAGGCAAATGCCTATGCTGAGACGGAAAAAAGCACCTACCAGGCCATGGAGGCTCTCATCCATAACCTGAACACCATGCACAGCCGTGCCGGCGCCCAGACGCCTTTCAGCTCCATCAACTATGGTACCGATACCTCTCCCGAGGGCCGCATGGTCACCAAAAATGTGATGCTGGCTACCGAGGCCGGCCTTGGCATGGGCGAGACCCCCATCTTCCCCATCCACATCTTTAAAGTAAAGAGCGGCGTCAGCTTTAACGAAGAGGACCCCAACTACGATCTGTTCCGCCTGGCCTGCCGTGTCAGCGCAAAGCGGTTGTTCCCCAACTTCTCCTTCCTGGATGCGCCCTTTAACCTGCAGTATTACAAGCCCGGCCACCCCGAAAGCGAAGTTGCCTACATGGGCTGCCGTACCCGCGTCATGGCCAACCGCCACGATACCGATAACGAAATTACCTTTGGCCGCGGCAACTTAAGCTTTACCTCCATCAACCTGCCCCGCATTGCCATCAACAGCAACGGCAATCTGGAATGGTTCTTTGATGAACTGGAGCGGAAGATGGAACTGGTAGCCGGCCAGCTGCTGGAGCGCTTTGCCATCCAGTGTAAAAAACGGGTCCGTAACTTCCCCTTCCTCATGGGTCAGGGCGTATGGATCGGCAGCAAAAACCTGAAGATGGATGACGAAGTGGGCGAAGTGTTGAAGCACGGCACCCTTTCCATCGGCTTCATCGGCCTGGCAGAAGCACTGACCGCCCTTACCGGCAAACACCACGGCGAAAGCGAAGAATCCCGCAACCTGGGCCTTGAGATCATCGGCTTTATGCGGGATTACGTGGACCGCATGGGCGAGCGCACCGGTTTGAACTTCACCCTGCTGGCCACCCCTGCCGAGGGTCTTTCCGGCAGATTCATCCGCATGGACCGCAAAAAGTACGGCGTCATGGTGGGTGTGACCGATCGTGAATACTACACCAACAGCTTCCATGTGCCGGTGTATTACGAGATCCCCGCTTATAAAAAGATCGCCATCGAGGCACCTTACCACGCCCTTACCAACGCCGGCCACATCACCTATGTAGAGCTGGACGGCAACACCGCCAACAACCTGGAGGCCTTTGAAAGCGTGGTACGCTACATGGCTAAAGCCGGCGTGGGCTACGGCAGCATCAACCACCCGGTGGATCGTGACCCCGTCTGCGGCTACAACGGCATCATCGATGAGATCTGTCCCCAATGCGGCCGCCACGAGTTTGATGAAGGCATCGGCTTTGAGCGCATCCGCCGCATCACCGGCTATTTGGTGGGCACCCTGGATCGCTTCAACGATGCCAAGCGTGCAGAAGAGCGCGACCGGGTCAAACACCATGTGTAAGCCTTTGAACGTGGCCGGGATCGTTGGTGACTCCATCACCGACGGCCCCGGCCTTCGGTTTACCCTGTTTTTGCAGGGCTGTCCCCATCATTGCCCCGGGTGCCACAACCCCACCGCCCTTCCTTTTACGGGCGGCACCGCGATGGCCTGGCAGGATATCTTCACCCGCATCAGCGAAAACCCCCTTTACAGCGGCATCACCTTAAGCGGAGGTGAGCCCATGTGCCAGGCAGAGGCTCTGTTGCCCCTGTGCCGCGCTGTAAAGGATGCCGGCTATGAGCTGGCCTGTTACACCGGTTACACCTTTGAAGCCCTTTTAGAGGAAGCTGACCCCTTTAGGCTGGAACTATTAAGCCTTTGCGATGTGTTGGTGGATGGCCCCTTCATCATGGCAAGGCGCAATCTGGCCCTCCCCTTCCGGGGGTCGGAAAACCAGCGGATCTTAAACCTCAAGGCATCCCTTTACGCAAAAGAAGCGGTTTGGGAGACCGCCAAGCGGTGGGTGGATCCTCAAAAATAACGATCACATAAACAAAAAAAGAGCCTTTCGGCTCTTTTTACTTTTACGCTTTCATGGCTCCGCTTTTTAAGGCTGCCATGGTTTTACACACGGCGTCATAGGCAGCTTGGGGGTCATCGATCTCCCACACCGTCTTTTCCATGGGGCAGTAATCGGTGCCCGTGCGGTTGATGATGTGGTGGGTCAGCGCACCATAGCTATGGGGAATACCGTATTTTTTCAGCATCTCAACAGCACCTTCGCTCATCACATCGGCATAGACCTCTTTCACCTTTGCCAGCACAAACAGCAGCGCAGCAGCTTTTCCCACGACTTTATCGGCAGCGGAAAACCCTGCTACATCCACCCCTTGGCGGATCAAAGCCACCATGGGGGCAACGCCCCTCTCGTAGCTGTGATGGAAGGTATCACCTTTACAAAGGACGCAGGTATAATCACCCTGCTTTAGTTGTTCTTTGGCGCGAAGTAAATCCGTCATAGTCCCTCCAAATCAGCCGGCCTGGCGCTGGTCACCGCCGTCTACCTCATCGATGCCAACACTCTTGGTGTGGGCGATGGGCTTCCAGGTGGTATCCCGGTAGAAGAAGGCCGTCAAGTTAATGTACATCCAGCTGTAAAGGAAGATGGGCCAGCCAAACAAACCCTTTAATACAGAAGAAAACCGCTTCTTTTCAGCACGGACTGCCAAAACGCCCTCAAAGAACATCACGACCCAGCAGCCGACGATGGGCAGCAAGGTGTAAAGAAGCACTAGGAATGGGTTGCTTTCGATCAAACAGGTGAGCACAACGGTCAGCACCGTGTTGATGACCACAAGCCCTGTAATGGGCATGGCGATCAAATAGATCATCAGGTCCATAAATGCGCTAAAGCGCAGCTTCTTGCGTCCTTCCTTCCAAATGATGGGCAGATAGCGCACCAGGCACTGCACATTGCCCACAGACCAGCGGTACCGCTGGCGGATGGATTGGCCAAACTTAGTGGGCTGTTCATCGTAGAAGATGGCGTTTTCGTTAAAGACCACCCGGCGCCCTTTTAAGATCTGCTGTACGGAGAACTCCGTATCCTCCGTGATGGTATTGGTGCTCCAGCCGTCTTCCCTTACCAGATCCGAGCGGAACATAAAGCCGGTACCGCTGGCAAAGCAGGAAAACCCGGCGTTATCCCTGGCGCACATAAAGAACCGGGTCACCGTCCAGAAGTAGATGGCATAGCTGCCGGAAACCCAGCTGTCGCCGGGGTTTTTGATGCCCCGGTACCCCTGTGCCGCATCCACGCCGCAGCACAGCTGCTGGTTCATGGATGCAAGGTAGCCCTTGTCCACCAGGTTATCAGCATCAAAAATGCAAAAGGCATCGTATTCCTTCTTCTCTTTATGGAAGAGGATATCAAAGATCCACGCAAGGGCGTACCCTTTGCCCTTATGAACTTCATCAAAGCGTTCATAGACCACAGCACCGGCATCCCGGGCAGCTTTGGCCGTTTCATCGGTACAGTTGTCCGCAATGACGATCACATCAAAACAATCCCGGGGGTAATCCTGCTGCACAAGGCTTTTCACCAAATGCCCAATGACTGTTTCCTCATTGCGTGCAGAGATGATCACACCAAAGCGATGGTTTTTCTCCATCACCGGGCGGCGCTCCGGGCGCTTTTTCATACAAAAGAATGCGAGACCCACCTGGTACAGCAAAATTGCCATTGTGATCACATTGATGACCATAATGATGGTGCGCAGGATCTCAAGAAAAGACATTACTTTCTGCCTCACTTTCACTAAAAGGATGGATATCCTTCGTGCTTTCTCCTTAGGAGTACGCTATGGCTCAGTACAGTAATAAACATCATACCATATTCTCTTCTCTTTTGCACCTATAAAGGCAAAAAGGACCTGCAGGCAAAATCTGCAGGTCCTTTTGTTGATGGTATTTACCGTGCCATCTCCAAAATGGCCATGACGTCGTCATAACGCAGCTCCACTACGCTGCCGATGTGGTCATCGCCCTGGCTGATGGGAGCCATCTTGGCGATCAGATCAAAGTGCTCGTCACCGATGCCGCCTTCGCTCAGAGTGGTGGGCAGGCCCATCCGTTTGAAGAAGTCGGTGGTCAGGCGGATGCCTTCCAAAGCCACCCATTCAGGGTTGCTGGGATCGTTTTCAACGCCCATAACTTCCACTGCATAGCGGACGAAACGGGGCAGGTTTGCTTTGTAAACGTACTTCATCCATGCGGGGCAGATCATGGTAAGGGTTGCACCGTGGGCGGTATCATAAAGGGCGCTCAGCTCATGGCCGATGTAATGGTGTGCCCAATCCTGCGCACGGCCCAGACCCTGGGAGTTATCGGCGCCAACGCAGCCGGACCACATGATCTCAGCGCGGTAGTTGTAATTCTGGGGTTCAGCCAGTACCAGGGGACCATAGTGAAGGATGTTCTTCATGCCGGCTTCAGCCAGACGGTCCATGATGCCGAAATCGGTATCGGGGGTGAAGTATTTTTCCATGATGTGAGAGTACATATCCACCACGCCGCAAGCGGTCAGATAAGGAGGCAGAGTCATGGAAAGCTCAGGGTTCATGAAGGAAACACGGGAGCGGGTGCTGCCATCGGGGTTGCCGTAGGGGCGCTTTTCGCCGGTTTCTTCGTTGGTGATAACGCCGCCGCCGGAGACCTCGGTGCCGGTTGCGGGGTAAGTCAACAGGCAGCCAACCATCAGGGCATCTTTGCCCACTGCTTTGTGAGCGTAGAAATCCCACACATCCCCATCATAGGTGGTACCGGCTGCGATGGCCTTGCTGGAGTCGGTTGCGCTGCCGCCGCCGATGGCCAGGATGAACTCAATGCCTTCCTTGCGGCACAGTTCGATACCTTCGCGTACCTTGCTCAGACGGGGGTTGGGCTTTACGCCGCCCAGTTCAAACACTTCAAGGCCTGCATCAGCAAGGTAGCCCTTTACTGCATCCAAAAGGCCGCTGTCATAGAGGAATTGACCGCTGTCATGGTGGATCAAAACCTTCTTCACGCCAAATGCGGCGATCTCGGTACCTACGCGTTTTTCTGCATCTTTACCAAAGATAAACTTGGTATGGATATGCTGTTCAAAATTCTGCAACATCTGTATTCACTCCTATCTATTTTTACACCATCAAGTGGTGCATTTAACAAAAAAGGACGGGATTCTCCCGTCCAAATACCAAAAACAACTTCGGTTCCTTTCCAAACGGGAGGCGGGGGCGTTTCCATCCCCACCCATCGGTCGGCATACCATAGCAGGCCTTAGGTGTACCAACTCGGAATCAAGCAGCATTGTGAAATCAATCACATTTGTTATATCTGCATTATACCCTGCCCCACAGGCATGGTCAAACAAAATAACACCATTTTTGTATATATTCATAATTTGAACAGCACCAATTTTATCTACTTTCATAAAACAAAAACAGGACTGCCTTACGGCAGCCCTGCCCTATCAGTTCATGCGAAAAGGGAGGGGAATCGCAATTTCGCAGACAGAGATAGCAAATATGGTTTTAAAAACAAAAAGAGCGGGATAAACCCGCTCCGGAACGCAAACAAACAAAGATGACAAAGTCATCCATGCTCATTCCTTTCCAAATGCGGGAGGCCAAGGCGTTTCCACCCAGACCCATTGGCCGGCCTTCCTAGTTGCCCGTAGAAGGTGCGGCTCGGAACGACGGGATCAACCCGTAAGTTAGATTCAATTAATATCCGTATTATACTGATAAGCCCCTTATTTGTCAATACAGGCTGCCCTGCCCCTATCCAATGCTTTGGCACGCTGAGCCAGGTGCCCCAGACACAGCCAGAAGAAGGCCTCTGCAAAGGACATGGTGAACAAAATGGTGGATTCCACAAAAAAGTATACCGCCATTGCGCCGATCAAACTGACCACAAAGGTGTTGTGATCATAGGCCGGGTAATCCCGCCTTAAGGCAAAGGTACATTGGTACGCCTTTATCACAGTGTAAACGGCAAACATCAGCATGCACAGGGCACCTGCGATGCCCATGCTGGCCATGATATCCAAATAAGAGTTGTGGATCCTGCCCCCTTGCAGCGCCTTGAGGTAGCTGGGGGCCTTCCCATTGACGGTGAGTTTATCCTCCACCACTTCCACAAGGTTCCCCGGCGAAACACCAAGGATGGGGTTTTCGGAAAATACCTCCCACCCAGTGATCACAAGGGCCCATCTTGCCCCGCTGCTGAAATCCCGCTCAAAGGGTTTGGGCGCAAACCAGTTTTCCGTATCCAGATAGTTGGGGTTGTCCGGGTCAAAATCCGGATAGCGCAGGGTAAACAGCGTCTTGTTTAACTCGTACATGGAATCGTTGATGCCATCGGCGATCAAACCACTGCCCATCAGGATGGCCGCCGCGGTGAGCAGCGCCACGATGATCTTCAGCACACGGTTGCCGTTGGGGTTCTTAAGAATATGCAGGTTTGCGATCTTCATGCCGATGTAGATCACAAAGAAGGTGATAAAACACAAAAAGGCCGAGCGGGAGTTGCTCACAAAGATCATGATCACCTGGACGATGATCTGTACGATGCATAAGAGTTTAATGAGCAGCGGACGGCGCTTCCATCCCCAAATAAAATACACCGTGCAGAACAACCCGCCGTTTGCAACCAGACCGGAAAGGATGGCGTTTTCATACACGCCGCAGAACCGGCCTTTGTAGTTCACAAGGCAGATGTTGCTGAAATACATCAAAATGGAGATGGCGGACATCACGCAACTGTACACCAGAATGATCTTCAAACAATCTTCAAAGGTCTTCTTCTGCTTTGCGCTGTCCTCTTCCCCCAAATAATAGACCACAAAGAAGGTCAGGGCAGCCGCAGCAACGCTCATCATGTTTTTGTCTAAACCGCTTGGCAGGTTGACTAATATACTGAGGATGAGCACGGCCATAAATGCAACGAGCATCCACAGGGCTTTTTCCCTTAACAGATACCGCTTATTTTTGATTGCCTGAATAAACAAATAAAGGGCCCAAAAACAGATTGGAACCGTGGTGATGGTGCTTAAGTGATACCACCCGGAATAATAAAAGGTGATAAACAGCGCATTTAACAAATATGCTTTTTTAAAAAGGCCGACGTCATTGATCGCCGATTTGATAGATGCTAAATTCATACTCACTGCCTCGGATGCCGTATTTGCCTTGGCATCTTACGTTGCCGGGATCCCCCGGGGTACTTCTCTAAGCGTCTATATGGTATCATAAAACTTATAAATAAGCATCTATTTTTGCGATTCTTTCCCCGATATCTTTTGGTAAAATCAAATCCAAAACACCCCTATTTTACTGGGGTTTTAAGGGATGACAATAAAAAAAGAGGGCAGAAAATCTGCCCTCTTTTACGCTTGCTTATTTGCCGAGGATGTCTTTGAGCATTTCATCCAGCTTGGCGTTCACTTCTTCGGTGGTGTACATGGTCAGGCACTCTTCGATGCCCTTCTTCACCTCAGCGTAGTTCGCCTTGCGGATCATGTTCTTCACGGCGGGGATGGAGCCGGCACTCATGCTGAACTCATCCAGGCCCAGGCCCAGCAGAACCAAAGCGCCCTTTACATCGCCTGCGGTCTCGCCGCAAACGCCGGACCACTTGCCGGATGCATGGGAAGCTTCGATAACCATCTTCATGGCGCGGATGACTGCGGGGTGCAGAGGCTGATACAGGTCAGCGATCATTTCGTTGCCGCGGTCTACAGCCAGAACATACTGAGTCAAGTCGTTGGTACCGATGCTGAAGAACTCAACGATCTCAGCCAGCAGGTGAGCGTTCAGAGCAGCAGCAGGGGTCTCGACCATGATACCGATGGAGAGGTTCTCGTCGAACTCTACGCCTTCAGCGCGGAGCTCAGCCTTGCACTCTTCCAGGATGTCCTTCATCTTGTAGATCTCTTCAGCAGAGATGACCATGGGGAACATCACATGGAGCTTGCCATAGATGCCGGCACGCAGCAGAGCGCGCAGCTGGGGCTTGATGATATCCAGACGGTCGAAGTACATACGGATGGCGCGCCAGCCCAGGAAGGGGTTCATCTCAGCGGGGAACTGGATGCTCTCAGCAGCTTTGTCGCCGCCGATATCCAGGGTGCGGATGACAACGGGTTTGCCTTCCATACCAACCAGTACGGATTTATAAGCTTCGAACTGCTCGTCCTCGGAGGGGAGGTCGGGGCGGTTCATGTAAAGGAACTCGGTACGGAACAGACCGCAGCCCTCGGCGCCGCCTTCAACAGCACCCTTAACATCAGCAGGAGATGCGATGTTGGCTACGACTTCCACATGGTGGCCGTCCAGAGTCTCGGCAGGCAGGAAGCGTACCTTCTCCAGTTCGCGCTTTTCTTCCAGATATTTTTCCAGCTTGGCTTCGTATACAGCCAGTTCCTCGCTGGAGGGGTTGGAGATGACTTCACAGTCAACAGCATCCAGCACAACGGTCTCGCCATGCTTTACGCGGCTGGTGATGTCACCGGTACCCACGATGGCGGGGATGCCGATGATGCGAGCCAGGATGGAAGTGTGGGAGGTGCGGCCGCCGATATCGGTAGCGAAGCCCTTCACGTAATCCAGGTTCATGGTGGCGGTGTCGGAAGGAGTCAAGTCGTTGGCAAATACAACAACAGGCTCATTCAGATCGCTCAGGCTGGTGCGAACGATGCCCAGGATGTTATCCAGTACGCGGCCGCCCACGTCTTTGATGTCGGCAGCGCGCTCTTTCAAGTATTCGTCATCCAGGCTGGCCAGCATAGCGGCAACCTCGGCAGTGGCTTCAGAAACGGCCTTGCCGGCGTTGTAGCTGCTGTTTTCGATCTTGTCGAGAACGGTCTCTTCAAACATGGGGTCAGCCAGCATCATCAGGTGTGCACGGAACACGTCAGCCTCGTTGGCGGAAAGACGCTCTTCGGTGATGGCAATGATGTTGTTCAGCTGGTCTTCGGTCTGGGCAACAGCTGCACGGAATTTTTCAACTTCGGCAGCGGTGTCTTTGGCCAGAGCTTCGTCGATGACGACCTCGACGTGGGAAAGCACGAATGCTTTTGCAATTGCCACGCCGGGGGAAGCAATAATACCTTTCATTTTAAACACCTCAAACAATCAGATTAAATAACACGCATAATCCTTGGCAAAGGCCAAGGATTATGCGCGTAAAAGTGTGAACGGAGGATTCCGTTATTCTTCGAGACTATCCAGCAGCTCTACGAGGCCGGCAACTGCATCTTCTGCATCGGGGCCGTCAGCGATGATGGTGATCTCGCTGCCGAAGCTGGCGCCCAGGCTCAGTACGGAGATGATGGATTTAGCATTGGCTACTTTGCCATCCTTCTGTACTTTGATGGTGCTCTTGTACTTAGCAGCCTTCTGTACGAACAGAGAAGCAGGGCGGGCGTGGAGACCCGTTTCATTCTTGACTACAAACAGTTTTTCTACCATGACGACAATTCCTCCATATACTGGTATTTACGGGTTGCCCCGCTTTCTTATAGCAGCAGCAGGCTTAAAGCCTGAACTCCTTCTTAATATCACGGATCCCATCCAGGCCGATCCTCAGGCACTCGTCCTTCAGGCCTTCCAGGGTGACGCCTTCGCGCTCTCTTGCTTCCAGGGCGTAGAGCACCATGGGCAGGTTGGCACCGCTGATGCAGGCACAGCGATCTTTTTGTTCCTTAGGCAGTTTGCTGAGGAACAGCGCTGCAACATTGCAAAGAGAGCCACCGTAGAGATCCACAAAAATCAGCAGGCTGTCCTCTTTACCAACGGCGGAAAACACACCCTGGAACTGTACCTTCAGGGCATTCAAATCGTCTCCGACGCGGTATTCGATGCTGTGGGTGCTGGGCTGCTTGCCAATGATCAATTCAGCCCCCAGCAACAGATTCTTACCTGCTTCTGCATGGGCCGCCACTAAAACATGGATCATACAGATATCCCTCCATGGCCCATAATATTGCCTAGATATAGGCATGATTTATTATAACTATTTACCACTTTGATTGTCAATGATGAAAGATACCCTTAGGGGACGCTTTTGCATTTTTCAGGAAGGGACCAATCCGGTTTTTTTGCATCAGATCACCGCGCTTAACTGCCGTTATCCTCCCCGGATTATACCATTCGGAAAATTTAGCACCGCTATCTTTGGAAAATATCCGATATGTTATTGTAACAACGGTGAATCTATGCTAATCTAAGGTAAAGTTTGTCACAAAAGGGAGGCCCCAATATGGATCAGATCGGTCAGCGCATGAAACAACTGCGGGAAGAAAAGCATTTGACGCTGCAGCAGCTTTCTGACATCACCGGTGTCACTGTAGCCGCCATCAGCCGGTATGAAAACGACCAGCGCCTCCCCCGCTCCAACAGCATCGTCGCCATTGCCAATGCCCTCAATACCAGCACCGATTATCTCCTCACCGGTCAAGGTGCAAATGACTTGCAGGAGGAAAAATACCGTGCCATGGTGGAGATCATCCAGCTGGGTAAAGATACCGGCGAGATCACCTACCGCCAGGCGGATACCCTGATGGAGATGGCAAAATCCGCAGCGCTGGGCGTAGATGAGACACCCAAAAAGCCCAAAGAAGACGCCTCTTCTTTGCTTACCCTATTAAACTTAGCCAGGCTGGATCGCTTAGCAGATGAACAGGACGCAAAGCAGCGCTCTAAGGAGGCAGAATGAGTTTCCATTACGCCATCGGTTTAGAAGGTCTCTACCATCTGGCCACAGAGCTTTTGTGTAAATATGAGATCCGCCACATGAACTTCTCTTTGGACCGGCTGTGCCGCTCCATGGGTCTGGAGCTTCTGCCCCTCTATGAATACTGTACCATCGACGGGCGCGATCTGGAGCACATGCTCTCCAACATCATCCATTCTCGCTATGGTGCTTTGGTCTACGTCTATCAGGATGATTCCTATGCCATCGCCTATAACGAAGAAGTTGGCCCTCACGGTGTTCGCTTTACCCTGGCCCATGAGCTTGCTCATTTTGTTTTAGGCCATTTTCGCCGTTTCCCTGAGGCCACAATGGAATCCGGTGTGTTCCTACACAACTACTATGCACAGGCAGAGTATGAAGCAAACTGGTTTGCCCTGTTTTTGCTGGCACCGCCCATCCTCTTAAAGGCTTATGGGCTTTCCGATGCCAAAGAGATCGCCGAGCTTTTTGGCATCCCCCTTCACAGCGCAAAGGAGATCAGCCGATTTATGAAGGAGGATTTTCCCACCATGGAACGGGATCCTCAGTTGGAACAAACCTTACTTTCTCTGTTTCGGGTAGATTAACCTTTCGGGCACTGGGCTCTTAAGAGTACCAGTGCCTTTTGATATTGTACATCCTTTTCATAGGGCAGCGCCCAGCCAGGGGCATCTTCCCGCCGGGGAATGGCAACATCGGGGGTGATGCCTGTTTTTGCGATATCACTGCCATCGGGCAGGTAGTATTTTGCGCAGGTGTAGCGTAGAGCGGACCCATCCGGCAAAGATGCCACCCGCTGCATGGTGTTTTTGCCGTAGCTGTTCTCCCCCACCACCACAGCACGATGGTTACACCTAAGCGCGCCGCACAGCACCTCTGCCGCCGATGCGCTTTCTCCATCCTGCAGAATCACCAAAGGATACGAAAAAGGATGGCCGCACCCGCTCACCTCAGCCTTTCGGGCGCCATCCTTCCCCTCTTCATAGAGCAAAACGCTGTCTTTGGGCAAAAATGCTTCCGCTATGGCAAGGGCTGCATCCAGCCTGCCGCCCGGGTTCCCGCGCAGATCCAGCAGCAGCCCCCGCAGCTCCCTCTGTTTTTCCATCAGCAGATCGATGATCTCTTTTTCCATCCCCTCTTCCATAAATTCCCGGATGCGCAGATAGCCCAGGCCGCCGCCCAGATCCCGGTAAATATAGTTTTTGATGGGTGTGATGGCCCTTGCAGTGGCAGATAGGGTCAGCTGCTCCCCGCTCCGGTTGATCGTCAGCGAAACCGTTTCTCCCTCACTGATGTTCTGCAGTGCCGAGAGGTCCATCAGCAAAACATCGTTCACCGCCAATAGAATATCCCCCTGGCAGATGCCGGATACCATGGCCGGTGAACCGATGGGCACCTCCCCCACTCTCCAGCCGGATCCGGTGGATACCACCTCCATACCAAGGCCTACAGCGCCCTCAGATGGCGTGTAGCGTTCAAGCAATCCATCTGCACTCAAAGGGTCCATATATACCGTATAACGGTCCTTAAGGGAGTCTGCAAGGTGCTGTACCAGCTCCGTTTCTGCATCCCAATCCTCCTGTGCATAAATGCAGTTTTCCTTCAGGATGTAATAGGCCCTTGCTACATTTTCCACCGGGGCATAGTACCCCTTTAGCACCACCACTGTCAGCACCGATGCAGCAGCACCAACACACAATGCACCCATCAGCCCTTCCCGCTTTTTCAACCAAATCACCTCCGCACATTGTATGCAAAGGCATGGCACAAAAAACCGGGCAAAAAGAAAAAGCCTGTGCAAAGCACAGGCTTTATTCCGTTGATTAATAGATGTTGGCCAGGTCCACGGTGATGCGGTATGCACCGGGGGTAGCAGCAGCAGCAAAAGCATCCTGGATCTTGCTGAGGGGGAAGGTCTTGCCTTCGAGGGACCACTTCATGTCGATCATGCCGTAGGTCAGCAGATCAGCAGCGTCGATCCAGTCAGCAGAGGTGGAAGCGAAGGTGCCGATGACCTCGAGCATACGATAGTGCATTTCGTTGGGGTCGATCTCCAGCTCGGGTTTGGGATAGCCAGCGGGGAATACTACGAAGCGGCCACGGTAGTGGGACAGCATCTGCATGCCCTGCTTGTAAGCGATGGACAGACCAACAGCAGCGATAACAACGTCAGCGCCACGGCCTTCGGTCAAAGCCTTAACAGCTTCTACGGGGTCGCAGTTCTTGGAGTCGATAACTTCGCAGCCGCCCATCTTCTTGGCGTTCTCGATCTTCCGGGGGTCAACTTCGGTCACGATAACGCGAGCGCCGAAGGCTTTTGCTACCTGAGCATTTACCAGACCCATGGTGCCGGCGCCGATAACGACAACGGTCTCGAGGGGCTTAATGCGGGCTTTCTTCACGCACTGTACAGCGGTGGAAACGGGCTCGAGGAAGCCAGCTTCAGCAGCGGGAACATCCTTGCCAACCTTCAGCAGGAACTTGTAGTCGGCGATGTGGTAGTCAGCAAAAGCTTTGCCGCCCAGGAATTCATCATCAGCAGCAGCGCGCTTGGGCCTGTTCAGGCAGTCGCTGGTGCGGCCCTGACGGCAAGCACGGCATACGCCGCAGTAGGGGGGCATGGTGCAAACGCGGTCGCCGATCTGGAAGTAGTCGGGAACGTTGGCGCCCTTTTCGATGATGCAGCCGGACCATTCATGGCCACCAGCCATGGGGAAACCCTGATGGTTACGCAGGCCATCCCAGTGCTGATAGTCGGTGGTGCAGATGTTGATGGCTTCCATCTTGATCAGGACTTCGTCGTCAGTGATCTTGCGGAGAGGACGCTCGAACATCTCAGCGCGGTGGGGCTCCATAATAGCCGAAAAGTGGAATACGTCGGGCATAATGTGTTACCTCCTAAGTAATAGTGACATAATGATAGATATATTTTACCATTCTTTTTTCGTTGGAACAACCGTAAAAACGGAATCCCACAAAAAACAATGGCTATATCCGAAAGATGACCATACATATCTTAACCCTTTTGCCGTGTATACACAAGGGCAAAGTGTATGTGTGTCTTTTCCAATTCAGAAAATGAATGGGCAGCAGCGTAAGTGCTTATTTTACAATGTCTTCCTCACCAAAGGCATCGCCGCATTCAGGGCAGAATTTGGGGGGACGGGTGGGGTCATCGGGCTCCCAGCCGCATTTATCGCACTTGTAAAGCAATTCCCCCGCGGGCTTTTTCGCGCCGCATTCCGAACAGAACTTGCCCATATTTAGGGCCCCGCACTCCGAGCACTTCCAGCCGGATGCTTCTTTGGGACGGGCTGCGCCGCACTCAGAGCAGAATTTGCTGGTCTGTCCTTTGGCACCGCAGGATGCGCAATCCCACTCCCCTGCCTTTTTCCTGCGGGCTGCAGCCTGCTGCTGGCCCACCTGGAATAAGGATGCGGGATCCGCACCGCCGGCCTGCTGGGCAAACCCAAGGCCCATAAAGCCCGTCATAGCGCCTGCTTTGTTTTCGGCAGCCTTTTCCATGGCAGCGGCCTGGGCGGTGCCAAGGCGTGCGCCCAGCATATTGGCATCGGTATACACCCGGGATTCCTGGAACTGGGCGATCTTAGCGCTGCTCTCTTCATCGGGGGTGATGGATGCAAATGCGATGGATACCACGCTGATGCCCCTGGCTTCCACCCAATCCCGGCCGAGGCCGTTGTTGATGGCATTAGCGATATCGTTGGTATAAAGGGTGATCTGGTCATAGGCGATACCCTGCTGGGCAATGCGGCCCAGTGCAGGCTGGATGTTGTGCTGCACTTCGCTCTTGAGCTGTTCATCGATCTGGCTGCGGCGGAATTCATCCTGCACGTTGGCACAGACGTTGGTATAGAACATGATGGGGTCGGTAATGCGGTAGGAATAGTTGCCATAGCCCCTCAGCGTTACGGTAAAGCCGAATTCGCTGTCCCTGAAAGGTACTTCGCCAAAGCCGATCTTGTTGTTCATGATCTCTTTGCTGTTTACAAAGTACACACGCTGATCATTTTCAGCCTGGCCGCCAAAGGTAAAGCGCTTGCCCACCTTTTTGAAGCTCTCCTTCAGGCCTTTCCAGCCGCTGTCCAGCATGGAAGGCTCCGTGCCGAACCGGTAGATGTATTCCCCTGCCTCAGCGCAGAAGTCCACGATCTTGCCGTTTTCCACGATGAGCATGACCTGACCTTCGTTCACGGCAATGCGGGAACCATCGGTAATGATGTTTTCTTCCCCCTTGGTGTTGGAACTGCGCCCTGTGGTGCGCTTCTGGCCCTTTTTCACCAAAGTGTTCATATCCAGGGTATCGCAATAAATAAACTCTTTCCACTGATCGGCCAAAGTGCCGCCAAGGGCACCGATGCCGGCTTTAATCAAGCCCATGATTCTTCCCCACTTTCTGCTTTCGTTATTGATTATCCGCGGATGATAACCCCGCGGTTATCCACACTGGTACCGGGTTTTACACCCTCCATATCGCTGAGCACCCAATCATACTCGCCCGTGGTCACCACAAAGCCACAGTATTCACACTTGCCCGCACTGGTGATCTCGGTGGGTGCGCCGCAATGGGGGCAGGAAACCGTGCTCTTGTTGCTCACGGCAGGATCCGTCAGCACGCCGGTTTTACGGGTAAAGGTCATCAGGTATTTTAAGTGACTGTCCCGATTAGGGTCGCCCACCAGAACCTTTTTGGTCTTTTCATCGATGATGTAATCCACCATGCGCACCTGCAGATACACCGTCAGGTGTTCATATTCCGCATCCCGCTCATAGCGGTTGAGGTACGCCTGATTGATGTTGATGCGTTCCATCACGTTGATGCGGCCTTTATCGATGTATTCCTGCAGCTGCATCTGATGCTGGCGATACAGTTCTTCCTTTTCAAAGGGGCGGATGCGGCTCCAATCCCGCTCCATCCACGCCTGCTGGAGGGTCAAATACACTTCCTTCGCCCATCCCAGGAATTTATCCTCGCTGAACAGCGGATCGATCCCATGGATGGCCGCAACGATCACATCACCGTTATTCACAGGCTGCTGGGGAGGCGTCACGTTGACCCTGGGGCCCCTGTGACCGGCATTGCTATGGCCCTTTTTGCCAAAGAGCACCCCAAGGATGATCACAACTACGATGACGATCATCACCACCGGACTGTCCCCAAAGAGCCATAGCAGGGCAAAAACATCCCCAAAGGATCCGCCGCCGCTGCCGCCCCAATCGGAACCGCCGTCAAAGTCCACATCAAAATCGTAGTCGTTAAAATTGCCGGCATCGTTTAGCATCGGATGCCCCGGTGCAGCAAAAGCTGTGGGCATCAAAGCCAGCAGCAAGATCATCACGCATACCAAGGCAGCCATAAATCGATGCTGTCTCATATCCGTTCCCCCGTTCACAATAGTCTGTTCCATGGATTTTATGCCATTCTTCGGCCGTAAATCAACAGAAAATATACGGTTTTAGTTTATCACGGTAAAGGATTCCTTTCAACAAAATCCTTTTTCCAATCCCTCAAAACAACAAAAAAAGGCCCCCGAAGGAGCCTTCTTTGTTAAATTCAGGATTCAGATGCTGCCTTTGCACCATCTTCACCGGCGGGAGGAAGCTGAGCTTCAGCCCCTTCTTCCCCTTTGCCCTTCTTAATGCGTTCCCATGCATGGAGTGCCAAAGCCAGGGCGATAACGCCGTAGGAAAGGAACACGCGGAAGAACTCACCCAGCTGAGCATTGTTGAACAATGCCTGACCGGCCTGAGGAGATACGATGAACAGGGTGTGGAACAGTACAACACCGATGATAGCCTGAGCATTGGTAGCCTTTTTAACGGAAGCACCACCTACTACGATGGCAGCTACTGCGTAAAGGCCTACGCTCTCGTGGCTGGTCATGGTCTGCAGGGTACCTACGTTCTGCAGGTAGATGATTTGACCCCAGGCAGCCAGTACGGTGGAGATCACGATGGCGGTAATACGCATCTTGTCTACATTGATACCGGCGCTGTTTGCTACCTGACGGCTGTTGCCGACGGTGCGCAGGTTCTGGCCCAGACGGGTCTTGAGGAAGAAACCGTTGAACAAGAACAGCAGGAAGATCATGAAGAAGGTGAACAAGGGCACCTGCAAGGGCGTTTTGCCAGCGCCGGAGGTCATCAGACCATAGTAAACGCCGGGCATCAATACCACTGCAACCAGTGCAGCGCTCATAGCAGCCATAAAGATGTGCACGCTCATGGCTTCGCCCTTCTTCTTGGCCATAAGAGCCTTGCGGACGAACCAGAAGATGCCGAATGCGCCCAAAGCAACCAGGAACCAAACAGCGGGCACCTGGATGATGTTATCCATGGTGTACTTGATGGTGTTGGTCAAGTCGATGGAGTTACGCACACCAACGCCGGTGGAAAGCAGCAGGTCAGGATCCACAATGGGGATGATAGCGCTGCCGACCAATACCAGGAAGATCATCTGGTAAATACCGTTGGCGAAGTAGCCCAGCATCATACCGGTGATCATTTCCTGACCAACTGCGCGGTTCAAAACTTTACCGGTAAGCCAGCCGAAGAAGACGGACAGGGGCAAAGCCAGAACGAAGGTGGCGATCAGGGCAACGATGCCGCTGAGTTTGAAGTAGGTAACCATAATAATGGCTGCCTGGGCGGACATTGCACCGATAACGATACTGAAGTTCATACCCATACCGGCAATAACCGGGATGATCAGAGCCAGTACCAGGAAGCTGTTACGGGCAAGACGGGTCAAAAGTTCCTTGATCAGGAAGGATACCTGAATGCCGGAAACATAGAGACACAGCAAGCTAACGATGGAGAAGAGGATGGCTACCTTGTTACGGAAGATAAAATCCATAAAGGCAGCGCGTTCTTTACCTTTCTGCATCAGGATGCGCCTCCTTTCCTTCTGGTCAAAGCATAGATGATGATGCCGTTGGTGATGATAATACGCATGATCTCGGAAAGGTTCTGCACTTTAAATACATCGTTTACAACGGGCAGGCTCAGTACCAGGATACCCTGGAACAGGAATACACCCAGCAATACGTTGCTGATGGATGCTTTAGAAGCACTTGCACCGCCGATCAATACAGCAGCGATAGCGCTGAAGGACATCATACGGGGTGCGTTGTAGAGCTGCATGAAGCCGTAGCTCTGGGAATACACGATGATGCCGATGCCGCCGATGATGGTGCTGATGACAGTACCAACGATGCGCATCTTGTTTACGCTGATGCCGCTGGCCTCTGCGTACAGGGGGTTGGAGCCGGCAGCGCGCATGGCAATACCGGTCTTGCTGCGCAGGAACAGCCAAACGATCAAGCACATACCCAACAGGAACAGCAAGCTGCCGGTGGGGATGGTGATGCCGGCGATCTCAAACTTCATGAAGTTGTCAAGGATGGCCCCATAGTAACCATCCATGCTGATGGTAGGACGAAGGCCGGTGCCCATGGCGTAAACCATGGAGGGATTCTTAAAGGGAAGCAAAGTCCAACCGATACACATCAAGGCAACGACGGAGAAACCAACATAGGTAGAAACCGTCATCTCGCTGCCCTTCATGCGGTTGAGCGCTGCGCCGTAACCATAGCCAAACAGGGTGGAGAACGCAGTGCTGATGGCGATGGCAACCAACAGGCCCACAAGGCCGGTAGCGCCCATTTCCATGGAGATGGTCATGCCCAGCAAGCCGGCGATGATGCCAATGGAAACACCAAAGTTCAAACCGATACCGCAAAGAATACCGGGTACCATAGCCAATACCAGAACGCCGTCCATAGGCATACGGGCGATAACGTTGCTCAACAATGCGGGGAAGTTCAGATCCCGCACGATGGCCATGATGCAAAGGAACAGGAAGAAAGCCAGGATGATGATACGAGGCAAACCGAATTCTTTAATCCTGCGTTTAAGCTTTTCCATCCTCAGCACCTCCTTTGTTCTTTTTGTAGCCGCTCATAGCAAGACCGAAGTCAACGTCGGAATCGGTGGGCTTCATGATGGCGTTGACCTTGCCCTCGCTGACGATGGCGATCCGGTCGCAAACCGTCTTCAGCTCTACCAATTCACTGCTTACCATAACTACGGTAACGCCTTCTTCACGGTTCAGCTTGGTCAAGAAGTCCAGAACCAGCTTCTTCGCGCCGATGTCAATACCGCGGGTGGGCTCAGAAACAAACAACAGTTTGGGCCCAAGGGTGATGGCCTTTGCTACGCAAACCTTCTGCTGGTTACCGCCGGAAAGGCGGCCGGCATACTGGGTAGCGCCGGTGCAGCGGATGTCCAGCAGGTTGATCATGTCATTGGCATGACGACGGATCTTGCCGCTGTCCTTCAGGGTAATGGGGCCAAACTTGAGCAGGAACTCATTTTTCGCCTGCATGGCGGTAAACACGATGTTATCCTCGATGGATTCCTCCAGCAAAAGGCCAACGCCGCGGCGGTCTTCAGACACAAATGCCAAGCCACGGGAAAGAGCTTTCTTCGTGTTGTTCAGTTCAATGGGTTCGCCTTCAAAAACGACTTCACCGTCGGCATGGTACATACCCATGATACCATTGGGGATGCCCAGTTTGCCCTGGCCGGCAAGGCCGCCGATGCCGAAGATCTCGCCTTTGTAAACATCGAAGGATACACCCTTCACTTCTTCACCGGGCATGTCCACGGTCAGGTTCTTCAGGCTGAGAACCACTTCCTCATTGCTGAGGTCACGGGGTTCACCCATAGCACTGCGGTCTACCTCGCGGCCGATCATCAATTCAGCCAGCTTTGCCACAGTTGCCTCTGCCACGGGGAGGTTTGCTACCTGAACACCATCGCGGAGAATGGTGATGTTGTCAGCAGCTTCGATAACCTCATCCAAACGGTGGGTGATGAACAGGATGGCGATGCCTTCGCTGGCCAGTTCTTTCATGGCCTTAATGAGAGTAGCAGCTTCCTGCTCCGTCAAAACAGCGGTAGGCTCGTCAAATACCAACAATTTGATGCCGCGTTTATCCACCTCGCGGGCGATCTCGATAAACTGCATATGGCCAACGGGCAGGCCGGCGACCTCTGCATAAGCATCTATATCCATTCCGACCTTCTTCAGGGCAGCCTCGGCGTCTTTGGTCATGGCGTCCACATCAAGGGTCTCCATGCTCTTGCCGAAGATACGGCTGGCCATGTTAGGCCGGGTAATTTCCCGATTCAGTTTGATGTTTTCGGTAACGGTAAATCCGGGTATCAGCATAAATTCCTGATGCACCATACCAATGCCGGCATGGATTGCATCGTTGGGGGATTTAATTTTAGATTCCTCGCCGTCGATGATAACACGACCTCCGAATCCCCCGGTAGAGGAAATCACGGGCATGCCAAAGAGAATGTTCATCAGCGTGGATTTTCCTGCTCCGTTTTCTCCAAGCAGAGCATGAATTTCCCCTGGTTTTACTTTGATCGTAACGTCTTTCAATACCTGGTTTCCCGAATACTCCTTTGAGATGTTCAGCATCTCCAATACGTATTCACTCACAGGCATACCTCCTAACCACAATTACACAATAATGAGGAAAAAGCCTTGAGCCTCGCGGCCCAAAGCCACCTCTACCTTCGCTAAAAGGGGAGGGCGAGCCTCCCCTTTGCGAAGCAATTCACTTAAATGATTCTTTTACTTATTCAGCGACGGAGAAGTCGATGAAGTCGCACAGCATCATGTAGGTGTTGTCCAGAACCTGGCCGTCAGCGGACTCATACAGAGAAACGGTGATTTCGGTGCCAGCAGCCTCTGCCAAGCAGGCTTTGAGAACTTCAGCATCGTTCTTGCCGTTGGTTTCGCCAGCGATGTACTTCTGAGCATAAGCGAAGGAACCGTTGATCATAACCATGTTGATGGGCACGGGCCAAGTAGCAAAGCGAGAGGGATCGCCACCCTTTTCTTTGATGGTCTTGCCGATCAATTCTACGATAGCGGGGATGTTACCCATCTGCTCGGCAGTGATCTCCAGGCCAAGAGCGCCGGGATAGCCGTGCAGGGGGCTGGGGCAGCACTGGCAGGGGCTGATAGCGCCGGTCTCAAGAACGGTAGCGATCAGAGCTTCCTGCATAGCGCAGTTGGTGGAATAGAAAGCGGTGTCTTTGCCATACTGTTCAACCCAGATCGGGATGTTCTCGCGAACAGCCTTCTGAGCGCCGGTGGCACCAGCTTCGCTCATGGGATCGGGAGCTTCTACGTCAACAAACTTGATGCCTTCTTTTTCTGCGTTAGCAACAAAGAGAGCATGACGGCGGGAGATGTTCTCCATGCCCATGTGACGGGGGAAGGAGATGTGCACGAAGGTCTTGGCGCCCATCTTCTTGGCCTGCTGGATCAGAACGTCGCCCATGCCGATTTCGTCGTTGTTCAGAACGATGTCAGCAGAAGCAGCGATATCCGGGGGGTTCTCGGCGGCTACGCCGCAGATGAACAGGATGTCGTCGCGGGTCTCTTTAACCTTGTCAATTGCGGCCTTGGCACCTACAACTGCCTGAACGAAAATGATAGCTTTTACGTCAGGATCAGCAGCAAGCTCCTGGAGACGCTGCATGGTGACTTCGGTCTCGGAAGAGGCGTTGTCGGGGTAGGTGGCGGTCAGGACCATGTCACCGTACTTAGCTTTCAGGCTCTCAGCAGCGCGGAATTCTTCCTCGCCCTGGGAAGTGGTACCAGTCATGATACCGATCTTGTAGCTGGCGCCTTCGCCGCCGTTGCCGGCTTCAGGAGCACCACCACAAGCTGCCAAGCCAAGAACCATGACCAGAGCCAGGGCCAAACAAAGCAGTTTCTTCATGGGTATACCCTCCATAAATATTATTGCGACCCCTTAGGGGTTTCGCCAAAGTAAGGTCTTACAGCGGCTGCAGGTGTTTAAAAAAGACACCGGCCATGCTAAAAAATGCACATCTGCATCATTTGACAACGCTGTAAGATGAGAAACGCAGGAAACATTCATACTCCCTGCAATTTTAGTTTATTATACAACACCACTTCCCTGTGTTCAATAACAATTTTTCTCAACTAACTCACTACGGCACTTTTTTCACAAGCATTTCCCTTTTTGAAACAAATTTTAAAAATGTTTTTCCATAGCGGGGCATACTACTAAAAAAGGGCAAGGGAGGGTGCAGATGAGCCGTTTGAAACACTATTTTTCTGAGTCGCTTCGCTATGCTGAGCTTCCCCTGCTGCTGCTCATTGCCTCCGCTTTTTTGTGTCTGGCCCTGATCCTGCTCCCCTACCTGGCACCGGTTGTGCTGGGGGCCCTGCTTTCTGCCCTGCTAGAGCCTATGATCCGTATTCTTACCACAAAGCTGCACCTGAGCCGGGCGATCTCTGCCATCATCGGCCTTGTACTCATGCTATGCGTTTTAGGGAGCGGAGTATTCCTGCTGTTGTCCACCTTATTCAGTCAGCTGGCATCCCTGGCTGATTCCCTCCCCGCCCTGTGGCCCGATCTGTTAACTGGGCTGCGCAATTCCATTGCGGGTCTCTTTACCGGCATCGGCATCGAGCATAGCCAGTTTTGGGCGGTGTTTGATCAATTATCCGGCCAGTTTGGCCTTTTGCTGGAGCAATTTGCCGCCGCCATGGGGCGGTGGATCATCCAGTTTGCTCTGTCGCTGCCAAACTATCTGCTGTTTTTGTTTGTCACGCTGTTATCTGCTTTTTTCTTCAGCAAAGATAAGCCCAAATACAAAGCCTTTTTTCGCCATGCCCTGCCGCTGAAGATCATTCGCACCGCTAAAACCCTCTACACCACTACCTTGAAATCCGTCTTGGGCTATCTAAAAGCCGAGGGCATCCTTATGAGCGTCACCTTTGTGCTGCTATTCCTGTGCCTGCAGTTTATGGGCATCCCCTACGCCCTTTTGATCTCCGCCCTTATCGCTATCATCGATGCGCTGCCCGCAGTGGGCGCAGGGCTGGTGCTCATTCCCTGGGCGCTGATCCTCGCTCTTTTGGGCCAAACGGGCAACGCCGTGGCCATCGGCATCATCTATCTGCTGCAGTCCTTCACAAGGCAGATGCTGGAGCCCAAGCTCATCGGCAGTCAGATCGGCATCAACCCCATCGTGACCATGCTGGCCATGTATGTGGGGTTGAAAGCCTTTGGCATTGTGGGGCTGATCTACTCCCCCTTCTTTGTGATCCTTTTAAAAAGCGTATGCACACTGTATTTAAACGGCCAAAGCTACCGGCAAAAGGTGGAGGGCAAACTCCCCCAGGATGGTTTTTAGTTTCCCTTTGTGCGCATAAGGGGGCGGCCTCCCGGTGATACTATGGGCAAAAAGATAAAGCGAGGTATCACCTATGAAAAAAGCACTTTGTTTTTCCATTATCCTTGTGTTGTGCCTTACAGCCCTTGTGGGCTGCGGCGATGGCAACATGGATGAACACGGCCTGCCCACCAAAACCATGTCCCCAAACGATGTGATCCAAAACGGTCCCACCACTCCCCCCACGGATAATCCCAGCGGGGATGACCCGGGTACCGAGATCCCGCCGGAGGGCCCCAACAGCACCGCCATGCCGGAGGATACCGATGGCGATACCATGCTGGATGACCTAAGTGACGACGTCCGCAAAGCGCTGGATTTGCCCGATGGCAGCAGCGGCACCACGACTCCCAAACCCGAACAGTAAACATAAAAGCCGCCTTCTTAATGAAAGCGGCTTTTTGTTTACCTTGTTTGAAACCAAACGACATCGGAAGCGGTTGGCAAAAAGAAGTACCAGCCATCCTCACGCTTTGTTAAACAGGAATCTACGTTTTGATGAAACCGTTCTGCATCCACCAATTCCGGATGGCCGGAAAGCTGGATCAGCCAATCATAGGCTTCCTCTTTGGTTTGGAACAGCCTGTCCCACCCTTCTTCTACGGTGGTCACATGGCATTCCACGTGAAGGGCATCCATCCGCTCTTTGATGGCGGCCCCGCCATAGGGCAAAGGCTCCGTGAGCAGTTCTTCCCGGCTTTTTCCTTCGTCGGACCCGGGCTCAGGAAAGCTGAGGGTTCTTGGCGGCCGAAGCTGCGGGTAGCGCTCCATATCATCCTGGGAATAGCAGCCATGAAACAGCTTACCGCTGCTTTGGGGCAAACCGGGCGCACCCTTTGCCCATACGATGGAGACCGCACACTTCCTGGCCGTTTTTTGGAGCTTTTCATAGGAAGTCGGCACCCCAAACCGGGCTAAAATGGCCACATCCACCTCAGGGATGGTCTTGCCCATTTCCACCTGCTCCCAATCCGCCAGAACATACTCTACATTCGTTACTCCGGCGGCCTCGCAGTTTTGCCTGCATTCCATCAGCATCTTTTCGGAGGAATCCAGGCAGATCACCTTTTTCACCCGTTTTGCCGCCTGGATGGCCACACGCCCTGGGCCACAGCCCACATCCAGCACCACATCATCGGGGTGGAGCGGGATGGCATCCAACTGCAGGTTGGTGCCGTTTACCTCCATCAGCGTCATCAGGTTATAATAGCGGGATTTACTGTCCCATACGTTATTTGCGCTCATCATAAGCCTCCCCGGCATTCACACAATGCCTCGCATCAAAAGGAATGCCTAAAAAAGAACAAGCCCGGCACCCAAGGCACCAAGCTTGTTTGATAGTTGATCTAAAACCGATTAGGCGTTGGCACCGCAGCACTTTTTGTACTTTTTGCCGCTGCCGCAGGGGCAGGGAGCATTGCGGTCGATCTTGTTGCTGACGGCGCGTTTGGATTCGTTCCGCTCACGGACGATGGCACGGCGCTTTTCAGGGGTCAAAATGTTATCCCACTCGGGCAGTTCATACAGCCAACGAGCCTTTGCCTCCAGCATGTTGAAGTACAGCTTTTCGTAATCCAGCTCAAACTTCAGCTTGCTGTTGATGCGGATCTTCTTCATGTCGTAAGGGGTCTTCAAGCTGGTGTTGATGCCATCGATGAAGCCGCAGAACATCACGGGCTCAAAGTTGTATTCATCACAAAGCTTGTCAAAACGGCCTTCCAACGCATTGGGGTACATGCCCAATACCACTTTATAAAGAGCCTCTTCTTTTTCGTAGTACTCTTTATTAAAATAATCGCTCTGATCTTCCGTCAGGTTTTCCACCAAATCCAGCCACTCGTTATAAATTGCCACTGTTCTCTGCTCCTTTTACATAGATTCCAAAGTATTTCTCACGGCGGCAATAAAGTCGGCCGTGTTCAGTACGGTTTTTTCTTCCTTCACGCAGGAAGCTGCCAGATCCCCCGTCATCTTGCCGGAAGCCAGGGTCGCCATGGTCGCATCCTCCAGCTTTTGGCCAAAGGCGGCAAGCTCTGCGTTACCATCCAGCTCGCCCCGCTTTTTCAAAGCGCCTGTCCATGCAAAGATGGTAGCCACAGGGTTGGTGCTGGTCTGCTCGCCCTTTAAGTAGCGGTAGTAGTGGCGGGTCACGGTGCCATGGGCCGCCTCGTACTCGTACTTCCCATCGGGGGATACCAGCACGCTGGTCATCATGGCAAGGCTGCCGAAGGCGGTGGCAATCATATCGCTCATCACATCGCCATCGTAGTTTTTGCACGCCCAGATGAATCCACCCTGGCTGCGCATCACGCGGGCAACGGCATCATCAATGAGGGTGTATTCATAGCGGATGCCGGCCTCATCAAACCGATCTTTATAATCCGCTTCAAAGATGGCTTCAAAGATGGCTCTGAATTCCCCATCGTACACCTTTAAGATGGTATCCTTGGCGCCAAACCAAAGATCCTGCTTGGTGCTGAGGGCATATTCAAAGCAGGCTTTTGCAAAGCTTTCAATGCTCTTTTTGGTGTTATGCATGCTAAGGGCAATGCCTTCGCCTTTGTATTCGTGGACCATAAGGGTCTCTTCCCCATCATCCGTCTTCATGGTCATAGTGACGGTACCGGGGCCGGGCACCCGGAATTCCACCCCTTTGTAGATGTCGCCATAGGCATGACGAGCCACGGTGATGGGTGCCTTCCAGCGGGGTACCAGGGGCTCAATGCCATCCATGATGATGGGCGCACGGAACACGGTGCCGTCCATAGCCGCACGGATGGTGGCATTGGGGCTGGGGTACATGCGCTTTAAGCTGTATTCTTCCACCCGCTGGGCATTGGGGGTGATGGTGGCACACTTAACAGCTACCCCATACTTTTTCGCGGCAGCAGCAGCATCATGGGTCACCTGGTCATCGGTCTCATCCCGGTGGGGCAAACCAAGGTCATAGTACTCGGTCTTCAGATCCACAAAGGGCATCAGCAGTTCATCTTTGATCATCTTCCAGATGATGCGGGTCATTTCGTCTCCATCCATCTCCACGATGGGCGTTGTCATGGGGATCTTCGCCATAAACAAACCTCCTGCGGCTAACGCCGTTTATTTCTCTTTTTCTTTGCCGGCCATCAGCGGAACAACGCGGCGGTAAATCAGCAGTACCACAATGGCCTCTGCACCCATTTTGATGATGTTAAAGGGCACCACACCGATGAGGGCATAGCTCATCATGGGGGAAAGCCCCGTAATGCCCACTGCGCTGCACAGGGCGGTCATCACGCCGGCGAGGGTCCCTTCACCAATGCCCGCTGCGGGCACCAGCATATAGATGTTGGCGATGACACCGGCCACAGTGCCGGCCAGCACGCCGGCTGCAAGGCCAACAGCAGCACCCTTTACGGTGCGCTTTTTCCGGTAGATCATCGTTGCGGTCAAAGCCACGGCGCAGCCCATGAGCAGATTAGCAAGCTCGCCTACCCCACCAAAGCTGGGTCCCTTTAATACGATGTTCATCAAATTCTTGATCACATTGATGGCGATGGCACCGCCGGGGCCAAAAGCAAAACCCCCGATGATGCTCGGTACGTCGGAAAAGCCGAATTTCAGCCACGGGGGAAACATAGGCAGGGGGAATTCCACCAGCATCAGCAAAACTGAGATAGCAGAAAGCAGTGCCGTGTTTACGAGGACGTTGAGTTTTTTGCGTTCCATGTTCACATCTCCTTTAATCGACAATGGAAGCACAAAAAAGGGTCCTGCAATCCTTTCTCATCCAGACTGTACTGTCGGCCCAGGAGGTCCTGGTCTGCCAAATGGCTCGCGGGCTTAACCGCCGGTCGGGAATTTCACCCTGCCCCAAAGATTGCTTCCATTATTCTGTTTTTCGGGCAAATGCCCATCTTTGTTATTATATGTGTCTACGCTGGATTTTTCAACCTGTTACAGCGTATCCAGGTCAAAGGGAGTCTCCTGGTAAACATAATAGTTCAGCCAGTTGGTAAACAACAAGTTGGCATGGCTGCGCCAGGTCACCATGGGTTCTTTGGTATCATCGTTATTGGGGAAGTAGTTATAAGGCATGGCGATGTTCATGCCCCTGTCCTTATCCCGCCGGTATTCCCGGTTTAAGGTATCACCATCGTATTCCGAATGACCGGTGATGTAGATCTGTCGTCCATCCTTGCTTTCGATGGCATAGACCCCCGCCAGGGGGGATTCCGCTACAATGGTCAGTTCTTCCACCTTTTCCACATCCTCCCGATGGATCTCGGTATGACGGCTGTGGGGTGCAAAAAAGACATCATCAAAGCCCCTTAAAAGCTTGCTGCGCTTTTCAAGGACGGTATGAGGGAAGACGCCAAAACACTTTTCTTTCAGGTCATACTTGGGGATGCCGTAGTTAAAGTACAGCCCCGCCTGGGCAGCCCAGCAAATGTGCAAGGTGGAAAAAACATGGTTGTTGCTCCACTCCATGATCCTTCTCAGCTCGTCCCAATACTTTACGTCCTCAAACTCCAGGTGTTCCACCGGGGCACCGGTGATGATGAGGCCGTCAAACCGCTGATCCTTTACCTCTTCAAAAGTGCGGTAAAAATCCTTTAAATGATCTTCCGAGGTGTGGGTGGCGCTGTAGGTGGCGGTGGTCAAAAGCACCACCTCCACCTGGATGGGGCTGTTGCCGATGAGCCGCAAAAGCTGGGTCTCCGTCACCTCTTTGGTGGGCATCAAATTCACAATGGCAATGCGCAGCGGGCGGATGTCCTGAGAAACTGCGCGTTTTTCCGTCATAACAAAGATGTTCTCTTCCGAAAGCACCTTGGCCGCGGGAAGAGCATCGGGTATTTTAACAGGCATAAAGACCTCCTAGATTTTCAAACAAACTTAATAGATCCCCATGGAAAGGTACCGTTCGCCGGAATCCGGCAGCAGCACCACCAGGCGTTTGCCCATGTATTCCGGACGATGGCTCAATTCCACAGCGGCTTTTAATGCCGCGCCGCCGGAGATACCGCACAAAATTGCCTCGGTTTGAGCCAGGGTTTTCATGGTGTTTTTTGCGTCATCGGTGGTAACCGTGACGACTTCCTTTACATACCTGCGGTCCAGGATGGAGGGCGCAAACCCCGCACCGATGCCCTGGATGCCGTGTACGCCGCTGCGGCCCCGGGTCAAATAGGGGGATTCCGCCGGCTCCACACCGATGACATCCGCTTTACATCCCAGCAGCTCAAACCCTTTGCCCACACCGGTGACGGTGCCGCCGCTGCCGATGCCCGCAATAAAGGCATCCACCCGTTCTTCCATCTGCACGTAGATCTCAGGTGCGGTGGTCATCACATGACTGGTCACGTTGGCTTCGTTGTCAAACTGGCCCATCATCACAGCGCCGGGGGTGATCATCACAATTTCCTCGGCGGCTTTGATGGCACCCGCCATCCCCATGGCACCGGGGGTCAGCTCGATCTCGGCACCATAGGCTTTTAATACACTAATACGCTCTGCGCTCATGGTATCCGGCATGGTCAAAATGGTGCGGTAGCCCCTTGCCGTGGCGATCATAGCAAGGCCGATGCCGGTGTTGCCGCTGGTGGGCTCCACAATGGTGCCGCCGGGCTTTAACTTGCCCGTGGCCTCAGCCTCGTTGATCATATATAACGCCGCCCGGTCCTTCACACTGCCGCCGGGGTTTTTACTTTCCAGTTTAGCGAAAATATCCGCCTTCGCCCCCATCTTCTCTGCAAACTGCACCAGCTGCACCATAGGGGTATTGCCAATGAGACGGTCGATCCTGTTTACCATGGTCTCATCCTTTCCGGGCTGCTTCAAGGCCCCGCTCAAGATCCTCCCAAATATCCTCAACATCCTCCAAACCGATGGAAAGGCGGATCATGCCGGGCTCGATGCCCGCAGCCACCAAAGCTTCCTCGCTCATCTGCCCATGGGTGGTGCTGGCCGGGTGGATCACCAGGCTCTTGGCATCCGCAACGTTGGCCAGTAAGGAGAACAGCTCCAGGCTATCAATAAAGGTTTTACCTGCTGCCACGCCACCTTTGATGTTAAAGGTCAAAATAGCGCCGCAGCCTTTTTTAAAGTATTTCCGGGCCCGGTCATAATATTTGTTGCCCTCAAGTGCAGGGTAACAGACGGATTCCACCATATCATGGGCGGCAAGACGGTTTGCAACCTCCAAAGCGTTTTGGCAGTGGCGATCCATCCTCAGGCTCAGCGTCTCGATGCCCTGGAGGATCAAAAATGCGTTAAAGGGGGACATACAGGCACCGGTGTCCCTTAAAAGCTGGGTACGGAGTTTGGTGATGTATGCCCTGGGCATATCGGCACCGTAGACCACGCCGTGGTAGGTCTCATCAGGCTCGGTAAACATGGGGTAACGGCCGTTGGCCCAGTTGAAGGTGCCAAGATCCACCACGATGCCGCCGATGCTGGTGCCGTGGCCCCCCATATATTTTGTGAGGGAATGGACCACGATATCCACCCCATGGTCCTTCAGCTGCACAAGGTAAGGGGTACCAAAGGTGTTATCGCAAATGACGGGGATGCCGTGGCGGTGGGCCGCCTCGCAGATGCCCTCGATATCCGGGATATTGATGCCGGGGTTGCCCATGGATTCAAAGTACACGCAGCGGGTCTTTTCGTTAAACTTGGCTTCAAAGGCAGCGGGGTCATCGGCATCCACCAAGTGGACTTTGATGCCATACTGCTTGAGCATCCGGTCACTGAAAAGGGTATGGGTGCCGCCGTACAGGGTGACGGCTGCAACCACCTCATCCCCCACCTCACAGATGTTCAAAACGGAATACAAAATGGCGCTCATGCCGGATGCCGTTGCCACTGCACCGGTGCCGCCTTCCAACAGCGCCACCCGTTTTTCCAGCACATCCACCGTGGGGTTGTCGATGCGGCTGTAAATGTAACCGGAGGCCTTTAAATCAAAGATCTCAGCCGCACGCTGGGCGTTTTCATATACATAAGAGGTGGTCTGGTAAATGGGCACAGCACGGGAGCCGGTGGCGCTGTCAGGGGTCTGACCGCCGTGGATCATCAACGTATCAAATTTGGGGCTCTTTGCCATGGTTATCATCCTTCCACCCATATAACTATGGTTTTGGTTTTCTTATCATTTTACACATTTTTTGCTTTTCTGTATAGATAAGAGCACTGCAAATTCAGAAAAGCAGCACAACTTCCCCCGCCTTTCCCTTTTGCCGCCTTTGCGTATTTTCATTTTACACAAACCCCGATATACTAAAAGCAGAACAAAAGGAGGGGTATGTATGGATCGGTTTGCAGAAGTTTTCGCGCTTTTACAAAACACCCCCGGCAAAGTGGGGTTATACGCCAAAAACCTTCTTTCCGGTGAGGTCAAAACCTATCACCCGGATGATGCCTTTTTAGCTGCCAGCGTAATTAAGATCCCGGTGATGGTGGAATGTTTCTATCAGGCGGCGGAAGGCAGGCTGGATCTTACGGATACCTACTGCATCAAAGCAGAGGATAAGCTGCCCTCCTGCGGCGCCTTAAGCTACATGCACGATGGCCTTACGGTCACCATCAAAGACCTCATCACCTTGATGATCATCCTTTCAGACAACACCGCCACCAACATCCTGATGGACATGGTGGGCATCGAAAACATCAATCAACGGATGCGCAGTTTAGGGCTTTGTACCACCACCGTAAACCGCAAGCTGTTCATGGCGGAATTGAGCCGAAAAGGGATCGAAAACTACATCACCCCCACTGAGATAGGCATCCTTTTGGAAAGGATGGAGCAAGGTACCCTCATCAGCAGCGAAGCCAGCTTAGAGATGCTTTCCATCTTAAAAAACCAGCGGCTCAACGGCAAGATCCCCGTTCTGCTGCCCCCCGGCACCATCGTCGCCCACAAAACGGGGGAAGATGACGGCATCACCCACGATGTGGGCATCGTTTACAGTAAATCCCCCTTTGTGCTGTGCCTGTGCGCCAATCAGGTGGACCGGGGCGAATTTGAGCGCACCATCCAAACCATCGCCCGTATGGTATTTGATAGCTGGAATTAGTCAGTCGTTTCAAGAGAGGTGCAGTGGAATGAAAAAGACGTTCAGCCTGTTACTAGCCGCACTCTTATTGTTGATGCCCCTCCCCGACTTTGCAAACAGCGAAGCGGAAGAAGAACTGAGCCCCCTCACCCCGAAGATCGTGGAGCTTTTTAACAACAGCCTTGTGGAAATGGGCACCAAAATCACGCAAGCGGATGTGGACCTCTCCCTGGCACAAAAAGTGTATGTGGATGTAAACCTATTCCGGCTGAAAACCGATTCACACCACGAGGTTACCTCCATTTTAAAAGAACAAGGCAGCGTTGTGTGGATGCTGCCCATCTATGCCAATGGCAAAACCGCCGTTTTCCAAATCAGCAAAGGCCTCCCCGTGCCGCCCAATGCTTCGTTAAGCGAGGAAGAACGCAAGCGGATAGAAGCCAATGTGGGCAAATGGACCATCCCTGCATTTGGCAGCGAAGAAGGCAAAACCGATTATTATGCCCGGGTCAAAGCAGCCTTTGGTCATGTACCCCAGGGCACACTATTGGTCAGCGGGCAGCCCTATTTCCGGATCCCCATGGCTCTGATCCCGGGAGATTCCGGTGAGCTGGCGTGGATCATCCCCTCTGCGCCGATCTCTTACGAGGAACCCGAATTACCAACGGTCAACATGAATGGTATTGATGTTTACCCCTATCATGAAACCAAAGAGATCATCGATCAATACGATACATCCGATGCTGAGCCGCAAGGTTCGCCTCTGCTGATCCCGCTTTCTATTCTGATTACTTTATCCATCGCACTCATCGGATTCATGATCCTCCGCAGAAAAACAAAAAGGACGGCTTAGCCGTCCTTTTTTATTACGCCTGATTTATAACCGAATGGGCACTCCCCGCTTGGATAAGTACCGTTTTAAATCCTTGATCTCCATCTCACCAAAGTGGAAGAGGGATGCTGCCAAAGCTGCATCCACATGGGCATCATTGAACACATCGTAAAAATGCTCCAGCTTGCCCGCCCCGCCCGATGCAATGATGGGGATGTTCACCGCAGCGGCGGCCGCTTTGTTCAGTTCCAAATCGTACCCGGCTTTGGTGCCGTCTCCATCCATGCTGGTCAAAAGGACCTCCCCTGCGCCCAAGGAGGCCGCCCGTTTGATCCACTCAATGGCGTCCCATCCGGTGTTGACCCGGCCGCCGTTGATGTAAACATCCCAGCTGTTTTTTTCGTTGCGGCGGGCATCCACCGCCACCACCACGCACTGGCTGCCAAAGCGGTCCGCCGCCCGGGCAATGAGCTCCGGCTCCCGCACTGCGGGGGAGTTCAGCGAAACTTTATCCGCCCCGGCCAACAGCGTTTCCCGGATGGCCTCGATGGTGCGGATGCCGCCCCCCACCGTAAAGGGGATGAACACCTCGCTTGCCACCTGCTCCACCACATCCAGCATGGTCTTTTTGCCTTCCGCCGATGCCATGATGTCCAAAAACACCAGTTCATCCGCACCGGCGGCATCGTAGGCTTTGGCGGCCTCTACCGGGTCGCCTGCATCCACGATATCCACAAAATTAATGCCTTTTACCACCCTGCCGCCTTTTACATCCAAGCAGGGGATGATCCGTTTTGTTAACATGGTTTTCCCCTCCTAAATGGCTGCAAAGTTCTTGAGCATGGTAAGCCCCACTTCCCCGCTCTTTTCGGGGTGGAACTGGGTGGCAAACAAGTTTTCCTTCTGGATGGCCGCCACAAAGGGTACGCCGTAATCGGCCGTGGCGCCCATAAAACCGGCTTCATTCAAAAAAGGCACATGGTAAGAATGGACGAAGTACACATGGTCTCCATCCTTTAACCCACGGAACAAGGGGCTGCCTCCATGGAAGGTCAAGGAGTTCCAGCCCATGTGGGGTACTTTAAGCTGCCCGGTAAAGGGCACAACACTGCCCTGTAACAAGCCCAACCCTTTATGATCGCCGTTTTCCAAACTGTTTTCAAACAACAGCTGCATCCCAAGGCAAATGCCCAATGTGGGCTTGCCGGAAATGACCGCCTCACGAACAGCCTCTTCCATGCCCGTCTCTTTTAAACGCATCCGTGCATCATAAAACGCACCCACGCCGGGTAAAAGGACGTGATCCGCATTGCGGATCACGTCTGCATCACTGGTGATTTCGGCCTTCTGGCCAATGTATGCGAAGGCCTTTCGCACGCTGTGCAAATTGCCCACGCCGTAGTCAACAATGGCTACCATTTTATTTTTCCTTTCGGGGGATGTCGTGTAAGCCCATGGGGGTGATGCCCATGCCGTTGCGCATCAGCTGCACGCAGCCCAGCATGACCTTTGCGGTATCCAGACTGGTCAAACAGGGGATGCCGCACTCCACCGCACGACGGCGGATCTGGAAGCCATCGCTGTGGGGCATACGGCCATTGGTGGGGGTGTTGATGATGAGGCCAAAGGTGCCCATGGCGATCTCATCAAGCAGGCTCTCCAAACGGCCGCGGCTTTCATCGGTCTGGTGTACCTCTACCCCGTTTTCGCGCAGCAGCTTTGCCGTACCGGAGGTGGAATAGATGGTAAAGCCCAGTTCCGCATACTGCCGTGCCAGCTCTACAGCCTCGGGTTTGTCGGCATCCTTCACGGTGATGAGCACGCCGCCGCCCGTGGGGATCTGGGTCCGGCTGGAGATCATGGCCTTAAGCAGGGCTTCATCGTAAGAGGTGGAAAGGCCCAGCACCTCGCCGGTGGATTTCATTTCAGGCCCAAGGCTTACGCCCACATCGGGCAGCTTTTCGGTGCTGAATACCGGCTGCTTAATGGCGTATACGCCGGCTTTGGGGCGAAGGCCGGTGCCAAAGCCCATATCCTTCACCTTTTCGCCAAAGGATGCCCTTACGCCCAGCTCTACCATGGGTACGCCGGTCACCTTGCTGATGTAAGGCACCGTACGGCTGCTGCGGGGGTTGACCTCGATGACATACAGCTGGCCATCCATGCGGATGAACTGGATGTTCATCAGGCCCTTTACGTTCAGCTCGTTGGCGATGCGGCGGGTAATATCGATGATCTGGTTGGCTTCTTCCCTTGAGACGCCGTTGGCGGGGTACACGCTGATGCTGTCACCACTGTGTACGCCGGCCCGCTCGATATGCTCCATCAAACCGGGGATGAGGATGTCCTCACCATCGCAGATGGCGTCTACCTCCATCTCGGTGCCGCGCAGGTATTTATCCACCAAGATGGGGTGCTCCTGGCCGCTGCCGATGATGGCCATAAACTCCCGCACATCCCGGTCTTCATAGGCGATCTCCATGCCCTGGCCGCCCAATACGTAAGAGGGGCGCACCAGCACGGGGTAACCCAGGCGGTTGGCCGCAGCAACGGCCTCCTCGCTGGTAAACACGGTATCGCCGCGGGGGCGGTCGATATCCAGCTTGTTCATCATCTCGTCAAACCGTTCCCGATCCTCAGCCCGGTCGATGGCATCAAAATCGGTACCCAGGATGCTGAAGCCCGCACCTTCCACGCTGCCGGCCAGCTTGATGGCGGTCTGGCCGCCAAACTGGGTCACAACGCCCAGGGGATTCTCCATCTCCAGCACGTTGAGCACATCCTCACGGGTGAGGGGCTCAAAGTACAGACGGCTGGAAATATCGAAGTCGGTAGAAACCGTTTCGGGGTTGTTGTTGATGATGACGGTATCATAGCCCATGCGCTCCAAAGAGAAGACGCAATGGACGCTGCAATAGTCAAACTCAATACCCTGGCCAATGCGGATGGGGCCGCTGCCCAATACACACACCCGCTTTTTGCCGTTATCCACAAACTCGTTTTCGGCACCGTAGCAGGAATAATAGTAGGGGCTGACGGCAGCAAACTCGGCACCGCAGGTATCCACCATGCGGTAGCTGGGCATAACGCCAAGGCGTTTGCGCAGGGCGCGGACTTCATCCTCGCTTACGTTGTTCCACTGGGCAAGGGCTGCATCGGCTACGCCATCCCGCTTCATTTCCAAAAGGGTCTCGTAATTGTAAAGGTTCAGAGGAATATGCTTTGCCTTTTCCTCCGTCTGCACAATGCCGGCCACGTGTCCCAGGAACCAGGGGTCGATCTGGGTGGCTTCAAACAGGGTATCGATGCCCACGCCCCGACGCATCAACTCGGCCAGTACAAACAAACGCTGGTGGTTGGCATGGCGCACCATGTCCATCAGTTCCGCTTCGCTGTACTGACGCATGGAGGGCATCTCCAAAGAATACTGCTTTAATTCCAGACTGCGCACTGCCTTTAACAGGGCAGAACGGAAGTTGCTGCCGATGGACATAACTTCGCCCGTGGCCTTCATCTGGGTGCCGATGCGGGTATCCGCATTGGGGAATTTATCAAAGGGCCAACGGGGGTATTTTACCACCAGATAGTCCAAGGAAGGCTCAAAACAGGCGGTGGTGGTACCGGTAACACCGTTTACGATCTCATCCAGATGGTAGCCGATGGCCACCCGGGTAGCCACCTTTGCGATGGGGTAGCCGGTGGCCTTGCTGGCCAATGCGCTGGAGCGGGAAAGGCGGGGGTTTACTTCAATAACATAGTACCGCTTTCCGCTGGGTTCCAATGCAAACTGCACGTTGCAGCCGCCCTCGATGTTCAGGGCGTTTACAATGTTGATGGCGCTGCTGCGGAGCATCTGATGCTCGCTGTCCTTCAAAGTCTGGGTGGGGGCCACCACGATGGAGTCACCGGTGTGGATGCCCACGGGGTCAAAGTTTTCCATGTTGCACACGGTAATGCAGTTGCCGGCACTATCCCGCATGGCTTCGTATTCGATCTCCTTCCAGCCAAACACGCTCTTTTCAATGAGCACCTGGCCGGTACGGCTGGCGCGCATGCCCGCCGTTGCGATGCTGGCCAGTTCTTCTGCGTTAAAGGCAAAGCCGCCGCCGGTGCCGCCCAGGGTATAGGCAGGGCGGATGATCAGGGGGTAGCCCACCTTGCGGGCATAAGCCATGGCCTCGGGCAGGCTCTGCACCACAGCACTTTCAATGATGGGTTCGCCAATGGCGATCATCATATCTTTAAACTCTTCTCGATCCTCACTGCGTTTGATGCTTTCCACATCGGTACCCAGCAGCTTTACGCCGTACTTCTTCAACACGCCAGCTTCATGGAGTTCCACCGCAAGGTTCAACCCCGTCTGGCCGCCCAGGGTGGCCAAAAGGGAATCGGGCCGCTCCCGGTCGATGATCTTTTCCAAAGAATCTACCGTAAGGGGCTCCAGGTAAACTTTATCAGCGATGTCCTGATCCGTCATGATGGTAGCGGGGTTAGAGTTGACCAGCACTACCTCCATGCCTTCTTCTTTCAGTACACGGCAGGCCTGGGTGCCTGCGTAGTCAAACTCGGCAGCCTGTCCGATTACGATGGGGCCGGAGCCGATGACCAATACCTTTTTAATATCCTGACGTTTGGGCATGGTTATTTCCTCCTACTCTCAACTACAGAAAGGAACTCTTTGAACAAATAACGGGTATCCTGAGGCCCGGGGGAGGCATCGGGGTTGAACTGTACGGAGAAGCCGTTTTCATACCGCATGCCTTCTACGCTGCCGTCATTCACGCTCTTAAACAGCACAGTGCCGCCATTGGGCAGTTTTTCCCCATCCACCGCATAGCCGTGGTTCTGGCTGGTAATGCGGATCCTGCCGGTCTCCTGGTCCTTTACGGGATGGTTGGCGCCCCGGTGACCAAAGGGCATTTTGTAGGTGTCGCCCCCATGAGCTAACGCCATCATTTGGTGACCCAGGCCGATGCCCATGGTGTATTTGTTTTCCATCAGCTCGCGGATGGCGCTGAAGGCGTAGTCGTTATCCTTGGGGTCTCCCGGGCCGTTGGTGATGATCACACCATCGCAGCCCCCTTCCAGGATCTTATAAGCGGGGGTGCGGGCGGGGTAAACCTTCATAGCACAGTTATAGGAAAGCAGCGTCTGTACGATGCTGTTTTTTGCACCCATATCCAGCACAGCCACACAGGGGCCCGTACCGGGGATGAAGTAAGCACCCTCACAGGTGGCAGCATCCACAGGGTTTTTGATGCGGTAATTGCGGATCTTACGAAGCAGGTCCTCCGTCACCTCTTCCGTGGTAATGGCGGCGTTCATGACCCCTGCTTCACGGATCTTTCTGGTGATGGCACGGGTATCCACATTGCAAAGGCCGGTTACGCCGTTCTTCTCAAGGTAGCCTTCCAAAGAAAGCTGCTCGATCTGGCTTCCGGGCACCTCGCACAGATCCTGCACGATAAAGGCCTTCATATGCACTTTTAAGGAATAGCTTTCGGGGATGCCGGTGCTGTAATTCCAAACGGTGGGGTACGTTAACATAACCATCTGCCCGCCGTAGCTGGGGTCCGTCAAAACCTCCTGGTAGCCCGTCATACCGGTGTTAAAAACCAGTTCTCCGATGACTTCTTTACAGGCGCCAAACATGGTGCCGGTATAGGTAGAGCCATCGGCCAAACACAGGATTGCTTTTTTCCTCATGTCATCCGCTCCTTTTGCTTTCCGTAAAAATCCAAGTATCTTAAACTAAGGCTATCTCTGTGCATACCAAATCCCGGAGGTCTGTATTTTTTTACCAACCGGTTTTCGGCATTTTTTCTATTTTATCACCATCAGCACTGTTTTCATAGGTTTATTTCCCTATTTGCTCCAAAAAATCACACTACCCGTAAAAAAAGGTGCCCCATCAGAGGCACCCGTAAAAGCTGTAAGAAAAGCAGCTTTCGACCCCGCAAGGCAAAGGCTACTCCTTCTTTTTTGTAAGATTCAGTTCGCTCAGCATAGTGCTGCCCAATACCAGCACAGCACCGATGATCCCCATCGGCCCGATATCCTCCATCAGCACAAACGCAGAGATGAAAATGGCGACAACAGGGTCGATGTAGCTGCACAGCGCCACCGTTTGGGTGGACAAAGAATCAATGCTGCCAAAGTACAGCGCATAGGTGATGCCGGTGTGGATGACCCCCACGACCAGCAGCATGATGATGCCCGTACCATCCAGCGTAACCGATGCAACATCCTCCATGAGCAATGTGTAGGGCAATACCACCACCGCAGCGGAAAACAGCTGGACGATGGTTTTATCATAGGCGTTCACCCCTACGATGCGCTTGTTCATCACAATGACACTGGCATAGAGCAGCGCAGCGCCAAGGCCCATCAGGATCCCGAGGGATGCATTGCTGCCGCCAAAATCCGCCTCTAAAATGCCGGATACCAGCACCATGCCCACAAGGGCAACGGCGATGCACAAAACCTTTTTCATCCCCAGCTTTTCCCGGAACAAAAAGGGCGATGCAAGAAACACAAAGATGGGCGCCATATAATAGCAAAGGGTGGCAGTAGCCACAGTGGTGTAGCGGTAGGCCTCAAACAGCAGGATCCAGTTAAAGCCGATGAGGGCACCGGAAAGGCACAGCTTTAGCGCATTGGCTTTTATCACTTTTGCGTTCAGCCTGCTGCCCCTTAAATACACAATGGCCAATAACGATGCCGTGCCGATGAACCCCCTGGCCATGGCCAGCATACCGGAGGGCAGCGGGATGAATTTTCTGAACATGCCGATGGTACCAAAGATCACCATGGAAAGGATCAAATATAGCTTATTCTTGGTGCTGTTCATCCTGTGCCTCCTTTCTGTTACTGCATCAGTTTAGCACACTCCCCCGCCCCAAACAATTCTTTGCCATTTTTGAATCGATTTTTTATTGATCCGTTGTAAAAACAACAGTTTAACGTCCCATTTATGGTGTATAATAAAGAAAAAAACAGGAGGAATCACCATGAGGTTAAAAGATAAAGTTGCAATCGTTACCGGCGGCAGCCGCGGCATCGGCTTTGCCACCGTAGAAGCATTTTTGAAGGAAGGCGCCAAAGTTGTTTTGACGGCCAGCCGTCAGGAGACCGCCGAGAAAGCCGTAGCAGAGCTTAAGGCCAAATACCCCGATGCCGCTGTGGAAGGCATCTACCCCAACCTGAGCAGCGGTGCCGATGTTGCCGCCGCCTTTGATGCCATCGCCGAAAAGTACGGCACCATCGATATCCTGGTGAACAACGCAGGGGTATCCGAAAGCACCCCCTTTATGAACTACACCGAAGAAACCTTTGATAAAGTCCTGGATCTGAACCTCAAAGGCATCTATAACGCCACCAAAGCCGCCGTAAAATATATGGAGGCGCAGGGCAGCGGCGTGGTGCTCAACACCTCTTCCATGGTGAGCATCTACGGTCAGCCCAGCGGCGTGGCCTACCCCACCAGCAAATTCGCTGTTAACGGCTTTACCCTTTCCCTGGCACGGGAGCTGGGCCCCAAGGGCATCCGGGTCAACGCCGTAGCCCCCGGCATCACCGAGACCGATATGATGAAAGCCGTACCCAAAGAGGTCATCGCGCCCCTCGTCGCCCAGATCCCTCTGCGCAGACTGGGCCAGCCGGAAGATATCGCCAATGCATTCGTCTTTTTAGCATCGGAAGAAGCTGGCTACATCACCGGTGTGGTGCTTCAGGTGGATGGCCTTGCAAGAAGCTAAATAAACAAAAAGAGCCGCTTAGCGGCTCTTTTTTTATGCGTCTTGTTCAGCAGCCTTCATCATGATGGCACATTCCATGCGCTTTTTGAACAATTCACAGCCGGCTTCATACACACCCTGGATGCTGCCGGTGGCATGGTAACCGTTGGCGGCACACCCGCCGCTGCAGTAAAGCTTAGCCCAGCAATCGGCACACTCCGGACGGGAATAGGCATTGCAGGCCCGAAACGCCTCCCGAATCTCCGGCTTTGTGACCCCATCAAACACATTGCCCATGCAGAAATCCTCTTCCCCCACAAACTGGTGGCAGGGGTACAGATCTCCCCAGGGGGTCACCGCCATGTATTCCGTGCCGCTGCCGCAGCCCGATACCCGTTTATAGATGCACGGCCCGTTTTCCAGATCCAGCATGTAGTGGTAGAAGGTGATGGGCCTTCCTTCCTTTTGCCGTTTGATCATATCCTTGGCCAGCACTTCGTATTCTTTTTTGACGATCTCAATATCCTCTTTCGTCAAAGCTGCCCCATCCCCCGGGGCAGTGACCACGGGCTCCATGCTCAGCTCTGTAAACCCAAGATCCGCCATGTGGAACACATCTTTGGTAAAATCCGGGTTTGCATGGGTAAAGGTGCCCCGCATATAATACCCCTGGTTCCCCCGCTCTTTCACAAGCTTTTGGAACTTGGGCACGATGGCATCATAGCTGCCCTTGCCGTTATAATCCACCCGTGTCAAGTCGTGGATCTCCTTACGGCCATCCAGACTTAACACCACATTGCTCATCTCACGGTTGCAAAAATCGATGACATCATCATCGATGAGCATCCCGTTGGTGGTAAGGGTAAAGCGGAAGTTCTTGCCCCGCTCCTGTTCCACGCTGCGGGCATAGGCGACCAGCTGCTTTACCACCTCAAAATTCATGAGCGGCTCGCCGCCGAAGAAATCCACCTCCAGATTCCTGCGGCTGCCGGAATGCTCCATCAAGAAATCCAGCGCCCGTTTACCCACTTCAAAGCTCATCACAGCCCGCTCGCCATGGTATTTGCCCTGGCTGGCAAAGCAATAGCTGCAGTTTAAGTTGCAGGTATGGGCCACGTGGAGGCAAAGCGCCTTTATGACATCGCCGGAGCGTTCTTTCAGCACCGGAGCGATGCCGGCAAAGCCATCTTCCGAAAACAGCTTTCCATCTTTGATCAGCGCTTCTACATCTTCAAAGCACAGGTCGATTTCTTCCTTTGTTACATCCTCACGGTGGGCGTACCGCTGCAAAAGCCGGTTTGTGATCTCCTCTTTACCGTACTGATGATACATGGCGATGAGGTCATACACCACTTCATCCACCACGTGTACAGAGCCGCTGGCGGTATCCAGCACAATATGGTAACCGTTTAAGCTGTATTGATGTACCAAATCCTGATCCTTTCCAAAACAAAAATGCCGCCTAAGAGGCGGCATCCCGTTCCAACTTATTTATTGCTTTCGCACTTCTGGTTTGCTACGCCGCAGCTGGTTTTACATGCGCTCTGGCAGGAAGT